>NZ_QUHG01000002.1:0-375938 GCF_003479505.1 Roseburia sp. AF15-21 | reverse complement strand
AAGGGGGCGGCTCTGGAGGATATACCCCCGCCGCTTGCCGGGGAAATAGCACAGCCGGGGCAGACCGTCAAGGGCGAGCCGCCGAAAACGGCGGTGCGCTGCACCCTTGACGGCCCACTCCCGGCTGTACTAAAAAACAGGCGGCGACGGGGGATATATACCACCAGAGCTTCTGCGCGAGGGCGGGGCCCTCGGGACAAAGTGTCTCGAAGTTGTTACTTGTCAAGTTCCTGCTTTTTCGGGGCTTTTGCCAGCTCCGGCGGCTGTTTTTCTTTCCAGTCATCCAGCAGGGACATAATCTGTTCTTTCATTTTGGCGGGAGTGACCTCCTTGCCAAAATACTTTTCCAGTTCCGCAGTAGAAATAATCAAGCCTCGATCCTCCTTTTTCTGTTCTGATAAGATGCCGTCAATGACATCGCCGTTGAGCTTGCCTTCCTTATCCAGCTCCCGGAGCCGTTTAGCTTGGGCCAGCGAGGGCGAAGCCTGCTCCCCGTCAATGGAAACAGCAATAAGCCTCTGATTTTTCGGTTTGATGTAGGACAGTTCCACGGCAGGCATGAAGCCCATCTTTTTATCGTCTACCTTATCCAGAAGCTCCGGCACAAGAGAGTTGAGCCGCAAGTAGCGCATGACCTTTTTATAGTTCATCTCATGCGCCTCGCCCACAATCTCAACCGAGCGTTTTCCAACATCGCCTTCCGCAACGCCTTTCAGCCGCCCGCCCTGATGCTTAATGTCCTCAACCTCAAGTTCCAGCAGCGCGGCCAATTCACTGGGGAGCATCCCGTCACGCTGCTTGTTGCTGTCCTTCATGGCCTGCACCGCTTCGTGGTCGGTCATTTCACGGACAATAAAGGGCATTTCCTCCAGCCCCGCCAGTTCACTGCCGTGGGTACGGCGATGGCCCGCTACAATTTCATAGCCGTTTCCGTCTTTCTCCGGGCGGGCAAGACCGGGAACCATTACACCGTTTACGCGGATAGAAGCAACGATTTCCTGCATCTTCGCATCGTCCCGTACCTTAAAGGGGTGCGGACGGAATGTGTGAAACGGATGAACCTCGGAAAGTTTCAGATAAACCAGCTTGCCTTCCTCAACCGGGCGGGGCGGTGTGGTCGGCTCGGGAGCCGTCTGTTCCGCAGTAGCAGTTTCCTTCGGTGCCGTATCCTGTGCGGGCTTAATGGGCTCCTTGGCATCCGGGGCCTTTCCGTCACTTCGGGACACTTTGTCTCGTTTGGACGGCTTGGGCTTGTCAGGGGCCGTCTTATCCGCCTTGGGTGGGCGGCCCTTGCGGGCCCCAGCCGATTTCTCCGATTTTTGATTTTCAGTCGCGGCCTTTTCTGCTTTCGGCGGACGGCCACGGCGCGGCTTTTTCGGTTCCTCCGTATTGGCGGGCTGCGGTACTTCTCCGGAGGCTGCCGCCTCCGGCGCTTCGGGGGTTTCCGCCTTTTCGACTTCGGCGCGGGCGTTCTGTCTCTTTTCTGCCATAAGCTCATTGATTTTGTCAAAGGACACAACCACATCGCCGGGCTCAGGTATGGCAGGCCCGGTCTGTTCCTGCTGGGATTCAGATGCTGCGGCCTGTTCTGGTGTGGCGATAGGCTCGGCGGCCTCCGGGGAAATATTCTCCGCAGGGCCAGTATTCAGTTTTTCATCGGCCATTTACGATCCTCCTTTTCGTTAAAGTTGCACAAATTAGAGCGCTAAAATTTTGTAGTTATTTTTGTGCCTCCTTTCCGTCTATCCACGCAAAAAAGCCGCCCGTTTCTCATGCCGGACGGCTTTTTGCGTAATGTGATAGATCAAATATTATTTTTTCTGGTTTGCAGGCTCCGAAAAGCCTTGTATTTACAGTGTTCCTAATAGGAAGTAATCATATGATAAAGAATAATTTTATGATATGCGGACTCACGGGCTGGTGCATGGAAATTATCTTCACCTCCCTTGATTCTATCCGCAATAACAATTTTAAACTGACTGGACATACTTCTATCTGGATGTTCCCGATTTATGGCATGGCGGCGGTTATTCCGCCGGTTTATAAGCACATTCATAAGCTGCCTGCCATCTTCCGGGGTTCCATTTACTCTGCCGGTATCTTTGTCTGTGAGTATCTGACCGGAACCTTCTTAAAGAAAAAGGGCATCTGTCCATGGGATTACAGCAATGCCAAAACCAATATCAACGGTGTCATCCGCTTAGACTATGCGCCTCTCTGGATGATGGCAGGTCTCCTATTTGAACGTGTTACCACTGTTCCCCTGAGAAAATCTTAAATCCCCTTTCCTGCATAAAACAGCATCGCACGGAACTTCTTATTTAAGTCCGTGCGATGCCTGAATCCTGCAATGTCCTGTTACGCTTATGAGTCTAAATCATCAATATCTGCGCCAGCTCCGATATCTAACGTATTTAAAGTACGGCGTTTCATTCTTGCAATTTCGGATGCTTTTAAGATGTAATTTTTTACTTCCCTGGAATGTTTGATATGTGTCAGCCGAAGCTCCGGTGTAGTAACATCTCCGGTATAACAGATTACAGTTCCAAGTCCGAACATCCGCTCCAGCAAAGTTGCCGTTAATTTTACATCCTGTACCTTATACATATAGCAGTCATTTTCTTCAATTTTGAATAAGCCTGCATCTACTGTAATTACACTTGGTTTGATGATATATTTGGTAAAGGTCCATGGCAGACCGAAAAAGAGTATTCTCTTGCGTTCTGTGTACTGGGCATCCTCATCAAAGTCCATCTGCATATCGTTTCTTTCCTCAATCATTTTTGCTCTCCTTCTCTTTGCATCACCTTATGATACCCTACTTTATCATATACTGAAAAATTTTTCAAATTTCAGAATATTGCGTCTTTATATTTTACCTTGAATTTTATATTTTATTATTATATGATAGTAAAAATGCCTAGATGACATTACTAAAAACATCATACAGGAGGAATCTTATGCGACACTTAATGAGTCCCCTCGATTTATCCGTAGAGGAGCTGGATCAACTGCTGGATTTAGCAGGTGATATTGAAAAAAATCCACAAAAATATGCACATGCCTGTGATGGCATGAAACTTGCAACCTGTTTCTATGAACCAAGTACCCGTACCCGTCTTAGTTTTGAAGCTGCCATGTTAAACCTTGGTGGTTCTGTTCTTGGTTTTGCCAGTGCAGACAGTTCATCCGCAGCAAAAGGTGAAAGTGTTTCCGATACTATCCGAATCATTTCCTGTTACGCAGATATATGTGCCATGCGTCATCCAAAGGAAGGTGCGCCTCTCGTAGCTTCCCAGAAATCTTCTATTCCAGTAATCAACGCCGGTGATGGCGGTCATCAACATCCAACCCAGACATTAACTGATTTATTAACCATTCGTTCTTTAAAAGGGAAATTAGACAATATGACAATCGGTTTATGCGGTGATTTAAAATTCGGCCGGACCGTGCACTCTCTGATTAATGCACTGATTCGTTATCCCGGAATCCGCTTCGTTCTTATTTCTCCGGAAGAACTTAAAATTCCGGACTATATCCGCGAAGACGTTCTGGTAAAAAATAATATTCCGTTTGAAGAAGTAACAAGACTGGATGATGCAATGCCAAAACTTGATATTCTTTATATGACCAGAGTGCAGAAGGAACGTTTCTTCAATGAAGAAGATTATGTCCGTCTGAAAAACTATTACATATTAGACAAGGAAAAAATGAAACTTGCCAAAGACGACATGTATGTTCTTCATCCGCTTCCTCGTGTCAATGAAATATCCGTAGAAGTAGATGATGACCCAAGAGCTGCTTATTTCCGTCAGGCACAGTACGGTGTCTATGTGCGAATGGCTCTGATTCTTACACTATTAAAATGGAGGTAATCAATATGTTAAATATCAGTGGAATTCATGAAGGTTTCGTTCTCGACCATATCAAAGCCGGTATGAGCCTTTCTATCTATCATAATTTAAAGCTGGACAAGTTAGACTGTACCGTTGCCATTATCAAGAATGCAAAAAGCAATAAAATGGGAAAAAAGGACATCATCAAAGTCGAATGCCCGATTGATGCCTTAGACTTAGATATCTTAGGTTTTATCGACCACAATATTACCGTAAATATTATCAAAGGCGATAAAATCGTTGAGAAAAAGGAACTGCATCTTCCAAAGCAGGTAAAAAATGTAATCCGTTGCAAGAACCCACGCTGCATTACTTCCATCGAACAGGAATTAGACCAGATTTTCCTGCTCACAGATGAAAAAGAAGAAACCTATCGCTGCAAATACTGCGAAGAAATGTACACTGACTACGGTTTTCGCGCATAAGTAAAATTGTTAAAAAGTGCACAGGAACGAATTCCTGTGCACTTTTTATGAAACTATATAACTGCTTTTCTTTTCCCCTAGAAAAAAACTTACAGTTTTATCTTTTTATCTTGTCAATTGTCCACAGATTTTCTCTACATCATAGTCTGGTGCCATATCTCTTGCCAGTTCATATATATTTTGAATTTTTTCCGGAGTTTCTTCTAGCATATCCGCAATTTCTTCTACAGATTTTCCTTTTTTCATTTTCTTTATTACAAGTGAAACTAAACTCTGCTCTATTCCATGCTCGACTCCTGCCTCAAATTCTGCTTTCCTTAATTTCTTTTCCTCTTCCTCTTTGTCATATTCAAATATACTCATAGCAATTACCTCCGCCTGATTTTTCCTAAGGAAATCTGCCAGAATATTTTCATGGATGCATTCTGCAACTGCTTTTTGTACAGCAGCATCTACTGGCATCTGTTCCGTAAAAACACGCACTTTTGCGACATAAATGGAATATTCCCTCAATATCTGGTACTGGGACATTAACTCCGTGTTGTGCCCCACATTCACATTAAATGTGGTAACAACAAGCTCCAAAGATGGATTGTCTGTTGCATGATAAAACGCATCTGACAGCCGTCTGGTACAACAATCCTCTATCGGCATGCTTCCGTTATAAAATACAATAAAATGGGGATTGGGAATTTTCTGTAATGCAGAAGAATATAGGGATTTCTTATCTACAAGCCTCTGGTATTCTGCTGCAATATAAAATAAATCCCGAAGCGGAATGTTCGGATTTATTGTGGATTGATGTTCATATAGATAAAGATTCATATCCAGAATAAAAGCCAGGTCATTCTTCATTCCCATATAAATAGCATTTTCTAAAGTTACAATTTCCAGTGCATCTGCATCCGTATAATTACTGCTATTAACCGCATTATAAAGTGACAGCAAAGCTTCCTTTTCCGAAAATAGCATGCGAAAAATAGTGTCCTTGAATTTACGGTTTGCTACCGGTGTGTTTTCATTTGTTTCTCTTGTCATAGGCAAGTCCTCCTTGTATGTGGCAGGAGAACCATTGCTACAAAATCCACTGCTGTACCTCTCCTGCTTTTTTGATTAATTAGTGAATAAAAGCATAGATAGATACAGAAATGTCATGTTCAAAATGAAACAAGATTTGAATAATAGAATTTGCTATTTCGATTGTATTAATGTATGCTTTTTTGTATTTTAACATATGTCGCATAATGGGACAAGATGGAAAAGTGCACAGGAACGAATTCCTGTGCATAATTATTAGCATATAGATAAAAAGGAAGCAACAGATTACTCTGCTGCTTCCTTTTATGTCATCGATATTATTACATAATATCAACGATTACTTTTTTGTTTTCTTTTGAGGCTGCTGCTTTCACAACAGAACGGATTGCCTTTGCAATGCGTCCCTGTTTTCCGATTACCTTACCCATGTCGGACTGAGCTACGCGCAGTTCCAATACGATGGCTTTCTCGTTCTCTGTCTCTGTGACATTGACCTCATCCGGGTAATCTACAAGTGATTTTGCAATTACTTCTACTAATTCCTTCATAGGTACACCTCACTATTTTACGATACCGGTTGCTTTGAAGATACGGTTTACGGTTTCTGTTGGCTGTGCGCCGTTTGCTAACCATTTCTTAGCCAGTTCTTCATTTACATGGTACTCACTAGGATCCTTAGTTGGGTCATAAGTTCCAATCTCTTCGATGCATTTTCCATCTCTTGGGGAACGGGAATCTGCAACTACGATTCTATAGAAAGGAGCCTTTTTCTGTCCTAATCTTCTTAATCTGATCTTTACTGCCATTACTGTTTCACCTCCTTGAATTATGCTATCCTAAGCAAATGCTTATATGTTAAAAAGGAAACTTGAATTTTCCCATTTTACCACCGCGTCCACGTCCACCCATAAGTCCGGGCATCTGTTTCATCATTTTCTTCGCCTGTTCAAACTGCTTTACCAGACGGTTTACTTCACTGATATCTACCCCTGCACCTTTTGCAATCCGGTGCTTACGGCTCGGATTCAAAAGTGAAGGATTACTTCTTTCCTTCTTTGTCATGGAATAGATGATGGCTGTTGTACGTGCCATATTTTTCTCAGCTTCACCTTCATCAATATCCGGCATCTTTCCGCCGCCCAGTCCCGGCAGCATCCCAAGAATATTGCCAAGACCGCCCATTTTCTTCATCTGTTCCATGGAAAGCAGATAATCATCAAAGGTAAAGTCCGCTTTCTTCAGACGCTGCTGCATGTCTTTGGCTTTCTCTTCATCTATATCAATCTCACTCTGTGCTTTTTCAATGAGTGTAAGCACATCGCCCATGCCAAGAATTCTGCTTGCCATACGATCCGGATAGAACTGTTCCAAATCGGAAAGTTTCTCACCCATACCAACATAAAGGATCGGCTTTCCGGTTACTGCACGGATAGATAATGCTGCTCCACCCCGGGTATCACCGTCTAACTTTGTCAGCACGACTCCGTCAATTCCAATCTTCTCATCGAACGTTCCTGCCACATTTACGGCATCCTGTCCGGTCATGGCATCTACAACCAAAATGGTCTGTGCCACATCGACATTTTCTTTTATCTCAATCAACTCATCCATCATATCTTCATCTACATGAAGACGTCCGGCGGTATCTAAGATTACAACCTGATTGCCATTCTTTGCTGCATGCTCAACTGCCGCTTTCGCAATATTTACCGGCTTATTCTTATCGCCCATGGAGAATACTTCAACTTCCTGCTTCTCTCCATTGATTTTCAACTGCTCAATCGCAGCCGGGCGATACACATCACAGGCTACCAGCAGTGGTTTCTTGCCCTTCTGCTTTAACTTACCTGCAATCTTAGCGGTTGTGGTGGTTTTACCAGCTCCCTGAAGACCTACCATCATAATAACGGTAATCTGCTGCCCCGGACGAAGTGCTATCTCCGTTGTCTCGGAACCCATGAGCCTGACCATCTCTTCATTTACAATTTTAATTACCATCTGTCCAGGATTCAGTCCGTTCATTACATCGGAACCAATTGCACGCTCCTGCACCGCTTTGGTAAACTGTTTTACTACTTTAAAGTTAACATCTGCTTCAAGCAGAGCCATCTTTACTTCTTTCAGTGCTGCCTTCACATCATCTTCCGTAAGCCTTCCCTTACTGCGAAGATTCTTAAATACATTTTGAAGTTTCTGTGAAAGACTGTCAAATGCCATATTACAGCTCCTCCAATATTTCTCCCGAAATTCTCTCTATTTCATCAATTACTATATCCTTGCGTCCTGCCCGGAAGCTTTCCGCTAATTTGTTAATCTCTTCTACCTTCTGCTTCGTCTCTAGGAACTTCTTTACCAGATGAAGCTTCTCTTCATAGCCTTCCAGCATCTTATTGCACCGCTTAATCAGGTCATGTACACCCTGGCGGCTGATGCCCTCGCAGGAAGCTATCTCGCCTAAAGATAAATCATTGAACACGAAATCTTCGTAGATTCTTCTCTGATGTTCATTGAGCAGCTCTCCATAAAAATCATATAAATAAGCCTGTTCTACTTTTTCTTCCATGTTCTCACTCCTTGCGACCTTAGCTATCATACTATAAAGGAAGCAGGGTGTCAAGTATTTTTTCTTGACACCCTGTTTTTTCTTCTATTACACTCGCTTTTCATTTTTCCGAATATTTGTTATACGCTCCTTTTTACGATTCATCAAGTAATTTCAGAGTTGCAAAGCCTGCTGCCGGCAGCTTCTTACGAATACTTTGTAACAGCAAAAAAGCCCTGATATCATCAAGGCTTTTTTCATGCAGGAGATGGGACTTGAACCCACACGATATTGCTACCACAGGCACCTGAAGCCTGCGCGTCTGCCAATTCCGCCACTCCTGCGAACAAATGATATTTTACCGTTTCAACGGTAATAAGTCAACCCCTATTTTTAATTTTTTCCCTTTTTTTGAAAAAATATATAAAATTGGCAAAAATCGAAAAAAGTTAAAAATAAGCATTGACAATTGCCCCGGAATTTGTTACTATTTACAAGTCGTCATGAGACGTAAGTTCATACGGTATGCGGAAGTGTCGGAACTGGCAGACGAGCAAGACTAAGGATCTTGTAAGCATTGCGCTTGTGTGGGTTCAAGTCCCATCTTCCGCATTATTTAATGGAGCGGGAAGCCTGATAAATCAAGGCTTCCTGTTTTTTTGCTTATAACCAGATTTTAGTTACAGCATGTATCTACGCTTTAAAAATATTATGTAAAAAGCTTCTTTCGCCAGCCAAATACAACTCTGGAAAAAGAAGCTTTTACATTCTTTTCTACTCTTTTATTTTTGCATACACAACCTTCAACAGCTTATTGTGTGGATTCTCAATCGGGTTTAATTCAATGCTCCTAAACTTCTTTAAGAAGGTAGAAAGTTTACTGCACTGATAATTTCGTGGGTCAAAGCCCGGAATACGTTTGCTCAGATTGATTCCAAGCTCAGAAATATTAATCCAGCCATTTTCCTCTGCATTACTCCGGATAATGGAGATTACCTCCTTTTCAATATCCGAAAGCTTCGGAAGGTTGTCATTGTCCCCGGCATCCTTTTCCGAAGATGCATTCGTATTTCTTCTTGTGGTAGCTGTGCGCTGTTTTTCCTCTGCTTCTTCTTTATTATAAAGTAAATCAAGATACTTGAAATTCTCGCAGGCATTTACAAAGGACTTCGGTGTCTTCTCTTCTCCCATTCCGATTACCATCATACCGGCTTCCTTTAAGCGCATGGCAAGTTTGGTAAAATCACTGTCTGACGACACCAGACAGAAACCGCTGACTTTGCCGGAATAAAGAATATCCATGGCATCTATAATCAATGCCGAATCAGAAGCACTTTTTCCTGCAGTATAATTACACTGCAATTCCGGTGTCAGAGCATACTCCTGCATATTTTTCATCCATGCAGATACGCTCGGATTCGAATAATCTCCATAAACCCGCTTATAAGTAGCCACCCCGTAATTGCTGACCTCATCCATAATTAGTTTCACATATTTATTGGATACATTTTCTGCATCAATCAGCACTGCTAATTTCGGTTGTTCATTCATACTATCTGCGCTCCTATTTCTTTAAGTGTCCCGTCACTACTACACGAATCAGATTGGTGGTACCGGAAATACCCAATGGAATTCCAGCTGTAATAACCGCCAAATCTCCATGCTGTACATATCCATGCTGTTCTGCGGATTCCATTGCATTATTAAACAATGCTTCTGTATCCGTCTCTTCCTGTATCATAAGTGGTGTTACGCCCCAGGAAAGATTCATCTGATAATAACTCTTTTCCGATGGGGTACAGCCGATAATTGCACATTTCGGACGATATCTTGAAATCATGCGGGCAGTCTTGCCGGATTTGGTTACCGTAACAATTGCTGCCGCATTGATGTCAATGGCAGTCATACAGGTTGCATGGGAAATGGCATCTGTTACATCCGGATTATCAATCTTCTCCAGCTGGCGGAAACGTTTCTCATAATCAATATCATTTTCTGTATATTCCGCAATCTCTGTCATGGTTTTTAATGCCTCCACCGGATATTTCCCGGCAGCAGTCTCACCAGACAGCATAATTGCACTGGTTCCATCATAAATAGCATTGGCAACATCTGTTGCTTCTGCTCTGGTCGGGCGTGGATTCTTCATCATGGAATCCAGCATCTGGGTTGCCGTAATAACAACCTTTTCTGCATGGTAAACCTTTTTTATAATTTTCTTCTGAATTGCCGGAACTTCACGAATCGGAATCTCCACTCCCATGTCTCCTCTGGCAACCATAATGCCATCTGACACTGCCAGAATCTCATCAATATTATCTACACCCTGACGGTTTTCGATTTTAGAGATAATCTTAATGTCATTGCAGCCCTGCTCTGCCATAATTTTCCGTAACTGCAGCACATCATCTGCACAGCGTACAAAAGATGCTGCAATAAAATCTACACCCTGCTCAATTCCAAATAGAATATCGGAGCGGTCTTTCGGGCTGATATAAGGCATGGACAGATTTACATTCGGTACATTAATTCCTTTGCGGTCTGAAATCACACCACCATTTTCTACTTTACAGGTAATCTCAGTTTCTGTTACATTGGTTACCAGCATTTCAATCAGTCCATCATCAATCAGAATTCTGGTTCCGGCTTTGACATCATGCACCAAATCCTTGTAAGTAATAGAGACCCGCTCTTTATTTCCCATAATATCATTGGTGGTAAGTTTAAAGGTATCTCCCGGAAGCAGTTCTGCTCTGCCACCCTCCAGCTGTCCAATCCTGATTTCCGGTCCACTGGTATCAAGAAGAATCCCAACCGGTCTGCCCAGTTCCTTACGCATCCTTTTTACACGATCCATGGTTACTTTATGTTCTGCCTGTGAGCCGTGGGAAAAGTTAATTCTCGCCACGTCCATTCCATTTTCCATTAACTGTTTTAATACTTCATCATCCTTTGTTGCCGGTCCTAATGTACATATAATTTTTGTCTTTCTCATATTCTGTCCTTTCCTGCTACAAGCCCTCTATCTTCTTTTATTCCTTTATACTTCTTTCGTCTTTTCCTGTTCCTCTTTAGAAGAAGTCTCATCTTCTCTGTCATGATGCTCATACCACCAGCATGCAGCAACTGCTGCCGCTACCATAACGCCCATAAGCGCTACTACAATATCCTGTGCCATATTTTATTATCCTCCTATCACAGTTATGACCTGATATTGTACGCAAAGAAACCTATGCTCCTCTGCGCACAGGTAAATTGCTTCTAACTTGTGATAGTCAGCCCTTCGCTCCATCCTGATGATGGATATAGCCTATAATGACACGCCTGCTGTCCAAAACATCCTTTGATTTCCGTAATTCAAAGTTCCAGCCGTCTTTTGCCTGATTTTCAGGCAATACTGCTTCCAGTGATAATGCGGCTCCTTCCAAATCGCTGTTTTTCTCCGACAGTCTGCGGTATCCCGCTGCAATCCTGCCGGTCTCCCGAGTTCCCAAAAGTTCTTCGGTACAGCTCTCTGATGGTCTGGATAAATGTGCTACCTGTGTGAAATTCTGGTTCGCAGTATCTTCACATGCAAAGGAAGAATCTATGTTGATATTTTCAACATACATTCCTGAAACCGTCATAATAACAGCCACTATGAGACTTATCAGCTTTTTCTTTAAACCTGTTATCCTCATTGTATTCTCCCTGCTTACTGTGCAACTGCGAAAACACACTTTACAGGGAAGCAATTTCCTGTAAAGTAAAAAAACTGGCAGGAGTAACTCCTGCCAGTTGCGTTGCTACCCGTCTGCTTACGCTCATTATAAGCATTTCGCTATTGAAATGCAAGAAACGAATAGACAATTATTCTTTTTTTACATAATCTTTACTTATTAACTACCGGATACGACACCAAGTTCCAAAAGCCTTCTTTTTGCCTGCTGCTGATTCTGAAACTGTATGCCTATAATGCCAAGCTTTTCTGCCGTCTCTATGTTTTCCGGACGGTCGTCTATGAATACACATTCCTGTGGCACTAAATGGTATCTGTCCAGCAATAGCTTATAAATTTCCACTTCCGGCTTGATGCACTTCACCTGATAGGAAAAGATTGCTCCGGTAGTCTCCTTTTCAAAAGAAAGTTCTTCTGTTGCTTTTTCATAAGTGCTCTTTGGAAAATTAGATAATATATAGGTATGATATCCATTTTTCTCAAGGCTTCGTATCCACCGCACCGTATATGGATAAGTACGAATCGTCTCTCCTACATGGTCATAAAAGAGTCTTATTTCTCTTTCATAATCCGGTGTTTCCTTGATGCATGCAGCAATAATCTCTTCATCCGGCTTTGCCCCCCGGTCGAATTCATTCCAGGTTACGGAACGGACGGTAGCATCCGCCACACATTCAAAAGTTTCCCCCTCAAAACCGAGCTTATGAAATACTTCTTCCCAGCAAAAGTCTACCAGCACTTTTCCTACGTCAAAGATTACATTTTTTATCATCACGATCTGCCTTTATTCTTAACGATAAATGATATCATTTCTTCCCGGTCCGTTAGAAACCATGGTAATCGGATATCCAATCTGTTCTTCAATGAATTCTACATATTTACGGCAGTTTTCCGGAAGGTCTTCGTATTTCTTAATTCCACGGATATCTGTCTTCCAGCCCGGAAGGTTCTTTAATACAGGTTTTGCTTTTTCAAGCTTTGTAGTTACAGGGAAGTCTGTGGTTACTTCTCCGTCGATTTCATATCCTACGCAAACCGGAATCTCATCTAAATATCCTAAAACATCTAATACGGTAAATGCTACATCGGTTGTTCCCTGCATGCGGCAGCCATATTTACTTGCCACACAGTCAAACCATCCCATACGTCTTGGACGTCCTGTGGTTGCACCGAATTCTCCGCCGTCTCCACCGCGTTTTCTTAATTCATCTGCTTCTTCGCCAAAGATTTCGCTGACGAATGCGCCTGCACCAACAGCAGAAGAATATGCTTTACATACAGTAACAATTTTCTTAATCTCATATGGTGGGATTCCTGCTCCGATTGCACCATATGCAGCCAATGTAGAAGAAGATGTTACCATTGGATAAATTCCGTGATCCGGGTCTTTTAAGGTTCCAAGCTGTCCCTCTAAGAGAATGTTCTTTCCTTCTTTGATTGCTTTATCAAGATATAAAGAAACATCACAAACATACGGAGCAACCATATCACGGTACTCATGTAATGTATTTAATAATTCAGTTTTATCCAGTAATGGTTTGTGGTACATATGCTCCAACATAATATTTTTCATTTCACAGATACGGTCTACCTTTTCTGTTAAAGTATCTTCATCGAAAAGTTCACTTACCTGAAAACCGATTTTTGCATATTTATCTGAATAAAATGGTGCAATACCTGACTTGGTAGAACCGAATGATTTCTTGCCAAGACGCTCCTCTTCGTACTGATCAAAAAGCACATGATACGGCATAACAATCTGTGCACGGTCAGAAACCAAAAGCTTAGGTGCCGGTACATTACGGTCTGTAATAGACTTCATCTCATTGAAAAGCTTCGGGATATCAAGTGCAACACCATTTCCGATAATACTTGTGGTATGTCCGTAGAACACTCCTGATGGAAGGGTATGTAATGCAAATTTTCCGTAATCATTTACGATAGTATGTCCTGCATTTGCACCACCCTGGAAACGGATAATAATATCTGCTTCCTTTGCAAGCATATCAGTAATCTTGCCTTTTCCTTCATCTCCCCAGTTTGCACCAACTACTGCTGTAACCATTTTTATTTCCTCCTTATAATAAGAAATATGTTCTTCTCGCTGCTCGCGTAACTATGAGAAACACGCTTTACGAGCTACTCGCGGAGCGTTTTTTACTTTACAGGAAAGCAATTTCCTGTAAAGCAAAAAAGAACCGGTGTAAAAACCAGTTCTCTGCTTCTTACTTTCTGATTATACCGAATCAGATATTATAAGTAAATTCAATATTCCTTATACTCGATATAAGTTTTACTTATGTTGTAATAATTTCAACAACTTTTCTGCTGCCGCAGTCAACGGAACCCTGTCATCCGAAACAATACAGAACTGTCTGGCAGGAATCTTCTTATTAAATGTAATCTGAAACAGTTCCCCCTTATCAATTTCTTCCTGGGCAAAGTCCCTGACCACATTTGCTATGCCAAGGCTCCTTTTTGCAAACTGTATCAGCATATCGCTGGTGGCAAGTTCTATCTCCGGATGAATCACAACGCCTTCTCCCAGCAGAAATTCCTCTACATATTTTCTGGTAGAGGTATTTCCCTCCAGGCACATAACCGGCAGATGTTCCAATTCTTTATAGCTTAATTTACCGCCCTTTAAATATTCAAATTTTCGTCCTGCCACAAAGACATCTTCTATCTCACGCACCGGAATCACATGCATATTCTTCGTTGTCTCCATAGGCGTGCTGACTACACCAAAATCGATTCTGCCGCTCTGCAGATATTTCAGTGTCTCCGGTGTCGGTGCATTGGTAACTGTAATCCTGATTTTCGGATACTGCTCATGAAACTGTTCCAGATAAGAAAGCAGATAAAACTGCAGTGTCATATCGCTGGCTCCGATACATACTTCTCCGCTGGTCAGCTCCTGCATTTCAAGGAATTTGCGTTCGCCTTCCCGGATGGTCTCATAGCCCCGCTGCACATAGCCGTAAAGTGTCTGCCCCTCTGCAGTCAGACGCACCCCTCTGGATGTCCGCATGAAAAGGGTGGTTCCCAGCTCCCGCTCCAAATTACGGATTGCCTGGGACACTGCCGGCTGTGAAACATTCAGTTCTTCTGCTGCCAATGTAATACTGTGAAGTTTTCCTACATAATAAAAAAATTTGTAATATTCTAAATTCGTATTCATGAGCGAATTATACCATAATTAAATTGATTTTTACATTGTCATTTTTATTTTACCAATGTATACTAATCCCGTTTCCAAAGAATATAGTACTTTTTTCTCATATAGTGCAGAACATTTCTGCAAAAAATTATGAAAGGAGCTTATAATTATGACGAAAGATATGACAACCGGAAATCCACTGAAATTAATTCTTTTCTTCTCACTTCCTGTATTGTTCGGAAATCTGTTCCAGCAGTTCTACAGTATGGTAGATACCATCATTGTAGGACAGTTTTTGGGAGAAGATGCCCTGGCTGCTGTAGGTGCAACCGGTTCTATTATGTTTCTGGTACTTGGTTTTGCATCCGGACTTGCCCAGGGATTCGGTGTTATGGTATCACAGGCTTTCGGTGCAAAGGATGAAAGCCGTTTAAAGCATATTGTTGCTTTATCCTTCCTCTTAACCATAATCATTTCCGTGGTTCTTACCGCATTGACTGTTACTACTTCCCGGGAGCTTTTAATCTTTATGAACACACCGGATAATATTCTTGATATGGCAGACTCTTATATCCGGGTTATCTTCTGGGGTATCATTACCAGTATGATGTACAATGTTGTTTCCGGAATTTTAAGAGGTGTTGGTGACAGCAAGACTCCATTATACTTCCTGCTGTTTTCCTCCGCTCTTAATATTGTGCTGGATTTATTCTGTATTGTAACTTTAAAATTAAATGTTGCAGGTGCTGCATATGCCACCGTAATCTCACAGGGTATTTCCGCTGTTCTCTGTCTTATTTATATGTACCGTAAATTCACGATTCTCCGCACCAGAAAAAGTGATTACTACATCGACCGCGTGACAACCGCCCAGATGATGGGACTTGGTATCCCGATGGCTTTGAACTACTCTCTGATAGCTGTTGGTTCCATGATTCTTCAGTCTGCAGTAAATGTATTTGGTTCCAGTGCTGTTGCAGCCTTTACTGCTGCATCCAAGGTAGAACAAATTTCTACCCAGCCAATGCCAGCTCTTGGAACCACAATGTCTACTTACTGTGGTCAGAACTTAGGTGCCGGAAAATACGAACGCATCTTCGATGGCATGAAGAAGGCCTTTGGAATCGCCCTTGGAACTGTTGCAATTGCTGCATTCATCTGTACTGTATTTGGCCGTTCCATTGTTTCCCTTTTCTTAAGCGAACCGACGGAAGCCATTTACAGTTATGCCACACAGTACTTAAATACCATCAGCTGCTTTTTCTTCTTTCTTGCTCTTATTTACCTTTATCGTACTTCTTTGCAGGGACTTGGAAAAGGTATCATGCCTATGGTCAGCGGTATCTTTGAAATGATTTGCCGTGTCGGTGTCGTATGGCTCCTTTTAAATCCATATGGATACTGGTCAGTCCGTCTGGCAAGCCCGGTAGCATGGATTGGTGCCGGTGTACCACTTATGATTTCCTATCTTGTTTGGAAGAACCGGAAAAAGAAACAGCTCTGCAGTCAGGCTGTATAAAATCCTGAGCCTGCAATGCTGCAGCACGCAGAAAAGAAGCCCCATCCTCTGAATCATCAGACGATGGGGCTTCTACTTATTTACGCGAGTAGCTCGCAAAGCGTGTTTCTCGTAGTTTACTTATTACTTATTTCATATTCCAGTTTATGCAACCGGATTTCCGCACTTGGTACAAAACTTATTTCCAGCTACAAGCGGAGCACCACATTTACTGCATACCGGCTGTACTGGCTGCTGTGGCTGTACTGGCTGGCTCTGGAACTGTCCCTGCTGTGGCGGCATTGGCTGTCCCTGGAACTGTCCCTGCTGCTGTGGCGGCATTGGCTGTCCCTGGAACTGTCCCTGGAACTGTCCCTGCTGTGGTGGCACATTTCCATACATATTCTGCTGTGGCATTCCCTGATATCCGTTCATTATTTTCTGTCTGATTAATGGTTTCTCAGCCTGAAGTACGTTGATAATAATCAACAGATCCAACACTACAATTGCCAGAATAAACAATATATTAAATATAAATCCGGCTGTAACCTTCGCTGTACAGTAATTATCTGTTGCTTCCTTATTTACTCCGACGCAAAGTGCAATCCAGAAAATAAAGTCAACAACTGCACAGCTTCCGGATGCGATTGCAGCAATTTTGTCTTTTAATACGCTCTTTAAGCACCAGAGAGCCAGCATAGCGATTGGAAGCAGCAGCATTATGATGCAGATTATTTTCGGGTCTGTTACACTTTCGCCCTCTATCTTAATACCTGTCATAGCTTTAAAAGCACTAATTTTAATATTTCCATATCCTGCACAGGATACCATAAATGATGGCACAAAGAAAAATACCATTAATAAAATAGATAACAGACGAATGATATTTTTCACATGAATGTGCTTTGTAAAATCATTTCCAGAATTCATTTCCTTCTCCTTTAGTTTCCAAACTGAGTTAAATTATCAGTTACTTCGTAAGTATAATCAACCTTCTGAGTTACAACCAGATCATTAAACATCTGTGCCCCATCTGTATAACCATCAACATTATACCATCCGTCATCATACTCTAAATCAGTATATCCTTCGATATCACCGTATGTATTGAAACTCTGGCTTCCATCAGATAATGCCATTATATTTGTATATTTTACCGGGAAGTATACAACAGTTGGCTCAAATGCACTTTCTGCACTGGTTACAGTTGTCGAAAATACCAGATAAAGGACGTTCGTATCACCCCATGTATCACTGTTTTTTGCAACCAGATAATAAGAACCTTCATAACTGAATCCGGAATTTCCAATATAGGAATTGTTATTTGCAAAATATGCATCTAACGCATCTGTTGCTTCATTTTTCATGGAATCCAGATTGTCTGCTGAAATATCTGCAGCAGATGTTACATAAGAATCTACTCCGGATACAATATATTCTTTTGATGTCTGTGTGAATTTGTAACCATTTGCCAATGCATTCTCTTCTGATTCATCAACTGTTAAAGTTACAGTATCTCCGACATCAAGACTGTCATAATCTTCAAAGTTGAACCACAGATAACGTAAGTAATCATCATCTGAATTATTGGTCCAGTCTGGATATACATAAGGTGGTGTTCCTGAGAAGGTTACCTCGATATCTTCAAACGGATCAACTTCTTTTACTTCTTCCAGTCCTTCTACTGTAAATTCCTGTTCTTTGGAAAGAATTTTAACTCCTGCTTTTTTCTCATAATCTTCATTCCATGAAGCAGTAACGGTTACCACATCACCATTTGACAGGTCTGAATCCGGTTTCACATCAAAAGTAATACTGTCAATCAAATCCCAGTTACTACTTCCCATCAAATCTGTGAGGTCACTCCAGTCAAGGTCATCAAGAGATTTTACATTTTTAAGTTTCTTTCCCTGTGCCTTGATAACAGCTTCACTGAATCCGGTCTCGTCGAAATCAACATATGCTGTTCCTGCTGTTTCATAGCCGTTATACTCTACAGAAATATAATCATCGATATTTACTTTCTTTTTCTGATTCTTCACTATCACAAGTGCAACAATTGCAACTACTACAACTGCAATGACTGCAATAAGCAATGCCCATAACTGTTTCGTCATCTTAAATGGTTTCTTAGGCGGGCGTGCCTGCTGTGGCTGTCCCTGGAACTGTCCCTGCTGCGGCTGTCCCTGGAACTGTCCCTGCTGTGGTCTTCCCTGGAACTGTCCCTGCTGTGGTCTTCCCTGGAACTGTCCCTGCTGCGGCTGTCCCTGGAACTGTCCCTGCTGTGGTCTTCCCTGAAACTGTCCCTGCTGCGGCTGACTCTGGAACTGTCCCTGCTGCGGCTGTCCCTGGAACTGTCCCTGGAACTGTCCCTGCTGCGGCTGACTCTGGAACTGTCCCTGCTGCGGCTGTTCCTGTACCGGTGCTGCCTGCTCTGCCGGCTGTTCCTGTGCCGGTGCTTCCTGTCCTGCCGGCTGTTCCTGTACCGGTGCTTCCTGTTCTGCCGGCTGTTCCTGTACCGGTGTTTCCTGCTCTGCCGGCTGTTCCTGTACCGGTGCTGCCTGCTCTGCCGGCTGTTCCATCTCCCCTTTTAATTTCTGGCCACAATTCGGGCAAAAATCTGCATCATCACCCACTTGTGTGCCACAATTTCCACAAAATGCCATTTTCATTTTCCTCCTTGGTTTTACCATGATATGTTACTTGCTTTTATGCATTAACAAGTTAAACTATTTCAATTCTACACAATATTTTGTGGTTGGTCAATCAATTTTACCGAGAATTTACACTTTAAATCTTATAATTTTCTTGCACAGGCAAGTGCTAATGCTCCCGGTCCGATATGGCAGGATACATTTAAAGAAAGCGGATCCATCATAATGTCTGTAATCCCAAATTCTGCTTCCACTTCTTTGCGGAATTCCATTGCTGCACTTATATCTCCCGTATATGCAATACAAAGCTGCATCTCGTCCTGATACTCCTTAAAGCGGGATGCATAGTCATCTTTTACTGCTTTTATCATAATGCTTTTTGCCTGCTTTACCGTTCTGGCTTTTGCAAAAGCATCCAGCTTTTCACCCTGAATCTGTAATACCGGTTTTAATTTCAACAATGTTCCCAGTGCTGCTGCTGCCGGTGTAATTCTTCCACCTTTTTTCAGATAGTAAAGGGTATCTACCATGATATAAATGCTGGACTGGAATTTTGCATCCTCTAAAATATCTTTAATCTCTTTTCCACTCTTGCCGCTTTCTGCCAGTTTGATTGCATCAAATACGGACTGTTTCTGTGTTACAGAAATTCTCTGATTATTTACTACAAATACTTTTCCTTCATATTCATCGTCCATGGATAATGCTGTTGCAGTCTCACAGGAACTGCTCAATCCACTGGATAATGGAATGTATACAACTTCATCATATTCTTTTAAAAGCTCATCCCAACGGTCTGTAAGGTCTCCTACTGCCGGCATGGATGTTGAAATCTCAGCTCCATCTGTCAGATGCTCATAAAATGTATCCTGTGTCAGATTGATATCCTCAAACAGTGTTTCACCATTTATAAAAAAAGGCATTGGTAATACGCTAATCCCTAACTGCTGCGCTTCTGCCTGACGAATTCCACTGGAACTGTCTGTAAGAATAACTACCCTTCCCATTTTTCTTCCTCCTTGCTATTCAGACTTCATGTTACACAATGAAATAATTGTAACATATTTTGCAAATCAAAACAACTGCCCCCAAAAACTAACATCAGGAAAAAAACTGCATAGCAAAGCTCCTGACTGCATTATCCGCAGCCAGGAGCTCTCTATCCTTACTTTTCAGTAATATATTTTATTTTCTTATTACATCATTCCCATACCTGGGTTTCCTGCCGGCATTGCAGGAGCATCTTCTTTGATATTTGCTACAACAGATTCCGTTGTAAGTAATGTAGATGCTACAGATGTTGCATTCTGCAAAGCACTTCTTGTAACCTTAACCGGGTCAAGGATACCAGCTTCTACCATATCTACATATTCTTCTGTTGCTGCATTAAATCCGATACCAGGAGCGGACTCTTTTACTTTATTAATAATAACTGCACCTTCAAGACCTGCATTTGCGGAAATGTAATACAATGGAGCCTCCAATGCTTTTAAGATAACCTTTGCACCGGTCTTCTCATCACCTTCCAATGTCTCAGCAAGCTTTGCAACCTCTTTGGATGCATGGATGTATGCAGAACCGCCACCTGCGATGATTCCTTCTTCGACTGCTGCTCTTGTTGCATTCAAAGCATCTTCCATACGAAGTTTTGCTTCTTTCATTTCTGTCTCTGTTGCAGCACCAACACGGATAACTGCTACGCCGCCTGCCAGTTTTGCAAGTCTTTCCTGTAATTTTTCTTTATCAAATTCAGATGTTGTCTCTTCAAGCTGTGCACGAATCTGGCCGATTCTTGCCTGGATTTCTTCTTTATTTCCTTCACCATCAACGATAACGGTGTTCTCTTTCTTAACCTTAACAGATTTTGCACGGCCAAGCTGTGCCATAGTAGCATCTTTTAATTCCAGACCAACTTCTTCTGAAATTACCTGACCACCGGTAAGGATAGCGATATCTTTTAACATTTCTTTTCTTCTGTCGCCATATCCTGGAGCTTTTACTGCTACAACGTTAAATGTTCCACGCAGTTTATTTACAATCAATGTAGTTAAAGCTTCACCCTCGATATCTTCAGCAATGATAAGAAGTCTGGAACCGGACTGAACAATCTGTTCTAACAGTGGAAGGATTTCCTGAATGTTGCTGATTTTCTTATCGGTAATTAAGATGTACGGCTCATCTAAAACTGCTTCCATCTTATCCATATCTGTGCACATATATGCGGAAATGTATCCACGGTCAAACTGCATACCTTCTACCAGGTCAAGCTCTGTCTGCATGGTCTTGCTCTCTTCAATGGTAATAACACCATCATTGGAAACTTTTTCCATTGCATCTGCTACCATGTTGCCAACGCTTTCATCACCTGCGGAAATAGATGCAACTTTTGCAATCTGGTCTTTTCCGGTTACTTTAGAAGACATTGCTGCGATTGTTTCAACTGCTTTTTCAGTTGCTTTCTTCATACCACGTCTTAAAACGATTGGGTTTGCACCAGCCTCTAAGTTCTTCATTCCTTCCTGAATCATTGCCTGTGCAAGAACGGTTGCTGTTGTAGTACCATCACCAGCAACGTCATTGGTCTTGGTTGCTACTTCTTTTACAAGCTGTGCGCCCATATTTTCGAATGCATCTTCCAATTCGATTTCTTTTGCAATGGTAACACCATCATTTGTGATTAATGGAGCGCCATATGATTTATCCAGTACAACGTTTCTTCCTTTTGGTCCGATTGTTACTCTGACTGTATTTGCCAGTTTATCAACTCCAGCCTCTAATGCTGTTCTGGCTTCTGTTCCATATTTGATTTCCTTTGCCATAATTTCTTACCTCTTTCTTCTATTTTCCTATTTTATTATTTGTTTTATTTACCAATTATCAATTCGATTATTCTACTACTGCAAGAATATCATTCTGCTTTACGATGATATATTCTTCGCCATCCAGTTTTACTTCTGTTCCGGCATATTTAGAATAAATAACCTTCTGTCCTTCTTTTACCTGCATGGTAACTTCTTTGCCATCTACCACTCCGCCAGGACCAACTGCGATTACTTCTGCTTCCTGTGGTTTCTCCTGTGCAGCACTTGCTAAGATAATTCCGGATTTGGTTTTTTCCTCTGCTTTTAACTGTTTTAATACAACTCTGTCTGATAATGGTACTAATTTCATGATTCATTGCCTCCTTGATTCGGTCTCTTTGTTTTCTTTCTTTTTTATTAGCACTCATTCAAACCGAGTGCTAACTGATAGTCATATAATAGTTTCTGCGTCTCTTTTTCGCAAGCCTGACCATTTTTTATTTTTCTTTTGTTTCCTTATATTTACTCTTAATATCTCGTTTTTTCTCTCGTTTTCTCACTTTCTTCAATTTGTAACGATTTAATACTTTTTTTAGATTTGTTTATGAAATCAGTCCAAAATGCTCCAATCCCTTATAAATGCCGTCTTCGTGCAATGGTGCTGTGATATAATCCGCTGCTTCTTTTGCTGCTTTGGTGCCATTTCCCATGGCAATTCCATGCTGCACATGCTTTAACATTTCCACATCATTGATACTGTCTCCAAATGCATAGGTATCTTCTTTCTCAATACCAAGAAGTTCACAGGTTTTTTCGATGCCGGACGCTTTGGAAAATCCTTTTGGAATAAACTCTGCGCATGCCGCATCATGCACCAGCGGTGTGAAATTCTCTTCCAGATGGGAAAGTACCTTAAGATAAGCATCATCCGGTGTGGAGCAGGAAAACTTACTGATTTCCATAATTGCTTCATTTCCCATTACCGGCAGCAAATCCTCTCCCAATGTCTCTTTTAGTCTCAAGCCATAAGGGTCTTCTTCAAATTCTTCCAGATCCATATACAAATTCCGGCTTCCCTCATATACCGTAGGAATTCCATACTCTTTTAATATATGTATGGTATCCTCTATCAATTCCTGTTCTAATTTTTTATAAAAAAGTGTTTTTCCATCCATCTCTATCCAGGTACCGCAGCCTGCCACAATTCCGTCGAATCCCAGTGCCAGCAATCTTTCATCCTGAATAAATGCTCTGGTTCTTCCGCTGCAGAGAAATGCCAGATGTCCATTTTCCCGCAGCATCCGGATTGCTTCCTTTGTGCTCTCCGGTATCACAAAATGCTCGTCCCACAATGTTCCATCAATATCAAAAAATACTGCTTTCCTGCTCATTCTCTTTATGTCCTTTCGCTGTTTTCTTCTCGCTCTTTTTGTCACAAGGATTATTGTATGCCCCGGATACAAGATATGTCAACTACGGGAAACACTCTTTGTGATTTTCTCTCGCTGCTAACGTAAATTCAAAAAAGCCGCCTGCCACAGCTCACCTTCCGGCGTCACCATAGTCAGACGACTTTCTTCTATCATTATATTGTAATTTTCATTACTGTACGGAAAGATAAGAATATCCCATCAGACTTTCGTCTACTTCACGGGCTGCTTCTCTTCCTTCACGGATTGCCCATACTACAAGAGACTGTCCACGATGCATATCTCCTGCGGTAAAGACATTTTCCACGTTGGTCTTGTAATGACCGGCTTCTGTTGCCACATTGGTTCTGGCATTTAAGTCTACGCCGAATGCTTTGGCAATGTAATCTTCTGTTCCAAGGAAGCCTGCTGCAATCAGAACCAGATCACAATCTAACTTGCTTTCGGAGCCCGGTACTTCCACCATCTGCATCCGTCCGGTCTTTTCATCCTTTTTGCCCTCTAATTTTACGGTTTTTAATCCGCAGAGCTTACCGTTCTTGTCTTTTAAGAACTCTTTTACGGTTGTCTGGTAAATACGAGGGTCGGAACCGAACATGGCAATTGCTTCTTCCTGACCGTAGTCTGTCTTGCAGACTCTTGGCCACTCCGGCCATGGGTTGTTCTCTGCACGCTCATCCGGTGCTTTTGGCATCATTTCAAGCTGGATGACACTGGCTGCGCCGTGACGGATAGAAGTTCCGACACAGTCATTTCCGGTATCTCCACCACCGATGATAACTACTTTCTTTCCCTTGGCAGAAATATATTTGTTATCTTTAAGTTCGGAATCTAAAAGGCTCTTGGTAGTTGCCTTTAAGAAATCTACTGCGAAGTAAATGCCTTCTGCATCTCTGCCCGGAGCTTTGATGTCTCTTGGATTCTTTGCTCCACAGGCTAAGATGACACGGTCATATTCTTTTAAGAGTTTTGCCGGCTTGATGTCTTTTCCAACATTGGTATTGGTAATAAACTCGACACCCTCTTCTTTCATTATATTAATCTTACGGTCAATAACCCATTTTTCCAGCTTCATATTCGGGATTCCATACATCAAAAGTCCACCGACACGGTCATCTCTTTCAAATACGGTAACGGAATGTCCTCTTTTATTCAACTGGTCTGCTGCTGCAAGTCCGGCAGGACCGGAACCGATGATTGCAACCTTCTTTCCGGTACGGACTCTTGGAGGTTTTGCTGCAGCATATCCTTTTTCATAGGCATTTTCAATGATTCCATGCTCATTTGCCTTACAGGTTACCGGGTCTTCCCAGTGTCCACAGGTACAGGCTGCTTCACAAAGTGCCGGACATACTCTTGAGGTAAATTCCGGGAAGTTGTTGGTCTTGGTCAGACGGTTATATGCCTGCTCCCAGTTGTTGGTATACAAAAGGTCATTCCACTCCGGTACCAGGTTATGCAGCGGACATCCGCTGGTCATTCCCATGATATTCATACCAGCCTGGCAGAACGGCACGCCGCAGTTCATACAACGTGCTGCCTGTACTCTTTGTTTCTCTTTTGAGAGAGGGGTATGGAACTCGTTAAAGTTCTTGATACGCTCCTTTGGTGCAACCGCTGCTGCATTCTCTCTGTCATATTCCATAAATCCTGTTGGTTTTCCCATTTTGCGTCCCCTCCTTAATTTCTTGTATTCGCATAAAATGCTTCAATCTGTGCCTGTTCAGAAGACAATCCTTTTTCTTCCATCTGAACAATTGCCATTAACATACGGTTATAATCGTATGGAATTACTTTCTTGAACTTCGGCAGATACTCGCTGAAGTTATCTAAGATTTCTTTTCCCTTTTCAGAATTGGTCAAAGCTACGTGCTCTTTAATCATATCTTTTAATTCCATAACATCGTATTTGTTTCCGACTTCTTCTGAGAATACCATTTCCTTATTGATTCTGGTATAAAGGTCGTTGTCCTCATCTAATACATAAGCGATACCACCGCTCATTCCGGCTGCAAAGTTTTTACCAGTCTTACCAAGGATAACCACACGGCCACCGGTCATGTATTCACATCCATGGTCACCGACACCTTCTACTACTGCAGAAGCTCCGGAATTTCGTACGCAGAAACGTTCTCCTGCCACACCACTGATAAATGCTTTACCACTGGTTGCACCGTAAAGTGCTACGTTACCGATGATGATATTTTCATCCTTCTTATATTTCACACCTGCCGGAGCGTAGACAACCAGTTTTCCACCGGAAAGTCCTTTTCCGAAGTAATCGTTGGAATCTCCTACCAGTTCTAAGGTAAGTCCCTTTGGAATGAATGCGCCAAAGCTCTGTCCGCCGGCACCGGTACATTTTACGATAAAGGTATCTTCCTCTAAAGTATCGTCATATTTCTTTGTAATCTCGGAACCAAAGATGGTACCAAAGGAACGGTCTGTATTGCTTACTTCTACATCAATGCTTCTCTTCTGTTTCTTATCCAGTGCAGAAGAAAGCTGTTTTAACAGTACAGTTTCGTCCTTGGTCTTCTCCAGTTCGAAATCGTATACATGTTTTGGATCAAATGTAACTTTCTCCTTTGGTCCTGCAAACGGGTTATTCAAAATCTTGGAAAGGTCGATTTCTTTTTCCCGGTCTGTCAAATCCTCTCTTACCCGGAGAAGGTCACTTCTTCCTACCATTTCATCAATGGTACGGCAGCCTAACTTCGCCATGATTTCTCTTAATTCTTCTGCAATAAACCGCATGAAGTTTTCTACATATTCCGGTTTTCCCGCGAAACGTTTCCGAAGCTCCGGATTCTGTGTTGCGATTCCGGCAGGGCAGGTATCCAGATTACATACACGCATCATCACGCATCCCATGGTTACCAGCGGTGCAGTTGCAAATCCGTACTCTTCTGCTCCAAGTAATGCAGCAATCGCTACATCACGGCCGCTCATCAGCTTACCGTCTGTCTCAATTCTTACCTTATTACGAAGTCCGTTCATAATCAGAGTCTGGTGTGTCTCTGCAAGTCCAAGTTCCCAAGGAAGTCCTGCATTATGGATAGAACTGCTTGGTGCTGCACCGGTACCACCGTCATATCCGGAAATCAATACTACCTGTGCTCCTGCCTTGGCAACACCGGCTGCGACTGTACCAACGCCTGCTTCTGATACCAGTTTTACGGAAATTCTTGCATCACGGTTGGCATTCTTCAAATCGTAAATCAACTGCTCCAAATCCTCGATGGAGTAGATATCATGATGAGGTGGCGGCGAAATCAAGGATACACCCGGCGTGGAAAGTCTTGTCTTTGCAATCCAAGGATAAACTTTCTTGCCCGGAAGGTGTCCACCTTCACCAGGTTTTGCACCCTGTGCCATCTTAATCTGAATCTCTTCTGCACTGACTAAGTAACGGCTGGTTACACCAAAACGGCCGGACGCTACCTGCTTGATCGCAGAACATCTGTCTAAGCTTGTATGTTTACTTGCGATACGGTCCGGATCTTCTCCACCCTCACCGGTATTGGATTTACCATGTAAATGGTTCATGGCAATTGCCAGTGTTTCATGGGCTTCCTTGGATATAGAACCATAGGACATCGCTCCTGTTTTAAATCTTGTTACAATAGAATCTACGCTTTCCACTTCTTCAATCGGAACACCTTTTTTCGGGAAATTGAAATCCATCAGTCCACGAATATTAGCATCACGCTCTTCGCTGTTTACAAGGTCTGTGTACTGTTTGAAAAGGTTGTAATCTCCACGTTTGGTTGATTCCTGTAAAAGGTGGATGGTTGCCGGATTATAAAGGTGAACATCCGCTCCGCTTCTCATCTTGTGACGTCCCTTGCTGTCTAAAGTAAGGTCTGTCTCTAATCCCAATGGGTCATAGGCTGCAGAGTGCAGAGTATCTACGTCTTTTGCAATGTCTTCCAGTGTAATTCCACCGATACGGCTTACGGTATTTGTGAAATATTTATCAATCACTGCAGAGTCAATACCAATTGCCTCAAAAATCTTAGAACCCTGATAAGACTGAATGGTTGAAATACCCATTTTGGAAGCAATTTTTACGATACCACTGATAATTGCCTGATTGTAATCATGGATTGCTGCATAGTAATCCTTGTCTAACATATGCTCGTCTACTAACTGCTTTACGGTATCCTGTGCCAGATATGGGTTAATTGCACAGGCACCATAACCAAGCAATGTTGCAAAATGATGTACTTCTCTTGGTTCACCGGATTCCAGAATCATGGCAACTGCAGTTCTCTTCTTGGTCTTTACCAGATGCTGCTGCAAACCGGATACTGCCAGCAGGGATGGGATTGCCACATGGTTCTCATCAATGCCACGGTCGGAAAGAATCAGGATATTTGCACCGTCACGGTATGCACGGTCTGCTTCTACAAACAAATGATCCAATGCTTTTTCCAGGCTTGTATTCTTATAATATGTAGTAGGAAGAACCACAACCTTGAAGCCTTCTACTTTCATATTTTTAATTTTCATCAAATCTGTGTTGGTAAGAATCGGGTTATCTACCTTTAATACCTGACAGTTAATTGCCTTTTCTTCCAGCAGGTTACCATCTTCTCCGATATATACGGTAGTGGATGTAACCACTTTCTCACGAATGGAATCAATTGGCGGGTTTGTTACCTGTGCAAATAACTGTTTGAAATAATTAAACAGTGGCTGATGGTCTCCTGCCAGTGCTGCCAGCGGAGTATCAATACCCATTGCAGAAGTTCCTTCTCCTCCGTTTAATGCCATCGGAAGGATTGCTTCACGCAGTGATTCGTAAGTATAACCGAATGCTTTCTGCATTCTCTGACGCTCTTCTTTGGTATATTCCGGAACACGCTGATTTGGAATCTTTAAATCCTCCAGTTTAATCAGGTTACGGTCAAGCCATTCACCATAAGGCTGTTTGCTTGCGTAATACTCTTTTAATTCATCATCATTGATGACTCTTCCCTGGATGGTATCTACTAAGAGCATTTTACCCGGACGAAGTCTTTCTTTTACAACAATCTTGGTCGGATCAATATCAAGTACTCCGACCTCGGAAGAAAGAATCAGCTGGTCATCATCGGTAATATAATATCTGGAAGGTCTTAATCCATTACGGTCAAGAACAGCTCCCATGACATCTCCATCTGAGAAAAGAATGGAGGCTGGTCCATCCCACGGCTCCATCATGGTTGCATAGTACTGATAGAAGTCTTTCTTCTTCTGGGACATGGTATTGTTATTTGCCCATGGCTCCGGAATCATAATCATAACTGCCAGTGGTAAATCCATTCCACTCATTACTAAGAACTCTAAGGTATTATCTAACATTGCTGAGTCAGAACCTTCGGAATTAATAACCGGAAGGACTTTCTGCAGTTCCCCTTTCAGTTCTTCGGACTCCATGGTCTCTTCACGGGCAAGCATCTTATCTGCATTACCTTTGATGGTATTAATCTCTCCGTTATGTACGATGAAACGGTTCGGATGTGCTCTCTCCCAGCTTGGATTGGTGTTGGTTGAGAATCTGGAGTGTACGGTTGCAATTGCAGATTCATAATCTTTATCCTGAAGGTCTGCAAAGAACTGACGCAGCTGGTCTACTAAAAACATTCCTTTATATACGATGGTTCGGCTGGAAAGGGATACTACATAAGTGTCATCATTGGACTGCTCGAATACCCGTCTTGCCACATACAGCCGGCGGTCAAAATCAAGCCCCTTGGCTACTTCAGCTGGACGTCTTACAAATCCCTGCATGATATATGGCATACAGTCTACTGCTTTCTGTCCCAGTTTATCCGGGTCAGTCGGAACTTTTCTCCATCCTAAGAATTTCATTCCTTCCTTTTCCACGATAACCTCAAACATTTTCTTTGCCTGATTCCGTTTCAGCTCATCCTGTGGGAAGAAAAACATTCCGACACCGTAATCTCTTTCTCCACCAAGTTCAATATCTGATTCCTTTGCTACCTTGGAGAAAAATTTGTGTGATACCTGAAGCAGAATACCAACACCGTCACCGGTTTTTCCTTCTGCATCCTTACCAGCTCTGTGCTTTAAGTTCTCTACGATTTTTAAAGCATTTTCTACCGTCGCATGGGATTTGATACCTTTGATGTTTACCACAGCTCCGATACCGCAGTTATCATGTTCAAAATTTGGATTATACATACCCTGTGCTACTGCTGTACTTTCATTCCACTGTTCTGTCATAATCGTTCCCTTTCTGCTTTCTCTTTATTTTCTGTCTTACTTTGTTACCTGCACTCTGCTGCTTTAAAGTGCTTTTATTTTCTGAACTAAGTTTACACCCAGCGTAATATACTTTGCAATAGTTTTTTTCTTACTATTGTCTGATTATTCGACAATTCATTTTATATTCTTTTATTGTATTTATATTTATCATTTTTTTGCATATAAAAAAGGCTTATCAAAACAATTCAACGCGTTTTTTGTTGAAAATATTTTTTCATAAGCCTTTTGAATTTGCCTGCTATTTTAAATTGTGTCTGAATTGTTTCTCAGTTATTCTGGAATTTCTTAGGAAGGTTTTGAGTGTATCTGCTCTTTACTTCTCTTTTCCACTACGGAAAGCCAGCAGCAATAACACCACAATCAGCACGCTCTCCACCACGGTGCATATGACACTTCCCGTCATGGATGCATCCATGAAATGAAACAGCTTTGTCTCGCTTCGAAGTACAGATACCAGATTCGTTACCATATGGGCTGCCATGGCTGCGCCAAGCCCTTCCTGTTCCATGATGACTGCCAGCAAGAGTCCTACCGCTGTGGCATATAAGAACTGCACCAGATTAAAATGCATGGCTCCAAATATTACTGCCGATAATACAATTGCTGTCTTCACTCCCAAAAGCGCTTTCAAACGCTGGTAAACGATGCCGCGGTAAAGAAGTTCCTCTAAGAACGGAATTATGATACAGGTTCCAAGTATTTCCAATGCCAGGCTGCTGCCGTAAAATGCAGCACTTACTTCCTGATAGCTCTGCGATGTTTCTTTTAAGCCGGTATATCCGATAAGATTATTTAACACTACACCAAATAAGCCTGCGGCTGCTGCAAATAAAAAGGTTCGTAGCAGATTTGCCATTTTCCCGCCATCCTCTTTCCGATAGAAAGCATAGATAAAGGGAAATGCTATCACCGTTGCAATAATCTGATAAATCATATAATTTTCATTGGTCATTGCATGGATGATATTTAACACAAACATCACAACGTTGGTTACTACAAAATAAATACCAATGGGATAAATCACTTCCCAGATGCGAAGTAGCTTATAATCTTTCAATATATTCTGCCGCCTCCTCAATACTGTCACAGATTGCTTTTGCACCAGCCTCCTGCAACTCTTCTTTCGTTCCGAATCCATAAGTGATGCCGATGCAGTCCATATGTGCTTCTTTGGCTCCTGATACATCAAATCTGGTATCTCCAATCAATACTGCCTCGGTAGTATCATAAATATGCATCCGCTTTATCGTTTCCTGCAACACCTCATATTTGCTGTCTATTCTGCCATCCATTGTGGCTCCCACCACTTCATCAAAATAGGAGAGGATGTGGAAATGCTCCAAAATACGCCGGCAGGATTCTTCCGGCTTGCTGGATGCCAGTCCGATACGATAGCCTTTTCGCTTGAGAGATTTCAAAGCATCCTCAACACCATCAAAAAGGCTGCATTCAAAGATACCGGTTGGATGATAGCGTTCCCGGTACTTGGCTACTGCCGCTACTGCGGTCTCTTCATCCATGCCATAATGTTCCATAAAAGTATTTTTAAGTGGCGGTCCGATAAAGAATTCAAGCTTATCTGCATCCGGTTCGTCAATACCATATGCCTTTAGGGCATACTGGGCACACTTTGTTATTCCTTCCTTGGAATTGGTAATGGTTCCATCCAAATCAAATAAAACAATGTCTTTTCTGCCCTTCAGTTCCTGTTTCATCTGAAGCACCGTCTTTTTTAACACCGGATGCCAGAGATATGGTGCGATTTCACATAGCGGTTCTAACACAAACAGGCGGTTTGCCATATCAATATGCGGAATCGTAAGTTCCGGGGTAGATATCACTTCATCATCATAAAATAAAATATCAAGGTCTATCGTTCTTGAGCCCCAGCGCATCTTACGCTCCCGGTTGCCATGAGCTTCTATGGCATGAAGCTTCTCCAATAATTCTTCCGGTGTATACAGGGTTCGAAGTTCCAGACATCCATTAAAAAATGCGCCTTCTGCCACGCCGCCATAAGGTTCTGTCTCGAGGATATCAGATACCTTTCCTACCTTGCAGTCTTCTAAATTCCGCAGTTCTTCAACGGCATCTTCAATATATTTTTTCCGGTCACCCATATTCGAGCCAAAGGCAAGATATACCTTATGCCAGCCCCGTTCTATTTCCACCGCCACATCTGATAAAGGCAGTCCCACCGGTGCCCATGGTTTATGTATGGAAAATTTTAATTTCTGAATCAATGGAAAATGCAATAACACTGCCCGTGCTGTCTGCTCTGCTGCAGCTTCAATCAGCTTATAGGTATGTGTCGTCAGAAATTCTGTTACAAAATGGCTGACTTCTCCATAATTTACCGATTCTGTCAAATCATCCGAATATCCTGCTTTTCTGGTTGGTAAATAAAGTTCCATATTGATTAGAAACTTCTGTCCAAGCTTTGTCTCCTCCGGGAACACTCCATGATTTGCAAATAGTTCAAGATTTTCTATGATAATCTTATCCATGTAATCCTCCATCCCTGATTGCTTCTGCCATCTTAATTGCCTCTGCATTGGCACGCACATTGTGTACGCGGACAAATCCGCAATGTGCCCATACGGCATAAGCACTGGTTACTGCTGTGGCTGTATCGCGTTCCTTTGCCGGAACATCCAGCGTCAGACCGATTACCGACTTCCGGGATGTGCCAAGCAGCACCGGATAGCCCAGTTCATTCAGTTCTCCCACGCATCGGATAGCTTCTAAATTATTCTCATAAGTCTTGCCAAATCCTACACCCGGGTCTGTCATAATACCATCTTCACGAATCCCCGCTTCCTTTGCAAGACGTAATGTTTCCCGTAAATCATTTTTCATATCTTCCATAAAGTTCTTATAATCTGCTTCGTTGCGGTTGTGCATCAGACAGCATGCGGCATCATATTTTGCAATCACGCCAGCCATTTTATCATCTGCTTTCAGTCCCCAGATGTCATTTAAAAGATGTGCTCCTGCCGCAAGGTTAGCCTCTGCCACCTTACTTTTATAGGTATCTACGGAAACCGGCACATCAAAACGGCTTACAATTGCTTCTACCACCGGAACAGTACGCTCAATTTCTTCTTCATCAGAAATCTTTGTATAACCCGGTCTTGTGGATTCTCCACCCACATCGATGATATCTGCTCCCTGTTCCATCATTTCTTCTACATGCTTTAATGCAAGGTCTAACTGGTTATAACTTCCCCCATCCGAAAAAGAATCCGGTGTTACATTTAAGATTCCCATTACATAAGTATGATTTGCTGTGTCAAATGTCCGATTGCCTATTCTCATTTTTCTTCTCCTTTTATGCTGTCTGTAGAACCTGCTACCAACAGCTTCTTGCGGATGCCTGGCAGCTTAAAACCAGGTCTCCGGTTTATTTTTCTCTTTTTCACTCCACTTGCAGCTGTCTGCTGCTTCACAGGCAAAGCACATACGGGATGCCTTATCCGCCCATTTCATAAGCTGTGTAAATGCTGTCTGCCATAATTTCTCCCCGTGCAGCTCACTGCAGGTCTCCCTGCGGTGAGCCAGAATTGCCTGGCAGATGATAGCTCCTTTTTCCTTCGGATAGCCTATAGTCGCAAAAATCTCTCCTGCAAATTCGGCAGATGCCGCTGCATGAGAGATTCCCTGTTCATATTCTTTCATACGACCGATATCATGAAGCAGGGCATAAAGATATATCATCTCTTCATCCAAACCAAGCTGCTCCTTTAAATTGCGAATCTGTGCCAGCCGTGCCACATCCATAAAATGTTCCATATTATGTCTGCAATAGATTCTGTCCGCTTCCAGACGGGCAATTTTCTTTACGTTTTCCCGGTATTGCTCCTGATGCAAAAGTCTTACTACATATTCCATTTCATCACCATATCTAACGCACCATCTGGAAAAATTTATTTACCAGACGCTCATCCTCATTAAAGATTCCACGGGTTACATATGTTACTGTTTTACTGCCCGGTTTCTTGATTCCGCGCATGGTCATGCACATATGCTCTGCTTCCATCATAACCATAACACCCTTCGGTTTTAACTGTTCCATCAGTGCATCTGCCACCTGTGCCGTAAGCTGCTCCTGAATCTGAAGCCGTCTTGCATAGATTTCCACGGTTCTTGCCAGCTTGCTGATGCCGACTACTTCTCCATTTGGAATATAAGCAACGTGGGCTTTTCCATAAAATGGCAGCATGTGGTGTTCACATGTGGAATAAAATGTAATATCTTTTTCCAGTACCATCTCATTGTTGCTGGCATGAAATCTTTTCTTTAAAGGCTCTGCGGCATCCATGTCCATTCCGCCAAAGATTTCTTCATACATCCGTGCAATACGATCCGGAGTCTCAAGTAAGCCCTCCCGGTTCACATCTTCGCCAATGCCTTCTAATATCAGCCGTACTCCTGCTTCCACTTTCTCTTTATCTATCATTCTTCTGTCCTTCCCGATACTGTATGACAGCCTGCTTTGCCTCTGCAAGATATGACAGGGAGCCAAATATCAGCACCACATCTTCTCTCGAGCTCTCAGCAATTGCATGTCTTACCGCATCTTCAATCAAAGGTTCTGTTATTACTGTTTGATAGCCTGCTGCCTTCGCTTCCTCCGCCAGCTTCTCTGCCGGAAGTGCCCTGCCATTATGCGGCGTTACCACATATACAGTTTCCGAATAAGGACGCATTATCTTTAAAATCTTCTCATGCGCCTTATCAGCAAGCACCCCTATTATATAGGTTATCTTACGATTTGTAAAACAGTTTTCCAGCGTTTTTGCAAGTTGCAGTGCTGCGCCCTCATTATGGGCACCATCCAGAATGCATAATGGTTCCTCTAAAACACGTTCAAAACGTCCATTCCAGCAGACCTTCTGAAAGCCATTTTGTATCACAGATAAGGTAAGCTGCGGAAATGTTTTCTCTTTCAATACTTCTATTACTTTAAGCGCACAGGCTGCATTGGCTGCCTGATAGGCTCCGGTCAGCGGAAGCTTTATCTTCCACTGTGAATTATTTTCTCTTACATAATCAAACTGCATTCCATTCATATCATACAAAAGATTTCTTATGGCATCCTTCCTCGGCTGGTACAGCTGTGCTTTAAGCCGCTCTGCCTCCTTGACAAGAACCTCTTTCACAACATCTTCCTGCCAGGCAGATACCACCGGGCAGTTCTCTTTTATGATTCCAGCCTTTGCAGATGCAATCTCTGATAACGTATTTCCCAGGAACTGCATATGATCCATGCTGATAGAAGTAATGACACTGCAAATGGGATGGGTAATCAGATTGGTTGCATCCTCTCTTCCCCCCATGCCGGTTTCCAATAACACCACATCACAGGCTTCTTCTTTAAAGTATAAAAACGCTGCTGCAGTCTCTACCTCAAAGGAGGTTGGATGCGGAAGTCCTTTTTCTGTCAGTGTAAGACAGGCTGTCTTTACTTTTTCCATCAAGGCAGCGTATGCTTCTTCGGAAACTGCTTTTCCGTTTATCTGCCAGATTTCCCGATAGGAAAAGACTGCCGGGGAACTATATCTGCCTACCTTTAAGCCGGCTTCTTCCAATACTGCCTGAAGCATTGCTCCAACGGAACCTTTTCCGTTAGTTCCTGCAATGTGAATAATAGATAAGTCTTCCTGCACATTGCCCAATTCTTTCATCAGTGCCCGGATACTGTCCAGTCCTAATATACTGCCATATTTTTTTGTTTCTTCTACAAATGCAAGTGCCTGCTGATATGTCAATTTATTTCTTTACTCCTTTGGTTGCACGGTTTCCAATATGAAGCCGGTTCAATGCAATTTCTTTATCTTTTACCATGACCACTGGCGGTTCTTCCTCACCCAGTGCATAGATGTTGGTCAGTTCATCCCCTGCTGCAAGCTTCATTCCGCAGACTCCGATTGCCCCCTTCTTCTTCTCAGGAATCGTATCTGCTGCGATCCTAAGGAACATGTCCTTTGCCGACTGCATAACAATAGTCATATTTTCTTCTACCGGTGCTACGAATATAACTGCATCATCATCTGCAAGCTTCGTGGCAGCTGTGGTACGTTTTGCTACGTCAAATTCTTTTCCATCCACCTGTTTTAACATGGCTGTCTTCGTTCCAAATAAAAGCTTCTGCGTACACAGTGCTGCCAGATCCGTGATATAAATCAACTGCTCTTTAGAGCTGTCATAATTACTTACATTATCAATCGGCTGTCCCTTGTCACGGAATTTTCCAAACGGCAAATCGACCACCTTCAGCAGATGCATCTGGCCGGTATTGGTAAAGATACAGATTTTTCCGGTATTCATACAATGAAGTACATAACGGTTCTCGCTGTCTGCTGCTTCTTTGTTACGCTCATAAGCCGCCACATCAATGGTCTTCGCATAGCCAAAACGATCCATCAAGAAGACTACTTCCATCTCTTCCATCTTCTTTTCTTCATAAACGGCAGCTTCCACATTGTCGATATGGGTACGGCGTTTTCTGGAATAGTTTTTCTTAAGACCATCCAATTCCTTCATAATTACCTTCGCCATTGTACTGCGGTTGGTAAGAATATCTTCGTATTCTGCGATATTCTTTAATGTGGTATTATGCTCATCCATCAATGCTTCCACTTCCAGACCAATCAGCTTATAGAGGCGCATCTCTAAAATTGCTGTTGCCTGACGTTCTGTAAAGTTTAACTTTGAAGCTTTCTTTTCGGATTCTTTTGTCTTGAATTTAATATTTTCTGTTACACCGTTCATCAGGCAGTTTTTCGCATCCTTGATATTACGGCTTCCTCTTAAGATTTCAATTATTAAATCAATAACATCGCAGGCACGGATTAAACCTTCCTGAATCTCTTTCTTGTCCAGTTCCTTTGCCAGTAATGTCTTATATTTTCTGGTAGCAAGCTCATACTGGAACTTTACATGGTGACGGATAATCGGAACCAGTCCCAGAGTCTCCGGTCTTCCGTCTGCTACTGCCAGCATATTGACTCCAAAAGTATCTTCTAATTTTGTCTTCTTATAAAGGAGATTGCAAAGATTCTGTGCATCTGCTCCTTTTCGAAGTTCGATAACAATGCGGATTCCCTCTTTGGATGACTGATTGGAAATATCCACAATATCATTTGTCTTCTTGGTCTCCACCAGACTGTAGACATCATTTAAAAATTTTCCAATATTGGCTCCAATCATGGTGTATGGAATTTCCGTAATAATCAGGCGCTCTTTTCCGCCTTTTACTGCTTCAATTTCTACTTTTCCACGAACCTTAATCTTACCGATTCCAGTCTCATAAATGGAAAGCAATTCGTCCTGGTTGGTCACAATTCCACCGGTCGGGAAATCCGGTCCCTTGATGTATTTCATCATCTCTTCCGTTGTAATATCCGGATTCTTCATATATGCTTTGACACCATCAATGACTTCACCAAAATTATGTGGTGGAATGCTGGTTGCCATACCAACGGCAATACCTTCTGCTCCATTTACCAAAAGGTTTGGCACCTTTACCGGAAGTACTTCCGGCTCTTTTTCTGTTTCGTCAAAGTTTGGCACAAAATCTACCACATCTTTATCCAGATCTGCCAGATATGCTTCCTGTGTTATCTTCTGCAGACGCGCCTCGGTATATCGCATCGCAGCCGCTCCGTCTCCTTCAATGGAACCAAAGTTACCATGACCATCTACCAGTGGCAGTCCCTTCTTAAATTCCTGTGCCATTACCACCAGTGCATCATAAATGGAGCTGTCACCATGCGGATGATATTTACCCATGGTATCTCCCACGATACGGGCACATTTACGATAAGGTTTATCATAACGGATGCCAAGTTCGTGCATATCATAAAGTGTTCTTCGCTGTACCGGCTTCAGACCATCTCTGACATCCGGCAATGCTCTTGCGATAATAACGCTCATGGCATAATCGATATAAGATTTCTGCATTACTTCCGAATACTCGGTGCGGATAATCTGTTCTTTCGTTTCCATAATCTATCCAATTCCTTCCTGATTTTCTGCTTCTATCATTTCCCATACATCCATAAAAATATGCTGTCAGCAATTCCTTACGGATTCATAGAAATTTATATGTCAAGTTCTGCGTCCTTTGCATTATCATAGATGAATTTACGACGCGGCGGTACATCTGTTCCCATCAGCATCTCTGTTACATCCGATGCCATTCTGGCATCTTCGATTTCTACCTGTTTTAACATTCTTGTTTCCGGATTTAAGGTTGTCTCCCAAAGCTGCTGTGCGTCCATCTCTCCAAGACCTTTGTAACGCTGCAGTGTAAAGGAGCCTTTGTGCGTCTTACGGTAGCGGGCAAGGGCGGCATCATCATAAAGATATTCCTCTTCTCCCTTAGTTGGCATCGCCTTATACAAAGGCGGCATCGCAATATAGACATGTCCTTCGTAAATCAGTTCCGGCATAAACCGGTAAAACAAAGTCAGAAGCAGCGTTGAAATATGTGCTCCATCCACATCCGCATCTGCCATGATAATTATCTTATCATAACGAAGCTTGCTGATATCAAAGTCATTTCCATATCCTTCGGAAAATCCGCAGCCAAATGCATAAATCATGGTTTTTATCTCTGCATTAGCCAATACTTTATCAATACTTGCTTTCTCTACATTTAATATCTTTCCACGAATCGGAAGAATCGCCTGGAACATTCGGTTTCTTGCAGTCTTAGCAGAACCACCCGCAGAATCTCCCTCAACGATAAAGATTTCACATTTGGAGGCATCACGGCTTTCGCAGTTGGCCAGTTTTCCATTGGAATCAAAGGAGAATTTCTGCTTGGTTAAAAGATTGGTTTTCGCTTTCTCTTCTGTCTTACGGATTTTTGCTGCTTTTTCTGCACATCCGATAATTGCCTTTAAAGTATCCAGGTTACGGTCAAAGTACATCTGAATTTCATCATTGGTTACTTTTCCGGTGGCTCTTGCCGCATCCTGGTTATCAAGCTTGGTTTTCGTCTGCCCCTCAAATCTTGGGTCCGGATGTTTCACAGAAATAACGGCAGTCATTCCATTTCTTACGTCTGTTCCGGTAAAGTTTGCATCCTTTTCTTTTAAGATGCCAAGCTCTCTTGCATAGGAATTAATCACCTGGGTAAAGGTTGTCTTAAAACCGGTCAGATGGGTTCCGCCCTCTGCATTGTAAATATTATTACAGAAGCCCAGCACATTCTCATGGAATTCTGTTGTATACTGGAATGCCACTTCAACAGAAATGCCCTCAGATTCTCCTTTATAATAAATGACATCATGGAGACATTCATTATTCTGATTCATCTCTTTTACAAATCCAATGATTCCATCCGGCTCATGATATTCAATATGTTCTACTTCTTCCCCACGTCTATCTTCATAAATAATAGTTAAAGCAGGATTTAAATATGCAGTCTCATGGAGACGGCTCTTTACTTCATCCTCTTTAAATCTTGTCTTTTCAAAGATTTCCGGATCCGGCAGGAAATTAATCTTTGTTCCGGTCTTTTTCGTCTTTCCAATTGTCGGCAGCAGTCCGTTTACCAGCTCTACCGTTGGCACGCCACGCTCATAGCGGTCATGATGCACATAACCATCTCTGCTTATTTCTACATCCATATAAGTAGAAAGTGCATTTACAACAGAGGAACCTACTCCATGAAGACCACCGCTGGTCTTATATGCTGCATTATCAAATTTTCCGCCGGCATGCAGAGTAGAAAATACCACACGGGCTGCCGATACGCCCTTCTTATGCATTCCCACCGGAATTCCCCGTCCGTTATCTTCTACGGTACAGGAGCCATCTGCCTCTAATGTAACACGGATGGTATCACATACACCAGCAAGATGCTCATCTACCGAGTTATCCACGATTTCATATATTAAATGGTTCAATCCTTTTCTTGAGACGCTTCCAATATACATTCCCGGTCTCTTCCGGACAGCTTCCAGTCCTTCCAGTACGGAAATACTGCTTGCATCATATGTTTCCTGTTTTGCCATTGTTCCATTCCTTTCTTTCTAAAAACTGCTTCAAAAGAAGCCCTGCGGCTAGTATAACACATGGAGATTTTTTTGGCAAACATGTGTTTTCTATTTTGTTTGATCAGGAAGGAAATGGGCTTCTCATATATTTTATTTGGCAAATTGGTCAAAAGCATATCTATTTGTTCCACTGTATGCAAATAAGATGTTCTAAATGTACCTGATTAAATATAGAAATATCACGCAACCGTCCTAAACGAGCCATCCGGGCTCTTTAGGACTCATTCTGACATTCATGTCAGAATGTTGCTGTATCATGGCAGGTACATTAAGAACTTCTAATTTGCTTCCAAAGTCACAAATAGATATGTTTTTGTACAATTTTGCCATATCCAAAATTTGATTTCTCCATTTGGCACCTGATCTTTCAAAAAAAACAACTACCGGGTGAACCGGTAGTTGTCTGAAATCTCTTTTATAAAATTGTCCTGTCTTATTTAATTGAACAGATTCTTAAAGAAATCTGCAATAGAGGAAAACAGGTTGGAGAAAAAGCTTCCTATCTTATCAAAGATGCCGTCTGCACCAAGGTTTTCAATCTTGTCATAAATGGATTTCGCCTGATTTACAAGACTGTCTACATCAAGATCCAGATTGCCAATCTTCTTTAACAGGTCTAATAACTGCTCTTTCTGCTCTTCTGTCAGTGCAACATCAAATTTATCTGCTGCTTCATCAATGGCATCACGGATACTTGCATCATCCGTAAGATTGTTTTCTGCCATCTGCTGTTTTAAGTATGCAACCAGTCCTTCTACGGATTCTGCATCTGCACCAGTGCTGCTCTCTAACTGTCCGGTTAAAACCAGCTCATTTAATGCAGTATCTACATTTTCCTGTGGAAGTTCTTTTCCGGTAATCTCCTGGTATGCCTTAAACACACCTACCAGAGCTGCTGTTCCGGAAATATTCTGTGGTCCTGCAACAATTATATCCGCATCTTCAATTCCGGCTGTTACCAGTGCATTCTTATACATACCAACTGTACAGTATGAAATATTCTTGGTGGAAATATTGATTCCATTTCCTTTATCTTTCTTTACGATTACTACAGAAGACCAGGATTTACTTCCAATCTGTGAAGATGGAATATATGCATCCAGATACTGGTGTTCTTCGGAATTGTTTACTGTAACTACATCATAATTATCAAGCTGTGCAGGATCAATGCCCATCAGACTTAATACTGTATTCTTCTGCTCCTCAGACAGATCAGCACCCAGTGCCAGATATGGTTTATCGCTTTCTTTGATCACGACATTGTCATCTGCCTTATCTTCTGCCGCTGCCGGATTATCTGCAGCTGCTCCACTTTCCGGAGTGCCGGCTGCTGCTCCACTTTCCGGAGTGCCGGCTGCTGCTCCATTATCTGTATTGGCTGCTGCATCGGAACCGTTGTTCTCTCCGCCTGCTGCAGTACCATTTTCCGATGATGTCTCTGTCGACAGTGTTCCTGTCACTTCTGCTGCGGATGCCTGAAATGGCACTCCAAGAAACAGCATACATGCCAATCCCATTCCCATTATTTTTTTGATATGTTTTTTCATTTTTTCCTCCTTTTTCAGGCAAGGTGAACATTCATCCATGCCAGAATATCATGATATACAACATCACGGTCTGTCTCATTTAAGATTTCGTGACGGTCGTTGTCATATAATTTCCAGGTAATATCCTCTTTGCCGGCTGCGTCAAATTTATTATATACCTTCTTTACGCCGCTACCGCAGCCTCCCACCGGATCCATTGCTCCCGATACAAAGAATAACGGAAGACTCTTTGGAACTGCTTCAATATTTTCCTGCTGGTTGTCAAAAAGAACTGCCTCAAACAGTCCCATATAAGCATTTACCGTAAATACAAACGTACATTTCGGGTCTGCATAATAGGTTTTTACTATTTCTTCATCCTTGGTCAGCCAGCTATTGGAAGCATCTTTTCCTGTCAGGTCAAACTGATGATAGTATTTATCATAAGATAATTTCTGCAATAATTTACTTCTGTGATGCCAGCCGAAAAATGCTGCCTGCAGCTTTGCAATAAACATGGCAAGCTTTGTGGTATTGTCCGGAATACAGCCGGTTCCCATAATTATAGCACCGGTAAGCCCCTCTCCATGTATCGCCAGATATTTCCGAAGCATATAAGAACCCATGCTGTGTCCTAACATAAAATAAGGCACACCCGGATGCTCTTTCCGTGTTATCTCCCTGAGTGTATGCATATCGGCAACCACCGTATCGCTGGGATGCTCTGCAAAATATCCCCATTCATCCTTAGATACAACGGATTCACCGTGTCCGATATGGTCATGTCCTACCACCAGAAAACCATTGTCATTTAAAAATTCTGCAAAAGCCCGGTAGCGCTCAATATATTCCACCATACCATGTGTTATCTGTAAAACTGCACGATACTTTCCATCTTCCGGAGTCCATCGTACTGCATGAACTGTGGTTCGTCCATCTGCGGAAGGGAAAGAAAATACTTCCTCTTTCGTCATATAATATACCCCCTGTATGTTATAAATCCCTTATATTTTACAATGATTCTGCACTTTTTACAACCGATGCGTCCTGCAAAAACCATAATACTCTATTAAATTTTTCTTAAATCCCTAAAGTTTTACCTAAAACGCCGTATTATTGCCTGTACACTTTCTCTTCCACTGTAAGTGTCCACTGCCGGCTCATAAACGGCTGCAAACTGTATGCTGTTTTCTTTTCCATGCATAGCTGCATCCACTTCTTCACTGCCAAACTTTTCACTGAGAAATGTAAGAAATTTTTCCACTTCTCCAAAATAGACTCCTGCCACCGGATTCCCCTTTGAATCCAACAAATGAAGCTTTAACACATTCCGGTTTACGCCCACTATACCGGCTCTTGTAATCTTAATATTACGGTCTGCAAATACCGGTCTGGTATTGGACTTTCCGCAAGGCTCCAGCACACTTAACTGCCGGATGGTATCTACCGTAAAATAGGACATCGGAAGCACCGCATCCAGCCTTACCACCTCTGCCATATCTTCTTCAGAAAGTTCTGCCTTCTGATTAAGCTGTTCCCGCAATTTATCAATATCTTCTTCCCGCATGGAAAGTCCTGCTGCCATAGGATGTCCGCCATATTTTGTAAACAGCTCCGCCACTTCCGTCATTTTATCAAACATGGAATAGGCTTCGATGGAACGACCGGAGCCTTTGACTCCTTCTTCTCCTCTGGTCAGTACAAATACCGGTCTCTGATAGGCTTCCCGGATTCTTCCGGCAATGATTCCCGCAAGACTCTCATGGCATTCCGGAAGGTAAACCACTAATACTTTATCTTTTTCCCGGCCTTCCTTTCCAATCTGTTCCAATGCCTTCTGTGTCTCCTGCTGTGTCATATATTTCCGGCTTTCGTTAAGCTCCACCAATTCGCCTGCCAGTGCAGAAGCCTTTACTTCATCCCGCTCAAGCAGCAGCTCCAGGGAACGTTTTGCCGTATCCAGTCTGCCGCTGGCATTGATACATGGTCCCAATACAAAGCCGATATGATATGCACTCAACGGCTTGTCAGAAAGCTTGTTTTTTGCAATCAACGCTTTCATTCCGGGATTCTTCGTATGCTCTAACGCTTTTAACCCAAGCTTTACCAAAATACGGTTCTCTCCGGTTAAGTCCATGACATCCCCCACCGTTGCAAAGCCTGCATTTTCAATAAAAATATCCGCTTCTTCCACCGGAATATCCATTCTCTCATAAAGCACCTGCACCAGCTTCCACGCCACTACTGCTCCGCAGATTCCTTTGCAGGGATACGGACAATCCGCCTGCTTGGGATTTACAATGGCATCCGCATTGCTCCGTAGAAATTCCTTTCCCTGTTCTGTATTACGATAAGGAATCTCATGGTGGTCTGTTACCACAACGGTCATTCCTTTTTCCTTTGCAAAATTAATCTCGTTGATTGCAGCAATTCCATTGTCACAGGTAATCAAAAGTTCTTTTCCATCGGACAATGCCTGCTCGATTAAATGCTCATTGATTCCATAACCATCTTTCATCCGGTCCGGGATTGCAGCATCCACATTGCCGCCGCACCGGCGGATTCCCTCTAACAAAATATAGGTTGCATTGACACCATCAATATCATAATCACCAATGATACGCATGGCCTTTTTCCCTGCAATGCCCTCTGCAATAATTTCTGCAGCTTTATCCACATCCTTTAATAAATGAGGATTATGTAATGCCTCTTTTCCACCATACAAATATTCTGTAATTTCTTTTTCATCTATTATATCCCGGTTTCTTATAATCCGGGCAATCAGTGGGTCAATTCCATATTTCTTTGCCATTTCCATGAAATTGCCGCCTTTTCTGATTTCAATCCATTTCTCCATGAAGCTTTCTCTGCCTTATCTATTCATATTCCACATTTATGAGCACCAGTCCCTTTGCTGCTGCCATTGGTCCTGCCAGACTGCGGTTTCTGCCCTCTAATATTTCTTTCATCTCACGAACTTCCCGCTTTCCCGTTCCAACTTCTAACAGTGTTCCGGTAAGGATTCGCACCATGTTCTGTAAAAATCCATTTCCGATAAAAGAAATGTCAAGTTCATCCTTTTTCTCTTCTATCCGAATCTCATAAATCGTCCGTACTGCCGATTTTTTGAAATGACGGTTGCCACAAAAAGAAGTAAAATCGTGGGTTCCAAGCAGCACTTCCGCCGCTGCCTTCATTTTGTTAATATTCAGGTTTTCTGCCACCGGTGTTACATATTTTCTCCGGAATACATCCGGCTTCTCTCCTAAAAAAATGCGGTAACAATAAGTCTTTTTTACAGCGTTTAATCTGCTGTGAAACCGGAGTGGTACTTCGGATACCTCCAATACCACAATATCCTCCGGCAGATACTGGTTGCAATACCTCTTTATCTCTTCCGGTTCATATGCACTCTGAAGTTTAAAATTTGCCACCTGTCCCATGGCATGCACGCCCGCATCCGTTCTTCCGGAGCCATGTATCTCTATTTCTTCCCCTGTCATTTTCTCCAATACCGACTGCAGCTTTCCCTGAATGGTCTGCTCTGTATTTCCCTGCACCTGCCATCCGCTGTATCTGCTGCCATCGTATTGCAATATCATTTTATAATTTATCATGTTTTCTCTCCATTCATTCTGCAACAGTATAACACGTTTTCCCGCTTTCCGGCATATACTTTATGGAATAAATATCATGAGGTTTCCATATGTCAAACCTTTCTTATATGCAAAAAGCCACGCACAGAGGACAACTGCAGATTCATGTCACCACAGAGCGTGGCTTTTTCCCCATTAAAGATGCCTCCATCCGTCTCTCCTATACGGGAAATCCTACTGAAATCATTGAAGAACTATCAACTGACATTTCCGGTCAGACTGCAGCAGTTGAACTGCCGGCTCCCCCCTTAGAATATAGTATGGAGCCTTCTGAATTCCAGCCTTACTCGGAATATACCATTCAGGTAAATGCGTCCGGCTACCGTCCCATCAATATTTCCGGTATCTCCGTTCTGCCGGATAAAACTTCCATCCAAAATGTCCGGATGGAAACTGCCACCGTGGAAAATCCTCCGGAACGAAATATTGTTATTACTGCCAACACTCTCTATGGGAATTTTCCGCCGAAAATCCCAGAGGATGAAATCAAGCCGATGAATGAAAGCGGCGAAATTGTCTTAAGCCGTGTTGTCATCCCGGAATATGTCATTGTCCATGACGGACCGCCAAGCGATTCTTCCGCCAACGACTACTATGTCCGCTACAGGGATTACATCAAAAATGTTGCCTCCAGCGAAATCTATGCTACCTGGCCGGATGCAGCTCTCCGTGCAAATATTTTAGCCATTATGTCCTTTACCCTGAACCGTGTATATACGGAGTGGTATCGGAACAAAGGCTATGATTTTACCATTACTTCTTCCACCGCCTTTGACCACAAATTTGTCTACGGCAGAAACATCTTTTCCAACATTTCCAATATCGTCGATGAGATGTTTAACAGCTACCTTTCCCGTCCGAACGTCCGCCAGCCGATTCTGACACAGTATTGTGACGGGCAGCGGGTAAGCTGCCCGAACTGGATGACCTTTTCGGTTTTGCGTAGGGAAGGAAAATTTGGGATGCGGGATAACTTCTTTCTCAACAATCTTCTTTGAAAACTTATCAACGCGCCACTTCTGATATAAAAATACCACCGACCTAAAGGCTAGTAGTATCTACTTCATTTCTTCTATTTTCCTCAATGCTTCTTCTTCGGTTATCTCCTCATAGCATTCAAACTCTGGCTCATCTGGTAAAAAATATCCAATTCCAAGCCCACGTCTTACCCATTCATCATCCTTATATTCATAAAATTTTCTTCCTTCCTGCTTAAATAACTGTTCCTCTATTATCATAATCTGTAAGAACTAAATATCTTGTATTATTTGACATTTCCAATCCTCTCTATCTGCTCTGGGATTTTCATAGTTGTATTAACACCATTACTCTTCTATCTTTTCTTCTCTAGATTTATACTTCGGCAGCCTTCTGACCGTTTTACTCAGCTTCATTCAGTCACCTCCATTTTTTATATTAAAAAATCTCATCCTTATTATTTTTCAAACATAAAAAGGATATACCGTTATGATATATCCTCTTGGTAGTCAACCGGAATTGAACCGATGCCTTGTCTATCAACCTGTTCTGCCAGCCTAAACTATCTTCTACCTTATGTAAGTCACCCGGAGTTGCACCGGGATTTCTACGGTTGTTCGGAAACGTCGTTCCGCCGCAGCGTTCTCCTTCTTGAACTATTGCCCTTGCACCTTAAATGTACCATATCCCATTTATAAATTCAATTTCTTTCGTTTACGTTCCCACTGCTATAATACATTATTTACCAACTTTTCTTCTTTTCCATACAATCCAGAATATATTCCATATTCATCATGTTCATATCCGTTATACGTGTGTAGCAATGCTCCAACATGTGTTCTTCCTTTTACATCAATCTGCCTTACCCTCTCCCTTTGTACATCATGAAATGTGATATATTTGATATCGTTAAACTTGTCTACTGTAGCATATACACGTCCTAGTACCATTATTTCCATTGGAGCCTTCTCTCCCCTTCATTGGCTCGGATTGCTATTTCATTTCCAAACTGTGCAATGGTTGTATACTCCGTACCATATCTCTTGCCAGTATTACTAATACCGCTACTTGCTCATCTTCTGCGCATTCTCTATCCGCAATTTCCTTCAGTGTCATTGGAACTGTATCCTTCACACTATTCCCATTTCCAATTCTCCTGTTTTTGGATATAAAAATACCGCCAGTGAAATACTGACGGTATTAATAATGTTTATTTAAGATTTTTCATAATATTTCCCAACTCTGTGGCTATTCCTTCTTTACCAGTCTGAATCTTATTCAGCAAATCATTAATCATTTTTCTTAATTGGCTAACATTCGTTGATAAATACCCATCCATTTGAGCTCCACTAAGTTCATATATCCTTCCACGTTCCAATTGATCTAACTTATTTCCAATATCATTAAGTTCATGGCTATATTCTTCAGATATTTTGTATCCCAGTTTGTCCACTATCACTTCCTCCGTTCACGGTTTTTCATCCAATGTCGTTTCTAAAACTGCTATAATGAAGGATGCCTTATAGCTATCTCCTACAATTGCTTTTGCTGCTTTCAAAATCCCATTTGCAATATCACTTGCCGTATCACTATCTTCATTTAATAATTTAAGTGTAAATATAACATATTTTATTTCTCTTTTGTTATAATCTAAAGCTTTGTCTACACATTCATTAAAAAACTCCAAATTGATATTTCCTGTTTCCTTGTTTTCATCATACATGTCTGATAATTTCTTATACAATTCGCTATCATTTACTAATTTACTCATGTTAGTGCCTCCCTTATATTTATTATAAGAGCATCATATCACTTTCTCCGTCAGTATTCAATTTTCATTATGCAAAAGTCAATTGTTATCGACAAATTAAATCTGCTTTATTCATTTTCCTCTCTTTCAATCAATTAAATCATCTTTCATTATGTAATATAAGCATAAACCATCTATATAATTACTTGTTTTTGTTATTAATATATAAAACTTAAGAGCTAGGTAAAAGTAGTTATTCCCTCTACTTATTTGTTAAGTAGAACTTTTTCTATCATTCATCTGCTTCCGGATCATGCTCCTCCCCCAGTAGTTCATCCAATATCTTTTCTTCCTTAATACAAATATCTACAATCCTGCTCCATTCTTTTATCGGCCAAGTATAAGACTCTGTATTTACTCCTTCCCCAAAATGTTTTTCATACCTTTCTACTGCAATTCCCATTTTTTCAACATCTGGATCTACCTTCATAGTTTTGTTTTCTCTTCTCAAAAAATCTGGTATCATTTCATTTTCTCCTATCATCTTTTGAATAGAACAAGAACCTTCAGAAAGATGTTTCTTTCCATCAATGCTTTTTCTTGGCGAACTTTCTCTTACTAAGTCCACATTCTAATTATTTTTACTATCCCCTCATACGCAATTCCATCCACTTCTACAGGCTCAGTGTAAAGTGTCTTATATACAAAAGTCGGCTACTAAAATTCTAGCACCAAGCCACTGTTCCATCTGTTTGTCCCCTTTTTATGCCATGCAATGCATGAATTGCATATATATTTTCAAAATCCTCTTCCGATTCTTTTATAACTTCCCTTAAATTGTTATCATAATCTATTACAACCAGACCAGCCGCAGTTCTATTTCCTTCTGGAAAATATGAATAGTAATATTTTGTTCCAACAACCTTTTCCAATAAAAATTTCAACATCATTCTCATCCTTTTAAATCTATATCAAATTAATTACCTATATAAAACTCCTATTTATCATCCATATCAAGTCTTCCATCTTCAAAAATTTTTTTCAACCTTTGAATTACTTTTTCATCATCCGCCTGAATATATGTTCCATAATCAATGTCATACACCAAGCAGAATGAAAAATCTGACCATTTGCATTTGTATAAGTCTTCCGACGGACCTATTTGTTTTCTGCCTATTTCAATTTCTTTACAACTTTCTAATTTTGCAAAAATATTTTGAAACAGAATTTCTTCCTCTATTCTATTATAATTAGTGAAATACAAACGCTTAGGTTCACTGTCTATCTGAAATGTTCTCATCCTTTTTCCTTTTCCTCATACATATATCAATACTGCATATAATATAAACATTTACTTTCATACTATCACCTCCAGTATATCATATGTTGGAGCACTTGTACTTCTTTGAAAATTAAAATTGATATAAAAATACCACTGACCTAAAGGCTAGTGGTATCTACTTCATTTCTTCTATTTTCTTCAATGCTTCTTCTTCGGTTATCTCTGTTATTCTATCAAGCATATTTAAATTTCCAAGCCTATATGTAGAATCTTCCGGTTCAGTGTCTTCATATCCTAATATTCTATCCATAAGAATATTAGATTGGTCTACGACCCACCCTTTTATCTTATCATAAATATAAGGGATGAACTCTTCCTCTTTTCCAACTTTGTTTAAATCTGATATATAATAATATGTACGCATAATTATTTTACCCTGCTTATATTATGAGGAATCTCATTTCTCTTATTTAACCATAATTTTTATTGCATCTGCATTATATCTCATATTTCTATAAGATACAATTACTCCTATCATTCATCTGCTTCCGGATTATGTTCCTCTCCCAGTAGTTCACCCAATGTCTTTTCTTCCTTAATACAAATATCCACAATCTTACACCATTCTTTTACCGACCATATATAAGATTCTGTATTTAATCCTTCCCCAAAATGTTTTTCATATTTTTCTATTGCAGCTCCAAATTTTTCCATCTCTGGATCTATGATTATATTTTCCGGTTTCAAAAAATCTGGTATCATTTTATTTTCTCCTATCATCTTTTGAATTCTTCAATTATCTCTGGAAATTTTAACTTTATTCCAAATAGAACAAGCACCTTCAGAAAGATGTTTCTTTCCGTCGATGCTTTTTCTTAGCGAACTTTCTCATAATGCGTCCACATTCTGATTATTTTTACCGTTCCCTCATATGCAATTCCATCCACTTCCACAGGCTCAGTATAAACCTGATAAACCAGCCTATGCTGGATATTGATTCTTCTTGAATAAACGCCTTCTAAATTTCCAACAAGTGCTTCATATGGTGGTGGATTTTGAAAAGGATTGTCTTTTATGACTTCAACCAATCTTTTTGCTTTTTGGTCGAGCCTGACACTCTTTAAATTTTTAATATCTTTCACAGCCTGCTTTTCATAGACAATTCTGTACATAAAATTACCATTCTACATCTTCTTCTGATACACAATCTTCTATCGGCGTTTCCATTCCTTTTTTTATAGATTCAACCATTCCAGGTATTGAATTAAGGTATACCGTTTCCTGAATTGCATTCCAATCATTTTCAGAAACAAGAACTGCATTCCCCTTCTTACTTACAATCAAAGTCGGTTCACTATAGAGATTGACTTCTTCTACCAGATTGTAGAGTTCCTTTCTTGCGTTTGTTATATTAATCGCTGACATAATAAATCTCCTTTTCTATTTCTGTATTTCCTTACACTAATTTTTCATCTAAATTTTTTTGTAAATTCCTTAGTAAAACTTCTCGAACATTCCTGTGTATCTATATCTGTATTTTGATTAGTACCGTATCCTAAATTTGTATCTTTTACACTGTAATATCATTTTCTTTATATTCTATATTATTATGAATGGACGAGATTTTTTATGTCATAATTATTATAGCGTACGCTTTTGCGTACGTCAAGTAAATATATTTAAAATATTCTAAAAATACTATCTCAAGTGTCTTATACATAGAAGTCGGCTATATCAAATTAATTACTTATATAAAACCTATTTATCATCCATAGCAAGTCTTCCATCTTCAAAAAATTTTTTCAACCTTTGAATTACTTTTTCATCATCCGCCTGAATATATGTTCCATAATCAATATCATACACCAAGCAGAATGACCAATCTGACCATTTGCATTTGTATAAGTCTTCCGACGGGCCTATTTGTTTTCTGCCTATTTCAATTTCTTTACAACTTTCTAATTTTGTCAAAATATTTTGAAACAGAATTTCTTCCTCTATCCTATTAGAATTGGCGAAATACAAACGCTTAAGTTCACTGCCTATCTGAAATGTTCTCATCCTTTTTCCCTTTTCCTCATACATATATTAATACTGCATATAATATAAACAGGAGGTATTCACATGATTGCTTGGTTTTGTTATTTATATCTAAAACTTAAGGGGTAGGCAAGCCTGAACTCTCTGGCTCGCCTACCGGCATATTGCATCCTGTTTTTTCTATTATTATATTGCATATTTTCTTCACATCGTCTTCGGTACTAAAACAATTCTGTCCGCTGCCTGCTGATTTAATTTATTTCCGACGCATTTCTTTTCGTCTACTGTTAATGTATTAACATTCCGATAATTCTCATCCTCACCAAATCGAATATAAACATTTACCTTCATACCGCCACCTCCAGTATATCATATGTTGCAGTACTTGTACTTCATTTCTTGATTTCATATTTATGTGCTTTTTTCATACACTTAACAAAGGAGTGATAACATGACCGACAACACCTCCATGCGTACCGGTGCCCTCTACATCCGGGTATCTACCGGCAAGCAGGAAGAACTATCCCCAGACGCTCAAAGGCGGATGCTCTTAGATTATGCTTCCAAGAACAATATCATTATCTCCAATCAGTATATTTATGAAGAAGATGGCATATCCGGACGTAAAGCGGATAAACGTCCGCAGTTCCAGGATATGATTGCCCATGCCAAATCAAAAGAACATCCCTTTGATGTAATTCTGGTATGGAAGTATTCGAGATTTGCCAGAAATCAGGAAGAATCCATTGTCTATAAGTCCATGCTCCGGAAAGACCATGTAGAAGTCATTTCCGTGTCCGAGCCACTGGTGGATGGTCCCTTTGGTTCCCTGATTGAGCGAATCATAGAATGGATGGATGAATATTATTCTATCCGTCTGTCCGGTGAGGTTGTGCGAGGTATGACTGAGAACGCTTTAAGAGGGCGAAATCAGGCTCGACCGCCTTTAGGCTATAAAGTACCGCATGCCAAAGAAACTCCCGTTATTGTGCCAGAAGAAGCTCTTATCATACATACGATATTCGATATGTATACCGAAGACGGTGCCAGTATGTTTGCAATTGCAAAACACTTAAATAACCTCGGCTATCTTACCTCACATAAGAAGCCATTTGAACGGCGGAGTATCGGCTACATTTTAAGCAATCCTACTTATATTGGGAAATCCGTCTGGAACCGTCATTCCAACGATAATAAAGCATTAAAGGATGAATCCGAATGGATTATAAGAGATGGCAGCCATGAGCCGATTATCAGTGCAGAACAGTATGAAAAGGCACAGCAGCGTATCAAGGCAGAATATGCACCCAAATATGCCAAGCCACCGGAACTGCACCGGCACTGGTTATCCGGCATGGTAAAGTGCCACACCTGTGGACGATCCCTCTCTACTTCCATTCATAAGGATAAACGGTACGGACGGACATACACGAATTTTCAATGCTATGGATATTTAAAGGGAAAATGCAGCGTGTCCCATCAGATTTCCGCCCGGAAACTAGAACCTGCCGTGTTGGAAGGTCTGAAAGAAATTATGGAAGGTGTGCGACCGCTCCAGTTTAAAATCATCAAGTCAGAAGAACCAGCCGCCCAGTCCGCCCATGCGATACTCACCGAAAGACTGCATGACATTGAGAAAAAAGAAGAACGTATCCGGCAGGCTTACCGGGATGGCATTGATACCATAGAAGAATACCGGGACAATAAAGCCATTCTTTTCAAAGAACGGGCAGAAATAGAAAGCCGGCTGGAAGAATTAACCCCTGCTCCTGTTCCATCTGAGACAGATACAAGGGAACTCATGCGCAACCGGCTTAAGAATGTATATGAGATATTTTCCAGTGAGGATGTCTCTACCGTAACCAAAAGCAATGCGCTAAAATCCATTGTAGATAAAATTGTCTATGACAGTGAAAAGAAAGAATTAAGCATCTATCTCTACTGCTCCGACACCCTCTAAACCCGCATAAAATAAGGCTTTAGACGTACTACATACGCAAATGGGAAAAGGTTGACTCAGTGGGGTTCGAAATACTTAGCCGACCAGGGATATTCCACCATTGAGATTCTGCGCTATTATTACGGCAGCAGTATGTATATCAACACGGCGGATGAAATCAGTGGTGTGCCTGCTTCCTGGCCGGGCAGCAACCTTGAGATTGGTTCTACCGGGGATAAGGTGCGGATGCTGCAGGAGCAGCTGAACCGGATTGCACGTAACTACCCTGCGCTTCCGACTATTGCCGTGGATGGCATTTATGGTTCTGCGACCAAAGCTGCCGTAGAAAAATTCCAGTCCATCTTTGGGCTTCCGGTTACCGGAATTGTAGATTTCCGTACCTGGTACCGTATTTCCGAAATTTATGTGGCTGTTTCAAGAATTGCAGAATTATATCAATAAATTTCATAACTTAAACCTTTTCTGGAATTCTTTTTCCACAAACCCATAGTAATTATGAAAATACAATGCTATACTAAATTCATATTACGAATTTACTGGAGGGAAAAATAATGCATACATTTCAACCATATCCAATTGACCTTATGGAAATGAATCCATTTACTAAAATCGGCAAAGAATGGATGTTAATCACAGCAGGTGATGCGAAGAAAGCAAATACAATGACTGCAAGCTGGGGCGGTGTTGGTGTCCTCTGGGGAAAAAATGTTGTCTACATCTTTGTAAGAGATACACGCTATACCAAAGAATTTATTGATAATGGAGAGACATTCTCACTGACCTTTTTAGATGAGTCCAATAAAGGAGCTTTAAAATATCTTGGAGCTGTTTCCGGACGTGATGAAAATAAAATTGAAAATGCAAGAATGCATCTTGATTACTGCAAGGACACACCTTATATTGACGAAGGAAATCTGGTATTTATCTGCCGTAAATTATCTGCTACAAAGATGACTCCGGACCAGTTTATTGATTCTTCTATCGAAAGCAGCTGGTATGCCGATGGCAACCTTCACACCATGTATGTAGGTGAAATCTTAGAAGTACTTGCCCGCTAAGCTACTCGCGTAACCATGGGAAACATGCTTTGCAAGTTTCTACAGTTATCGCGGTGCTCGCCAAATCTGCATATGCAGGCATGCGATTTTTCTCGCTACTCATGTAAAATACCCGGCGGCGGTTCTTTTCAGACTCATCTAAAAAGGAACCACTGCCGGGCATTTTTTTACCATCATTTTACTTATGAATAATATCATAATGTGCCTGTACGGCAGCATCGATTTTTCTCTGATCTCTCGTTTCGATTGCTTCTGCAATTTCTACATGAAGCTTCCACATTTTTTCAAATTTCTCGGCATCTGCATTTTCCCAGCCTTTTCGGATACTTTCCTTATAAATTTCTGAAAATACCTGCATAATCGTAATCATGAAACGGTTGCCGGAACCTAATATTAATTTCTGATGGAACTCCCGGTCAATCTCATAACTTCTCTGCTGGTCAGCATTCTGCATAGATTCTGCCAGTGCTTTTAACTCCACAATATCCTGTTTACTCATGTTTTTAGCTGCCAGAAGACCTATCGCATGTTCTAAAAGGCAGCGTGCCTCTGCAAGCTCATCCTTATCTATCTGCTGCAATAGCAGCATCATATTAATTACTTCTGAAAGGCTTTTTTCCATGTTGCAGCAGATATAATTGCCGGAGCCCTGCTGGCTTTCAATCAATCCGATATTCTCCATACTCTTTAATGCTTCCCGGATAGATGGACGTGACATACCAAGTGTTTCTGCCATTTCACGTTCTGTTGGCAGCTTGCTGCCTACCTGAAACTCCCCACTCCGTATTCCATCTTTTACGAATGCCATTACCCTCTTATACTCTCTGTCCTTCATCTGAATCTCCTTTCATCCCTTGCAAAAATATTGTATCATAAATACATCAATAAAAATTAGCAAATACAGTTGCTGCTGCTACTGTCAGAAGTCCTGCTACTGCAATGGCAAGGCTGCTCATTGCTCCTTCTACTTCTCCCATTTCCATGGCACGGGCGGTTCCGATTGCATGGGCGGAAGTACCGAGTGCCAGTCCCTTTGCCACCGGCTCTTCTATATGAAATACACGGCATACCACTTCTGCAATCATATTTCCCAAGACTCCGGTAATGATAATTACTGCCACCGTAATCGTTACGATTCCTCCAAGTTCTTCAGATACTCCCATTCCAATTGCTGTGGTAATGGATTTTGGCAGAAGGGTTACATATTCCTCATGATTCAGATGAAATATCACCGCAAAAAGAAGCACACTTCCCATACTTGCAATGACACCGGATATAATTCCTGCTACAATGGCACTTTTATGTTTTTTTAACAATTCCAGCTGCTCATACAACGGAACAGCAAGACATACCGTTGCCGGGGTTAAAAGATAGCTTAAATACTTTGCTCCTTCATAATAACTGTCATAGTCAATCCTGCCTACACTTAATACAACCATAACAAAAATAATAGAAATCAAAAGTGGATTAAACAGCGCCAGCTTTAATTTACGCTTTAACAGTGCTCCGATTTCATATCCAATGAGACTGATTACTACACCAAAGAAAAGGGTATCTCCTGCAAAATTATTCATTTTCTTCTTTCTCCCTTCCCTTTCGTATCACATTCTGTGTCACTCTTCCGGTCACGACCATAACAATAATCGTCGTAAGTACTGTAATGACAATCACCGGCACAATAGTCGGACGCAGAACGCTCCAGGAGTCCAGAAGTCCTACTGCTGCCGGAATAAACATCACCGGCATAATTTCAATTAAGAATATCGCAGTGTCCTTCACCTGTTCTATCTTAACGATACCCGTTACCAGAGCAAGCAGCATTAACACCAGTCCGTAAATGCTTGCAGGAACCGGTAATGGCAGCACCATATGCAGAATTTCTCCAGCAAAAGAAATTGCCAAAATTAAAAAAAACTGTCTAAAATACTTCATTTCTAAATCCTCCGATTGGTATTACCAATCAAAGAGTATAATACAAAAGAAGTAAAAAGACAAGTTTTATTTAAGAATTTTTTCTAAGAATTAGAACCAGCGATTAACTCATCCAGAGTACCAAAATGGTAGCCCATCTCTTCCCACTTTGTAAGTAGTTCATCTAATATTTCACCATTGGTCTTTGAAGTATTGTGCAGCAGCACTATAGCTCCCGGATGAATACGTCCGGTGAGTTTTTCAAAGGCCTCTTCTTTTGTTGGCTGATTATCCGGGTCCCAGTCCACATAGGCAAGACTCCAGAAAAAAGTATAATAACCTAATTCTTTTGCCATTTTCAGATTTGATTCACTGTATTTCCCCTGAGGCGGCCGGTAAAATTTAACCATCTCCTTGTCTGTAATCTCTTCATAAAGTAACTTGACATCTTCAACTTCCTTTTGAAATGACGATACATCTGCAATTTCTGACATATCCGGATGATGATAAGTATGGTTTCCTACGGTATGACCTTCTTCCACCATTTTCCTTACCAGATCCGGACTGGTCTCTAAGAAATGCCCTACTACAAAGAAGGTCGCCTTTACATCATGCTTTTTCAATGCTTCCAGTATCTTCTCCGTATTTCCATTCTCATAGCCGCAGTCAAAGGTCAGGTAAATCACCTTATCATCGCCATTACCAATAAAATATGTATTATATTTCCGCAATTCTTCCGGTGTGGCATTTCCGGTTGGCTGTGTCCCCGATTCACCAAATCCAAGTCCCCAGTTCTCTGTTGTAGATGCCACTGCATTTACTCCCAGTAAGCCACCATTCTGCCAGTTTTTTACCAGCACTGCGCTCCCACGGCCTGCACAAAATACCAATGCCAGCATTACCGCCACTGCCAGTATCCTTTTCCATTTTTTCATAAAAAAAGCCTCATATACTCTTTCTAAAGTATATGAGACTTCTTTTATCTCATGCTTTTCATTTTAGTTCTTTCTGGCATTTACTCTACTGCCTTGAATGCTTCCTCTAAGTCTTCAATAATATCGTCAATATTTTCTGTTCCGATAGAAAGGCGGATGGTATTCGGTTTGATTCCCTGCTCTTCTAATTCTTCTGCACTAAGCTGGGAATGCGTGGTTGATGCTGGATGAATCACCAGAGATTTTACATCTGCAACATTTGCCAGTAAGGAGAAGATTTCCAGATTGTCGATGAAATCTTTTGCCTTTCTGTCATCACCTTTGATTTCAAAGGTAAAGATAGAACCGCCACCATTCGGGAAGTATTTCTTATATAATTCCTGCTGCTTTGGATCTGTACTTACTGCAGGATGATTTACACGCTCCACCTGTGGATGGTTATTTAAGAACTCTACTACCTTCAATGCATTCTGTACATGACGTTCTACTCTTAAGGATAATGTCTCTAATCCCTGTAAGAAGATAAATGCATGGAACGGAGATAAAGTTGCTCCGGTATCACGAAGTAAGATTGCACGAATCTTGGTTACAAATGCTGCCGGTCCTACTGCCTTGGTAAAGCTGATGCCATGATAACTTGGATTTGGCTCAGTTAAAGATGCAAATTTTCCACTTGCCTCCCAGTCAAATTTTCCGCTGTCTACGATAACTCCACCAATTGTTGTTCCGTGTCCACCAATGAATTTTGTTGCAGAATGTACCACGATGTCTGCGCCATACTCAATCGGACGAACCAGATAAGGTGTTGCAAAAGTGTTATCTACGACTAATGGAATCTTGTGTGCATGTGCTACTTTTGCGATGGCTTCAATATCAGCTACGTCTGAGTTAGGATTTCCTAATGTCTCAATATATAATGCTTTTGTATTGTCTTTGATTGCTGCTTCAAATGCTTCCGGCTCCGGCTCAACAAAGGTTGTTGTAATGCCGTACTGTGGAAGTGTATGCTCCAACAGGTTATAAGAACCACCATAGATATTCTTTGCAGCTACAATATGGTCACCATTCTGTGCAAGATTTTCAATCGTATAAGTAATTGCTGCTGCTCCGGATGCTACTGCCAACGCTGCAACTCCACCCTCTAATGCTGCAATTCTCTTCTCAAATACATCTTCTGTCGGATTCGTAAGTCTTCCATAAATATTTCCTGCATCTGCAAGGCCAAATCTTGCTTCCGCATGGTCGCTGTTGCGGAATACATAGGATGATGTCTGATAAATAGGTACTGCTCTTGCATCTGTCACCGGATCCGGATTTTCCTGTCCTACATGTAACTGTAAAGTTTCAAATTTTAAATTACGTTCTGCTCTGCTTTTCTTTGTGCTCATCTTCTTTTTCTCCGTTCTGTTATTTATTTCTGTCACTCTGATGTTACATCAGATTTTTTCCATTCTACTGCAAATTACTCTGTAAATAAAGCTGTTGAATAATATCTGTCTCCATTGTCCGGTAATAAAGCTACAATTGTTTTTCCTTTATTTTCAGGTCTCTTTGCCAGTTCAATTGCTGCATAAGCTGCTGCTCCGGAAGAAATTCCTACTAATACACCCTCTTTGTGTGCGATTTCTTTTGCAACACGGAAAGCATCTTCGTTCTCTACCGGAAATACCTCATCATATACTTTGGTGTTTAATACATCTGGCACAAATCCGGCACCGATACCCTGTATCTTGTGTGCTCCACTCTTTCCTTCGGATAATACCGGTGAAGATGCCGGCTCTACTGCTACAACTTTAACATCTGCTTTCTGCTCTTTTAAGTATTCACCGGTTCCTGTTACGGTTCCACCTGTACCAACTCCTGCTACGAAGATGTCTACTGCTCCGTCCGTATCTTTCCAGATTTCCGGTCCTGTTGTCTCTTTGTGTACTTTTGGATTCGCAGGGTTTACAAACTGTCCAGGGATAAAGCTGTTTGGAATCTCTTTTGCAAGTTCATCCGCTTTTGCAATTGCACCTTTCATTCCTTTGCTTGCTTCTGTCAGAACAATTTCTGCACCGTAAGCCTTTAAGATGTTTCTACGTTCAACACTCATGGATTCCGGCATAGTAAGAATGATACGGTATCCCTTGGCTGCTGCGAGTGCTGCAAGACCAATTCCTGTATTTCCGGATGTCGGCTCGATGATAACAGAACCTTCTTTTAACTGTCCTTTTACTTCTGCATCTTCAATCATTGCTTTTGCAATACGGTCCTTTACGCTTCCTGCCGGATTGAAATATTCGAGTTTGAAAAGTAATTTTGCTTCTAAGTTATATGCCTTTTCTAAATTAACTGCCTCGATTAATGGTGTATTTCCAATCAGTCCTAATGTTCCTTTATAAATGTTTGCCATGATAATAATCTCCTTTTCCCTAAATTCATATATTTCCTATCTGTTTGATATGGATTAAGTATAATATAAAACGATGTGTACCAATTGTCAAGACTTTTTTCAAATAAATTATTTAAAATATTTTGTTTCATTGGTACACATCGACCTCGTCCATTTAAATGACATAATCGCTGCTGATATCCTGCTGCCATTCCATCAAATCCTCTAACGTATACTTGTCTACTACACTCTTAATCGCATCGTTTAATTCTTTCCAGATACGAAGTGTTACACATTCTGACTGACGCTCACAGGTGTTCACATCATCCTCAAGACACGATACCGGTGCAAGACTTCCTTCTACCTGACGTAATATCATCCCTATCGTATATTCCTTCGGTGTCTTTGATAAACGATATCCTCCCTGGGGGCCTCTGATGCTCTTAACAAACCCTGCCCGTACCAGTGTAGAAATAATCTGTTCCAAGTATTTCATGGAAATATCCTGACGTTCCGCAACATCTTTAAGACGTACCGGTTCAACTTCATCATTCATTGCTATATCAAGAAGAAGTCGGACAGCATAACGTCCCTTTGTTGAAATCTTCATACTGTACCTCCATTTCTATTTGTCTATGGGTACAGTATATTCCTTTTTTCCTACTATGTCAATAGGGATATGTTGTTTTTAATATTCTTCCTCTTCTTCACCCTCAGAGATGTCGTTCTTCGGCTTCTTTAAGCCTTCAATGACAATGCCATTCTTCTCAGCATAATCCCAAAGTGCAGCATGAATACCTTCTTCTGCCAGAAGGGAACAATGCACTTTAACCGGTGGAAGTCCGTCTAATGCTTCCATTACTGCTTTATTGGTTACAAGTAATGCTTCCTGTACGGTCTTTCCCTTTACCAGTTCTGTTGCCATACTGCTGGTTGCAACTGCAGCACCACAGCCAAAGGTCTTAAACTTGCAGTCCTGAATCACACCATTATCATCAATATCAAGATAGATTCGCATGATATCACCGCATTTTGCATTTCCTACTGTTCCTACTCCGCTGGCATTTTCAATCTCCCCTACATTTCTCGGATTCTGAAAATGATCCATAACTTTTTCACTATACATAATCGTTACTCCTTTTCTTCTCTATTACTGCTGGTTCTTTACAAAATCTTCGTATAACGGTGACATGCTGCGTAAATGTGCAACAATCTCTTTGATTGCGTCTACCGTGGTGTCAATCTGCTCTTTGGTGGTATCTGCGCCTAAAGTCAGGCGGAGTGAGCCATGTGCAATCTCATGTGGCAGACCAATTGCCAGCAATACATGAGACGGGTCTAAGGAACCGGAAGTACATGCTGAACCGGAGGATGCACAAATCCCCTTCATATCTAACATAATCAGCATGGATTCTCCCTCCACAAAACGGAAGCATGCATTGACATTATTGGCAAGACGATGCTCTCTGTCTCCATTGATTTTCACATATGGGATTTCCTTTTCAAAACGGGAAATCATATAATCTCTCAATTCTCTTTCTCTTGCAGTACGCTCTTCCATGGAAGCAAATGCCAGTTCTGCAGCTTTACCGAAGCCTACGATTCCCGGTACATTTTCCGTTCCAGCTCTTCTCTTTCTCTCCTGTGCACCACCATGTACAAAGGAGCGGATTTTTACACCTTTTCTGATATAGAGGAAACCGATTCCCTTTGGTCCATTTAATTTATGGCCACTGCTGCTTAACATATCAATATTCATTTCATCTACCTGGATTGGCTCCTGACCAAATGCCTGTACTGCATCAGTATGGAATAAAACTCCATGTGCCTTGGCAATTGCACCAATCTCTGCAATCGGCTCGATGGTGCCAATCTCATTGTTGGCAAACATAATAGAAATCAGAATGGTATCCGGACGGATTGCTGCTTCTACATCTGCCGGATTGATACGTCCATTCTCATCCACATCAAGATAAGTCACCTCAAAACCCTGTCTTTCCAACCATTCACAGGTATGAAGAATTGCATGATGCTCAATCTTACTGGTGATGATATGTTTTCCTTTTTCTTTATAAGCTTCTGCTGTTGCTTTCAGTGCCCAGTTATCAGATTCACTTCCACCTGCCGTAAAATATATTTCTTCCGGTTTCGCACCGATTCCTGCTGCAATAATATCTCTGGCCCTTGTTACTGCCTTGCGGCTTTCCTCACCCAATGCATAAATGGTAGATGCATTTCCATAATACCGGGTAAAATAAGGAAGCATTGCCTCCACTACCCGCTCGTCCGTTCTTGTTGTTGCCGCATTGTCCAGATAGATTAATTCCATCGGTTTTCCTCCTTTATCAATTTGCTTTATCAGCTATTTTCGTCCTATTTCCAAGTAATTCAGTCGGAACTAAGAATAACACCTTAGGAATAGTATGTCAATCTTCTGCCTGGATTTATTCCTTTTGTTCTTTTATTTATCCAAGAGGGTTAAAAGGGGAAAGGGCAGCTTTCGCTGCCCTTTCCATCTATCCTCTTATTTCAGACGATATACATTATAAAAACTAAACTCTCCTGTTTGCAGTTTTGCTCTGCTTAGACTCTTTTACGTCTTCTGTAAAGTACAACTACCGCTGCTCCTGCAACGAATAACAATACTACCATGCAGGCAATCGGAGTATTATCTCCTGTCTTAACCTGCTTCTCTGCTGTTACAACAGGTGTTGCATTCGGAGTTGTAGATGCTGCTGGTTTCATATCTGTATTACTAAGTACAATAACATACTCAGATGCATGTGAGAATTTGAAATCAACGGTTCCGTCTGCATTTACCTTTACAGCCTGAACATATTCTAATGCTCCGGTCTTTTCATTGTAATAGTAAAGGTTTGCATATTTTCCACTGTTCTCTGCACCAACGTTGACACGAAGTGTAGCATCAAATCCAAATGCTCCGTCATGTGCCAGTGAAAGTTCAATAGTCTTGTTGTCTCCAGCTAATGCTTTAATCTTATCAGCCGGGATGCTGCTCTTACCTACGGTTACGCCGAGGTCTATTGCATCTTTTAATTTACTTACAATGTTCTTTCCGTTTACAATCCAGCTTACGTTGTCGTTCAGCTTGAAGGTAATGGTAATATCTTTTCCAATCATGCCATTGAATACTTCTGCCGGAACTTTTGTGGTATCTGGCATTGTAACATTAATCTTTGCTGTATCTCCCACAGCATCAATGGTATCAATTACTTCCTGGAAATCTTTACCCGGAACAGTAATGTCAAGATTAATCTTTTTATCTGCTCTCAGCACTACAGTACCGCCATCCTTTGCTGCCGGAATGGTAACTGTTACTGTCTTATCAGAAGAAACAGTATATGTTTTACCATCATAAAGATTTACAACTGTATTTCCTGCATATGCATTAACCGGAACTTTTACTTCTTTTGCGGTATCCTTGATATTCATACCAACATATAAGGTTGTTCCTCCATAGGATCTTGAAACTACATCATAACCTTCCTCATCAGAACTTGCCACAACCTTTCTGCTTCCTCTTGCAAATACATCTGTGTATGCATTACGGATGCTCAGCAGATTCTTATAATGCTGATAAGTTACATTGTCCTCTGTTGCCAGAGAGAAATCCATGTCATATCTATTAGTCTGGTATGGATAATTATTTAATCCGCTTAAACCAACTTCTTCACCATAATAGATCACCGGAATACCCTTTGCAGTAAGCTGTAAGGTAGCTGCAACTAACGCTGCTGATGTTGCCTCATCCTCGGTATATCCTTTTCCGTTCATTAAGGACGCCTTAAATCCATCTTCATCATGACTGCTTAAGAACTGACCTGTCATGTATGCGTTATTAAGTGCTGTATTTCTGGAAGAAAGGAAGCTTTCTACAGAAGAAATATTACCACTGACAAAGCTTGTTGCCTGGTCATTAAAATCAAAATCAAGGTCTGCATCCATCTGACCGGTACCTAAGGTACTACCATTTGACGCATATCCTGCGCCATAATATTCTCCAATCATCTTGAAGGATGGATTTACTTCTGTTGTAGAATTTTTAAGTGCTGCCCATGTTGTACTGTCAACATGCTTTACTGTATCTACACGGAAATAGTCAACACCATAATCCTTCATCCATGATGTCTGCCATTCTACTAATTTTGCTCTGACATCTGCCTTCTCTGTTGCAAAATCCGGCAAGCCAGACTGCCATGATTTAATATCTCCTTCACTGACACTCTTATCCCTTAGCATATCAGCAAATGTTGATTCTGTACCATATCCAGCATGGTTTACAACAATATCAACCATAATACGCATGCCACGATTATGTGCTTCGCTAATCATAGTTTCAAATTCTTCTGTTGTACCAAGTGTAGGATTCAATTTTGTAAAATCACTTGCCCAGTATCCATGGTATGCTGCATTATAAGGAACATCTTCTGAACCTTCATCTGTTACAGCTACACCTTTCACATTCTCTACTATTGGTGTAATCCAGATTGTATTTACACCTAAATCCTGTAAGTAATCTAACTTAGCTGTTACACCTGCAAAATCTCCACCATGATACAGTCCCGGATTGTCTCCATATGTATCTGCACCACTTGCTGTATTATTAGATTCATTACCATCAAAGAAACGGTCTGTCACCATAAAGTAGACAACAGATTCATCCCAGTCGAAATCATTTTTGTTTTCCTTCACACGGTCTGTAATTTCAACATCCACTGTAGTACTGAATTTATTACCGTACTGGTCTGTTACAGTAATTGGTAATGTCTTAATTCCTAATGTTGTATCTGTTGTAGCAGAAATGGTAACTGCCTGCAATTCCGGTTCAATCGGCATTGCATTGCTTCCGCCAAGGGAAGAAACATCGATACTAGCACTAGCTACTTCTAATGTTTTCGTATCTGAACTATCCTGTTCAACCTTAAACTTAACAACATCATTTTCGTTGTAGTTAAAGGATTTATTCATAACTTCTGCTGTAACTGTTGCATTTAATTTATAGTATTCAAAATATGAGTAATCTGCTTTCTTGTACTCTTCACTGTTTGAATTGAATGCATCTACAGCATAAGTTCCATTTGCTTTGTAACGATAATGTGTTTTACCATCTGTCAAGCCGCTCTTTACATACTCAAAACGCTTTGTTGTATCATTGTATGTCATTGGATACTCTGTTCCGTCTACATCAACAGATACTGTCATATCCTTTAAGGTGCCATCTACAAATGCTGCATCATCACGATAGTAATATGATACCTGTTGATTTTCTGCATCTACTTCATAGCCAGTATTATATGGCATAGCAATTTCCGGCTCACTGCCGGCTTTCATGCTGGCATAGATAACCTTCTGGTCAGAAGGGAATGTAACGGAATGGTCTCCACCATCTTTAATCCATGGGTCACCTGTTGAATCTAATGCAATACAAAAATCAACCTTTGTGCAGGATGGTTTTGCAGGAATTGTTATTGTCCATTTATCTCCACCTACGTATGTAAAATCGGTTAATGCTGAAGCATATCCTGATGACCATGTATAGAACTGTGGTGTAATTCCTTTTTCTTTTAATCCTGGATTCTCATAATCCAATACAAGGTATCTCTTTTCCATTGGTACGATTACAGGTTTCTCATGAACCGGATCTGAACCATCCACATAATATAATACCTCATTCTCATCACCGCTTATTGTAAAAGAACGGTCTGCGGTATCAGAGCCGCCATCCCATCCTTGTGTTATGTCATAACGTGCCTTTAATCCTACTGTTTTTCCCACATTACTGCCGGCAACTGTAATGGTCTTTTTAAACCATGTCACATTATTTGCAGCATCATATTCTGTTTCATCAAAAACATATGATCCATTTAATCCGGCATTCCACATCCACATATCAACTTTTCCCATGTCTGTGTCTGTTGATAAATCTTCATTGTAATAATACATTGTAAATGTATGGTCTGGAACCGGTGCCTCCCAGCTGTCCGGTGCTGTTTTATATACGGTTGTATCACCACCAGCTTTGGTTCCGGTAACCCAGAGTTCAGTACTTGTTGATGTTACAGAGACATCAATATTATCCGTCTGTGCCCCACTGTTATTATTAAAAATGCAGCTGAAATTCTGTTTTACATCCTGTGTATATACTACATCATACCATCCGGAATGGTCAGCATTTTCTGAAATCTGTCCGCCCGGCCATTCTTTTCCAACACCTGCTCCTGTTGCAGAGGCATCTGCTCCCCACATATGATTGTAAATAGTGCTTCCCATTCCTGATGCAAGATAATGAATGGTTGTAACATATTTCCAATCAGCAGGTTTTGTCTCTGACAAAGAACCATCGAACCAGTACTCTGCTTCTGCCTTTCCTTTTGTAGAAAGTGTTACTCCGTCTAACTGGTTTCCATGTCCATCATCATTTAAAATGAGATCATAATCTGTGCTGTTATCTAATGTCAGATGCATTGTATACCAGCCTTCATGACCTTCTGCTGCAGTCATGGTTTTTCCCGGCCATTCACCTGCCGGCTTATTGGTCTCATGATATATATATGCAGCAACATCATTGCCTAATGTGCTCTTATAATTAATAGTCAGATCACATTCTGTTGGTACAGACTCTGGAATCAATGTTTCATTCTTTGAAGAATCCTTATACCACTGATATTTTCCCTTATCATCCAATAAACAATAAATGCTTGTATCAGAAGTAAAAGTCTTAATCTGCTCAATTGCAGCTCCTTCTGTCTTTATCTCCGGTGCAGCCTTCTCAGTAGAACCTGCATCAACAAACTGAAAACCTGTCCACTCACTGCTCTGTACATCTACATAATAGAGTCCAGAACTTTCCTCATATGCAAGCTTTGGTTTTTCCTGATCCCCCCATTGTGAAATGGCGGCATTCCCTGCGCCATGGTTATCTACCGTAGCACCGGCAGCCCAGACATTGACAACCGGTGTATTCCATGTACTTGGTTTGTCCAGGTACAACCGGATTGTCGGGCTCGCAGCATATGCAGTGGTTGCACCACCGATTGCCGGAACCATGGTCACAATCATGGCAAGTGCAAGTATCATACTGAAGATTCTGCTTACAATACCATGTTTCCTGTGAAAGCGTTCTTTTAACTTTCTCATCTTTCCCTCTCCTTTTCATCGTTTCATTTTATACTTTCCTGCGATTACGTTTTCCCTCTGAATACGTTTTCGCAGTTTTTCGATAATTAATTATATTCTAATTTTTTTACTTTCGCTATCCGCAAATAAACTAAAAAAGAAATTCTTTTTTATGCATTTTAACTAATTTCTGTCTTGAAGCTCATTTTTACAATTCATTTTACACAATTTCCGCATGATAATTTTTTCGAAAAAAGGACAGCACCGATTGGTACTGTCCCATATAATTTACATAATTGAATTTTCATAGTTCTGCAAAACAAGGCCGCTAATTCTGGTAATCCATATGTGCAATGACCATCATAGCAATCTTAAAAGTCATGGCATCCTCGAATTTGCGGATATCAAGTCCAATCATCTTTTCCAGGCGTTCTAAACGGTATACCAAAGTATTCCGGTGGATGTATAGCTGCCTTGCTGTTTCTGAAATATTCAGGCTGTTCTCAAAAAATTTCTGGATTGTCACCATCGTTTCATCATCTAAATCAATATTCCGCTCACCAAAAATCTCTTTGATAAACATTTCGCAAAGGCTCATCGGAAGCTGGTAAATCAGTCTGCCGATGCCAAGCTTTCCGTAGGAAATGGTTTCCTCTTCTACATTAAAGATTCTTCCTACTTCCAGTGCCATCTTGGCTTCCTGATAAGATTTCGCAATATCCTGCAGGGTATTTACCGTATTGCCATAACCCACACGGACACGCACCATCGCTTCTGCATGCAGATTGTCTACAATTGTTTTCGCCAGATTCAATGCATCCTCTTCTGTTTTCAAATCTGTTGCATCCTTAATCAGGATAATGTTCTGCTCGTCTAACTCTGTTACAAAATCCCGGTTGCGGTCTGCAAAAAGATTCTTCACCATTTCTACAATAACAGAATCTTTTCTGCCATCCACTTCTATGACATAAACCAGACGCTTTGCCTGCTCAATATGCAGCTTCTTTGCCTTATTATACATATCTACAACCAGCATATTTCCAAGAAGGATATTCTGCATAAAGTTGTTCTTATCCGACTGTTCCCGGTTAGAGGCAATCAGATTCCGAATCTGGCATACTGCAAGTCTTCCCACCATATATGCTTCATCATTAGTGGAACGTGCCAGAAGAATATATTCTACTTCCTGTTCTGCAATTACTTTAAAGAAATGATAGCCCGTCAACATCTGGCTTTCTGCCATGGATGCTGCAAAATTCACAACCTCTGCACGCATATCTGTTTCAATCTGAAATGTTGCTGCAACCTGCTTCCCGTTTTCGTCATAAAGGGCAAGTCCGATTTTGGATATATCACTGATTTCTTCTAATGTTGTCTGTAGCTTATGATTTGAAAGCATTCTGCGCACTCCTTACTTATATATAATGTGAGAAAAAACTTTTACTGAGAACAAAGAATGTGCCTTGGCACATTCTCGCGCCTGCGGCGGTCGCTTGCGACATCTACCTTATACGCCGCAGTGCGCATCCTCGCGGAGCGTGTTTTACTTTACAGGAAATTACTTTCCTGTAAAGTAAAACACCCGGATGCATATAGCACCCGGGTTATTGCACTATATTCAGTTCGATTGTACCGAATTAGTTAGTAATTGTCAATTCAGTCTCTTTGTCGAATACATGAACCTTCTCAGGATCGATAGCAAGTTTGATATGATCACCTAAACGAGCCGGTGTTCTGGAATCAACCTTAGCTGTCATCTGAGTTCCTGCAGCTTCGAAGTATAATAATACTTCAGAACCAAGTAACTCATATCCAGTTACATCTGTCTCAATGATGCTGTCTTTGAAGGTTTCAATTGTAATCTGGGAATCATCGATATCTTCTGGTCTGACACCCATAACAACTGTTTTTCCGTTGTAGTTGCCTTCGATTAATTTCTTAGCTTTTGCTGGTGGTAATACAACAGTTGTATTGTCAAATGTAAGGGAAACTTTCTCTCCTTCAATATTACATTTAGCATCTACGAAGTTCATCTGTGGGGATCCGATGAATCCAGCTACAAATAAGTTATCTGGCTCATTGTATAATTTCTGTGGAGAATCAACCTGCATGATAACACCATCTTTTAATACAACGATTCTGGTTCCTAATGTCATAGCCTCTGTCTGGTCATGTGTTACATAGATGATTGTAGCACCTAATCTATGATGCAGAGCAGAAATCTCAGAACGCATCTGTACTCTTAATTTTGCATCCAGGTTGGATAACGGCTCGTCCATAAGGAATACCTTAGGATTACGAACGATTGCACGACCCATAGCAACACGCTGTCTCTGTCCACCGGAAAGAGCCTTTGGTTTACGATCTAATAATTTTTCAAGGTCAAGAATCTTAGCTGCTTCTTCAACTTTTTTCTTAATTTCATCCTTCGGAACTTTTCTTAATTTTAATCCGAATGCCATATTGTCAAATACGGTCATATGTGGATACAGAGCGTAGTTCTGGAATACCATTGCGATATCTCTGTCTTTTGGTTCTACGTCGTTAACGAGTTTTCCGTCGATGTATAATTCTCCGGAAGAAATCTCCTCAAGACCTGCAATCATACGAAGTGTAGTAGATTTACCACATCCAGATGGTCCTACGAAGATGATGAATTCCTTATCTTCTACTTCAAGGTTGAAATCCTTAACAGCTTCAAAGCCGTTTGGATAAACTTTACAAATGTTTTTTAATGATAAACTTGCCATTGGTTTAACCTCCTAATGTTTTGTTCGTTTTTAACTGTCCTTATCATACAGGATATTGCGCACTTTGGCTATGCGAGGATTCCACAAAGATTTTTCTTTTTTTTGTATGTTCTGACTGATATTCTGTGCATTTTTTTATCTCTTCGTCAGAGTGACGAAAACCCATCTCTTTCTTGTACAATCCGACGAAAGAAATGGGTTTTCACTTTAGAAAATGTTTATCTTTTCTTTATAATTTAGAGTATCCGTAACCATTTACCATGGCCTCTAACTTCATGCCTTTTGCACAATACGGACAGTCATGCTGCTCATATGCCTGATAGCCTGGTACATCTTTCTCGGTAAAGAGACTTTCTACTCTGTGACCGTCTACTTCCTTAACAGTGGAGAAGATTGCTACTACATCTTCAATAATTCCACCGTAATACCGGATGCACTCTAAGCATCTTCTGATTGTCTCACCGGTTGTTGTTGTATCCAGCAAAAGCACGATATGTTTTCCGGTAATCATATTTTTGGTATTATCACGGAAAATCATCTGACCGCTGCTGTTCATCTCCGGAGAAATAACATAAATAGTCTCATGCAGATTGGTTGACATAAAATCTCCCTGTTCAAAACGCTCTGCTAAAAATCCGCCAATCATTTCTGTTCTGTCCATACATACAACGGTATCTACATAGGATGGATTACCGGTCTTCTGGTAAAGCACTTTTGCAGCTTCTTTTGCCTCTTTCACGCGGGCTTTCATACTGGTTACATCAATATAGTAATTGATGTGCGAATGACTGGTGGCAAAATGCCCCGGTATTGCATGTAATGCAAGATTGTTGTTTTCCTTTGAATAAAATTTGACCATACGTTCTTCCATTTGATTTACCCCCTGTTTGATAATTTACTGGATTCCGGTACTTCCGAAACCACCTCTGTCCTGGTTGCCCAGGCTTTCTACTTCTTCAAAATGAATCTGCGGCTGATTCTCTACAATACGGAACTGTGCGATACGGTCATTAACATGAATCACGGTATCACGCATTGCAATTGCAGGCAGTCTCCACATATCATTGTCTCCACAGTAGGAACCGTCTACGATTCCGCAGCTGTTTGCCTGAATAATTCCGAAATTCTTATAAGTAGAACTTCTTGGCATAATGTGTGCTTCATATCCCTTTGGCAGCTCCATTGCCACACCAAGAGGAATCAGTTTAAATTCTCCTGCTTTCATTTCGACTTCTTCGGATGCACGAAGATCAATCCAGTCGGATTTGCCATCGATATATGTAAGCTTTTCGATTTTATCTGTAAAATATTTGATACGAATCTTTTCCATTCTGCTAAAAACTCCTTTTCTCCTACTGCCATTCCAGGTCGTCATGCTCTACCTTTTTATCTCTGAGCATCAGTTCTTTTACTGCATCTTTCGCAGGTTTATCTTCAAATAATACTTCATTGACCTGTTCAATAATCGGCATGTCTACATGATATTTCTTTGCTAAAGCAATTGCTGCTTTGGCAGAATAGACACCCTCAACTACCATCTTTACTTCATCCATTGCCTGCTGCATGGTATATCCCTGCCCCATCAGATATCCGGCACGACGGTTTCTGCTGTGCTTGCTGGCACAGGTTACGATTAAATCACCCATTCCGGTCAGTCCGCTTAAGGTCTCATATTTCGCTCCCATGGCAAGGGCAAGTCTTCCCATCTCTGAAATTCCACGGGTAATCAGTGCTGCCTTGGTATTATCTCCATAACCAAGTCCGTCTGCCATACCTGCTGCCAGTGCAATGACATTCTTTAAGGATGCTCCGATTTCCATCCCCAGTACATCCGGGCTGGTATAAACACGTAATACTTCACTCATAAAGGTGTTCTGGACCAGTTCTGCTGTGGCACGCTTCTTTGCTCCTGCTACCAGACTGGTCGGAATTTCTTTTCCTACTTCTTCCGCATGGCTTGGTCCACATAAAACCGCCACCTCACATTGTGGAATCTCTTCCATAATAATTTCAGATAAAGTCATTAACGTATTCTCTTCAATTCCCTTTGCCACGCTGACAATAAGCTGTCCCTCTGCTACGAACGGGCTCATTGCTTTTGCTGTGCTTCTGGTAAATGGAGAAGGCACTGCTAAGACGAGCATGTCTTTTCCCTCGATTGCTTCTTTTAAATCTGTTGTGAACATAATATCATCCGGTAAAATAACGCCCGGAAGTTTTTCTGCCTGCTCATGCTTTTCCTTTAACATTTCAATTTCCGGTGCAAGTGCAGACCAGATTGTAATCTTATGACCGTTTTTATGTAATACCACCGATAAAGCAGTTCCCCAGCTTCCGGCTCCAATGATACTGATATCAGACATTTGTTTTTTCCTTTCCTATGCTTCCTGTTTCTTTGAATGGAAACTGAATTTGTTCTCGGTTCCCTTAAGAAGTCTTCCGATGTTGGCATGATGTAAAATGATTGCCAGTCCCGCCACAAAACCGAATACAATATACACCTCCGTCAGATACTGCTCCGGTACGGAAAGCAGTCCCATCTGGCCAAATACGATAATCTGTATTTCAAGACTGATTACACCAAGTATGGAACCCAGGGAAACATACCGTGTGATTGCTACCACGAGAATAAAAATTCCAAGGCTTATTGGCACTGCCAGCGGACAGAAGCCAATCAGTAGACCACCGGTACAGGCAATTCCCTTTCCGCCTTTAAATTTCATATAAGCCGGAAAATCGTGACCTAAGATGCAGCCCACACCAGCATAAAGCTCTAAGACCTTCACACTGTCCGGATAACGGTTCCGGAAAATGAGCCATACAATGACCATTGCCATAAATACCTTGCACACATCACCGATCAAGGTAAGAATGCCTGCCTTCACGCCGAGGTTACGCATGGTGTTGGTAGTTCCTACATTTCCACTGCCCACCTTACGTAAATCCACATTTTCTTTCTTTCCATATAAGAAGCCGGATAAAAACATACCGCATAAATATCCGATTCCTACTGATATTACACGTCCGAATAACATTTTATTAATCTTCCTTTCTTTCCCTTATAATGAATTTCAGGGAAGTACCCTTAAAGCCAAATGCTTCCCGAATCTTATTTTCCAGATATCTTGTATAGGAAAAATGCATCAGGTTCTTGTCATTTACAAAGATAACAAAAGTTGGCGGTTTTACCGCTGCCTGTGTAATATAATATAATTTTAAGCGTTTTCCCTTATCGGTCGGCGGCTGCTGCATGGCAACTGCCTCTGCCATAATCTCATTTAATACACCGGTTGCCACACGCATGCTGTTATTTTCAAGCACTACATCAATGGTCTCAAAAATCCTGCCGGTACGCTGTCCGGTCTTGGCTGAAATAAATAAAATCTCTGCATATGGCATGAAGCTTAAAATCTGACGAATTTTCTCTGTATGCTTGTAAATGGTCTTATCATCCTTTTCAATGGCATCCCATTTATTCACTGCAATGATAATTCCTTTGCCTCTTTCATGGGCAATTCCAGCAATCTTGGCATCCTGCTCCGTTACGCCTTCTATAGCATCAATTACAACAATGACCACATCTGCACGTTCCACTGCTGTTACTGCCCGGATGATACTGTAACGCTCTAATTCTTCTTTAATCTTATTCTTTCTCCGGAGTCCTGCCGTATCAATAAATACATATTCTCTGCCATTATATTTTATATCGGTATCAATGGCATCTCTTGTAGTTCCGGCAATATCAGAAACAATCACACGGTTTTCACCCGTCAGCTTGTTAATCAGTGATGACTTACCTACGTTCGGCTTACCTACAATGGCAATACGCGGTCTGTCATCTTCTGCTTCTTCTAACATTTCCTGGGTAAAATGCTTTGCCACTTCATCTAACAAATCACCGATTCCAAGTCTGGATGCTGCAGATACCGGAACCGGGTCACCAATTCCAAGATTATAAAATTCATAAACATCCGGCATATATTTCTTAAAATCATCTACTTTATTTACGGCAAGAATAACCGGCTTCCTGGAACGGCGCAGCATGTCAGCTACTTTCTGGTCTGCATCTACAAGCCCCTGTCTTACATCCGTAATAAAAATAATGACATCTGCGGTATCAATGGCTATCTGTGCCTGCTCCCGCATCTGGGATAAAATAATATCTCCGCTGTCCGGCTCAATACCGCCGGTATCAATTAAGGTAAAGTTATAGTCAAGCCAGGATACTTCGGCATATATACGGTCACGGGTTACCCCCGGTGTATCCTGTACGATAGAAATTCTTTCACCTGCCAACACGTTAAAAAGTGTTGATTTTCCTACGTTTGGTCTGCCTACAATAGCTACTACTGGTTTACTCATTCTGTCTCCTTCCAAGGACTGCATTCAGCAAATCCTGCCCGCTTGATTTTACAATATCTGCCTGTACTTGTAAAGTTCTTTTCAGCTCCGTCAATGTGATGTCATCTAAGAAAACATCTTCTCCCATACGCAATACATTGCATGGCAGCAGTATCTCATCTCCCAAATCTTCGTCCTTAAGCTGTGCGATAATATCCTGTCCGGTCAGAAGTCCTGCAACGGTAATCCGTTCTCCGAAGAAATCGTTTCGGATCACGCGGACCCGTATCTTTACATTTGGAAACTTCTCCTTCATTTCTCCTGTCAGTTCCTCCAAAATCGGTCCTGCCAGCTTTCCGGTTACCAGCGTAACTGTCCTTTTCAGATTGGCATCACCTTTTTCTGCTGCAAGTGCCTCCCGGAATTCATCCCGCAGCAGTGTAATCATTCCCACGCCATTTTCCAGCTGGATATATCCATCATAATTTTCTGCGGACGGAAGAGGCTGCTCTGCCAGAAGATACCACTCGTCTCCTCCATGCACAAAGTGTGTACCGAAATGCTCCATGCAATAATCCTGCCAGCGGTGAATCTGCTCTAAGACTTTTCCTGCATCCTCTTTTTCAAAAGCTTCCAAGGGATATAAGCCCTCCCGGTATTTTGTCAGGCCGACCGGTACAATAGAAAGACTCTGCATGTTTGGAATATACTCTGTCAGGTCACGGATAGTCCGCTCTAACTCTTCGCCATCATTGACGCCCTTGCAGAGTACAACCTGTCCATTCATTTCAATTCCGGCATCTGATAAGCGTTTGATTTTCTTTAAGGCTTCTCCAGCGAAACGGTTGTGCAACATGGTACAGCGAAGCTTCGGATTCGTGGTATGCACCGACACATTAATCGGTCCAAGATTGTAGTATATGATACGTTCAATATCCTTATCCTTCATATTGGTCAGCGTTACATAATTCCCCTGTAAGAAGGAAAGTCTGGAGTCATCATCTTTAAAATAAAGTGTCTCACGCATGCCCGGCGGCATCTGGTCAATAAAACAGAACATACACTTATTGGAACAGGATTTGTAATCGTCCATCAGTCCGTTTTCAAATTCGATTCCAAGGTCTTCATCATAATCTTTTTCAATTTCCAGTTCCCACTCTTCGCCATTATTCTTTCTTACTACCACCAGAAGATACTCGTCCTCTGTCAGGAACTGATAGTCAAATACATCTTCTATTTCTTTGCCATTAATGGAAATCAGCTCATCTCCCGGCTCCAGCTCAAGCTCCATGGCAATGCTGTCCGGCTTAACTCCACTGATGACATGTTTCTTTGTATGCATAAATTATTTTCTCAATCTTTCTATATTATAATACCTCTTTAGTTTACAATAAAAAGGGCAGAATAACAACAGTTATTCCACCCTTCCATTTATTCCTGCTCCATGCTCATGTTTCTGTCTTCCATTTCCTGTAATGTCATCAGTTCATCCTCTGACTCAATGATATGTAACTCCAGCAGTTTGTTAATCGTGTATACACAACGATCATTCAAATTCAAATTGAAATAATAATCTTTACTGTTTTCCATTCCCCACATCCGTTGTTCTCTCCTGGTAAGCTGGATTCCCTGACTGTTATAGACATGCAGATACAGTCCATTGATATACGTATGTTTATAGTAGTTATCATTTACTGTATTCAGATAAATATGTCCTGCCCGGATGTCCTTAAGATAAGCATCATATATTTCCTGTGCCCGCTCATCATTTATATTAATGCTGTCATATTCCAAATTCTGGTCATAGGCATCAAACTCCATTGAAATAATATGATTATTCGGATCATCATAATTCACCATCAGATTCCCCTTGAGATAATTCTCCGGATCCATAGACATAGCATAAATTCTTGAAACAACCGAATCTGCATTTTCATAATAATTTTTAGCAGCCGGTACATCATAGCTTCTCACCATAATGCTTCCGTCTGCAAGCTGATAATCAATCTCTACCCACTGCAATGCCTTATCTAAATCAGACGAGCCCTGATATGCCTGAAATTCCTTCTTCGAATCAATAATTTGCTGATGAATACTCATAATTTCATCAATTCCGCTTTCTGAATTTTCTTCTATTTCAAAATAGCAGTTAATATTTGCTGCGACAATTTCCTTCTTATCCGGGATTTTATTTTCCAGTCCGAACGCATTCCATTTGATACAAAGAAGAAATACGACTGAAATTCCTAACATGACGCCGCATTCTAATAATCTCTTTTTGGTCACTACACGCAGCTTCTTCGTCAAAATCATTTCCGCAATGAAAAATGCCAGAAAACCTGCAATCAATGTTGTAAATAAAACCATCAGGAAATTGCCCAGTGATGTATGTACCAGCACGCCAAACAGTCCGCTCAGCAGAATTGCAGTAAGAAAAGCCACACAAAAAGCCATTCCCCAGCGGAACACCGGGCGGGTTGCCGGAATTGTAAGCACATCTCCCGTGGTTTCCAGTTTACGTTTCTGATAAAGCAGACAGGATATCACTATCAGCACCACACCCACCAGCACATAGATCCCTACAACCGAAAGGCCAAACATATGGTATTCTATCCTGTCCTCTAAATAGTCATACTCTACCCCCACCTTATTTGAAAGATATATCACCGGTGATAAAATACTATTCATACGGTCAGCATAAGAATTCGCCATACCATAGCCAATTGTACTAATCATACATGTAATCACATAGCGGCATCCTATATATAATACGTTCAGAATAATCGTAAATACCGGCATTGCCAATAACTGACCGGTAAACATGCCAACGAAAATTGCCATACTGTAGAAGAAAAAGCCCTCTCCCGTCAACATCAGTGCCCACGCCAGCAGATACTGCAGACTTGTAATTCCCTGCATAATGCAGCATACTGTTCCAATAATAAACGCCAATAGTACAGGAACCACAATCATGCAGAATCCTGACAGGAAATTACTGATAAAAAGTTCTGTTCTTTTCAATGGCAGTGAATGAAACAGATGTGAGCTTCTGTTATTATAAAGATAATAAAATACTGCCATTGCTACAATAATTCCAATTGCCAGACTAAGGAGTGCAATAAGCGCACCGCTTCCATCTGAAAACAGAATCTGCATAAAATTATTCATTTTTATTTCTTTAATTTCCTGTGCTGAATAACCTTCATAAGAAATCCCAGAATTCACTAACAGCCGCAGAGGAACCATACATAGCAGCAATATCGTATAAATCAGCCAGACAGGCCAGAAATGCGTAATATTTTTCCAAAATACCGTCTTATTAAAGTAAGATGTCTTTGACCGCATAATCCGCACCTCCTAATTCGTAAATAAAAATTTCTTCCAATGTCAGAGGCAGCACATCAATCAGCATCGGCGAAGTCTGTTCTAACCGCAGCTTTGCCTCTTTGGGATTGCCTTTTACAATCATGGTATATACCCTTCCTGTACTGGACATATGTAACACTTCAAAATCAGCCGGAAGCTTCGGCATTCTTTCCTGATATGCCACCTGAATCTTACAGACACTTCCCTGTAGTTCGCTTAAGGAACGTTCTAACATTACTTTTCCATGATGCATAATGCCCACATGGTCACAGACATCCTCCAGCTCTCTTAAGTTATGGGAAGATACTAACACCGTAGTTCCATGTTCTGCCACATCAGACATGATAATGCTCCAGATCTGCCTTCTCATTACCGGGTCTAGTCCATCTACCGGCTCATCTAAAATCATAAGCTCCGGTCTGCAGCTGATTGCCAGCCAGAAAGCCGCCTGCTTCTGCATTCCCTTTGACATTCTCCGAATGGTCATCTTCGGATCAATGTTGGAAAATGCATCCCGGATCCGGAAAAACAAATCTTCATCAAAAGTCTTATAGATTCCCTTATAAAAGCGTTTCATTTCCATGACATCTGCCTGCTGGAAATAGAAAAGATCATCCGGAATATATGCAAATCTGGCCTTTGCCTGAGGATTCTCATACACCGGCATCCCGGCTATTTCTATGTTGCCGGCATCCGGCTTATAGATTCCGGTAATATGTCTTATTATCGTAGATTTCCCGGCTCCGTTTGGTCCTACCAGTCCATAAATTGCCCCATCCTTTACATGCAGGTTTACACCGTCTAACGCCCGGAAATCTCCAAATGTTTTCACTACATTATTTACCCGTATCATGAATATATTCTCCTCCTTCCAGTTCCGTTATCCGATGTTTTAACTGCTCCGGCTCTACTGCCAGATACAGTAATTCTGATACGATTTCATCAAAATGTCCTTTTAATTCCACAGTTCTTGCATCCTTTACATGCTTCTGGGCAGCCACAAATGTGCCTTTCCCGGAAATGGTATAGACATATCCTTCTTTCTCCAGATCACGGTACGCCCGCTGGATGGTATTCGGATTAATTGCCAGTGTTGCTGCCAGTTCACGCACAGATGGCAGTTTTTCATCCGCTGTCAATGCATTGGAAATCACAAGATGACGCATTCCATCTTTAATCTGTTCGTAAATAGGCTTTGCATCCCTGTAATTAAGCTGTATCACTTCGCTTCCTCCTTTTGGAATATCGTAGGTGTATTATCCGTATTACTTCAATTGATACGCACACTATAACATCCCAGCAAATGAGACACAAGAAAAATATCTGTATGATTTTATTAATAATTCCTTAATGCTGCTCGCGGAGCGTTTTTTACTTTACAGAAAAGCAATTTTCTGTAAAGCAAAAAAACGAAACCAGTTTGCACTGATTCCGTCTTTTTACACGATTCTATCTTCCTTTCATCAGGAAATATTATTCACATTTTTCAATTGCTGCAATTACTTCATTTAACTTCTGTAATTCATCTTTGATTTCGCGGTTGTTATTACCAAAGTCTGTTGCCAGTGCAGATACATTGGTTGCAACAATTGCGAATCCTTTTCCAGCCTCTCCTGCACGAGCAGCCTCAATAGAAGCGTTTAATGCAAGAATCTTCTGGTTCTTTTCAATCTTGTCCAGCTGTTTGGTAATATCATTAATCTTCTGGATGTATTCTGAGGTCTTCTGTACATTCTCATGAATATCAGAATTCTTCTTCTCTTCATCCATTCTCTTCTCTTCAGATGCTGCAAGCTGTGTCAGAACGATAGTCAGAGCTGCTATCTTAGATTTAGCTTCGTTTTCATCCTCTGCGTCTTCCTTCTTCGCATAAGAAAGATATCCAGCAATTTCAATTCCGGCTTTGATCACATCTCTGTATTCAGATGCTTCACCTTCCCCGATTGCTACACTTCCATCAGAATCCAGAAGTAATGGTTTTACTCCTGTTACGTTTTCCCATTGTGCAAAAAGTACCTCTATATCTTCTGCATTAAATATCTCATTCAACTGCATATTTCTGCCCTCCTAAATTATTTATCCTAATTATATCACATGTTTGCTTTGTGAACAAAAAAATTTTTCATTTTTTGACATTTTTCTATTTAATGCACAAAAATGCCCCAAGATTTCCTCTTCTTCCATGGCTTGCTCTGTGCGAAAACAACAGTTCACTGTTACAACAGGTACACACATTCGGCAAGATTAGTTTTTCCGGCAGGATTCCCGCATCTAAAAGCACTCTTTCATTGGCTTTCCAGAGATTTAACTGATACTTTCCATTTTCTTTCCGGTACATAATTTCACTGCCATGACCGGAAAACTCCTGCTCAAATTCCAGTGCCACATCTTCACTTACTTCATAACAGTCCTGGCAGATAGATGGGCCTATCGCACACCATACATCCTCCGGTACTGTTCCATATGCTTCTGCCATTGCTTTCAGCGTGGCTCTTCCCATTCTGTTAACCGTGCCCCTCCAGCCGGAATGGCTCAGTCCGATTGCCCTATGCTTTGTATCCACAAAATAAAGCGGCACACAGTCTGCATAAAAGGTTGCAAGCATCAGCCCCGGCACATCGGTAATCAATCCATCCACATCATGATACGGCCGTTCCTTTGTCAGTCCGCTTCCTGCATCCTCTGCTGTTACTTTTCTTACATTGGTGGTATGGGTCTGGTCAGAGCAGACAATCTGCCCTGCCGGAACTTCCATTGCCTCAGCTACCCTGCGGAAATTTTCCTTTACTGCCTCTATGTCATCTCCACGGTTAAAGCTTAAATCCAGCGAAGAAAATTCATTCTTACTTACTCCACCCATTCTTGTGGTAAAGCAGTGTTTTACCATATCAAGTGCTTGCAACTGTGGATACTGCAGCAGCACTAATTCTTTTTTCCCCGCATGGGAAAATACGGACGGTATCATGGTTCGTCCATCCTCTTTTATCTGAAATTCTGTCATTTTTCTTTTCCTGTTCTTATTTTTCCAGTTCCAACTCCATGCTGTAACGGATTCCATGCTGTAACTGGTTCAATTCTCCAGCATTCTTTTTCCTGTATCAAGTCTCAGCTGTCACTAATAAGGCTCTATATAGGGGAAAGCATCCTTCAGCCACTGTATGTCCTCTCCTAATATTGCTATCACATCAAACCTGCAGGGCAGTCCCATCATATGTTTACACATCAGGTAATAATCTGCCACTCTTGATATTTTCCTTTGCTTGCGGTAATCTACCGCTTCCTGTGGAAGTCCCTTTCCGGTATCACTGCGGTATTTTACTTCTGCAAAAACAAGATATTTTCCATCTCTTGCAATCATATCAATTTCTCCAAACCTGCAGCGGTAATTCATCTCACAGATGCTGCAGCCGGATGCCTTTAAATACTCTGCCGCCTTTTTTTCATACTCACTGCCCATGCTGCGTTTATTTTCCATCCCTGCTCCCCTTTCTGTTATTCCTGTTATTCGGATTCCTGCTATTTGGATTTCCACTATCCTTTTTGCCGTTACAGCTATTTTTATTCCAATTTACTGCGCAGCTTATCCATATCATCGACAAAGACAAGTATCTCTGCCACTACTTCATATAATTCCGGCGGAATCATATCTCCAATTTCAAGCCTGGATAAGGTATTTGCCAGCTGATTATCCTGATACAGCGGAACGTCTTCCTCTTTGGCTTTCTCAATAATTTTATCCGCAAGATACCCCTTGCCGGTTGCCAGTATCTTTGGTGCCCTCTCTCCCGGCTCATATGCGATAGCAACTGCTGTTTTTTCTTTTGTTTTCTCTTCTCCGGCATTTTTCCCATCAAAGTCTGCCGGATGCCAGATTCCATTTTTCATAAATTACGCCCTCATATCAAAGGAATACCGATGCAGGATTCCGGCTGACGGATGCTCCTGCTGCATAAAATCTTCAACCAGATTTTTCTTTCCGGACTGGTTCTCCACCTGTACCGTACAGGAATATCCTTTCTCCTGCAGCCGCTGCATCAGCTCAGCCATATGTTCTTCGATTAAATCATAGGATTTCTCATCCTCCAGATAAAAATTCGTATGCACCTTTCTATCCTTCATCCGCACAGACACATCCGTTGCACCAAGGTTATCCATATCAAGATGCAAAAAGGCACTCAGTTCGCCATCCAGTCTGTCCACACCACTCTTATTAGTATAGACAAATAAATCTCCGTGGGCATTCTGATTTGACATCCGAAGGGGAATCTGCACATAATGATAGGCATTATTAATCTGATTCATAAATTCAATATTCCCCTGCAGATTACTTACTGCTTTCGCAAGGGAAGTATTGCTCTGACCGGATTCCTGCACCAGCTCCTGCATCTTCTGCATCTGATTTTCCATCTTCTCATAAAGATGCCTGACAGCATCCCCTTTGATTTCTTCCGGTTTTAGTGTCCACTGCTGTTTTACCTCATATTCCAGCACTTTCTGATACTCTTTACTGGAAAACAGTTTCTTTGCAGAACCTCCGGTTAAACCCATTATCTCATCCAGTGCCTGATGCAGTTCTTTTAGAAATGCACCCGTAGAAAGATTTCCATTTAAAGCCCCCTCTGCGGTAAATAATTTACTGCCTGCAAGCTGTGGAAATTCTTTCAGAAGATTTGAAAAATCCTTCATCTGCCCCTCTGTAAACAATGCACCGACACTGCCCCTGGCATAATACTGCACGCCATCTAATGTTTCTTCTATGGATCCTGCTATCGTTTCAGTTTCTGCTAATTCCGTTCCTGTGATTTCTGTGGCAGCAAATTCTGACGCTCCTTCCAGTATGGCTCCTTCCTGAAGTTCCACCGGACTCCAGCTTCCTTTCTGTACTCCCTCTTTTACAATTACAGACATATCCAAAGAACCATCCTGCTTCAACACCTGATAGATTCGGCTTCCCAGTTCCAATGCCTCTGTCTCGGAAAGGTTTTCGTTCTGATATAATTTTCCGATGCTTTCCAAGACATCATCAAACTGTGAAGTGATTGCCGCCTGATCAGATTTATAATTTTCAAACTGCCGGATAAATTCTTCTGACATCGGAATGTCAAGCTTATGCATCAATACCAGTGACTTAATATCCGCATCCGGATATGCAGAAATACTGCGTGCCATATCCATCAGGCTTTCCCTGCCAATGGACATCTGCTCTTCCATCATGGAATTGACCATATCTATCATTCTTGGTTCTGCCGGAATGCCTGCTGCATCCAGTGCCTTTAACAACGTCGGATTATTGAGATTTCCATTGGTATAAGGTCGAATTTCAACGGTAGTTCCATCATTGGATTTCACCTGGAAAAACATCGCCTGACCAACGGCTAACTGTACGCCTGCTGCTATTCTCGCCTGAACAGTCTGACCATTTGCCAGTCCAAGCGTAACCGTTCCGTTTTTGATATCATTTACGGTTCCTTCAAATACATTTCCTACCGTCATTTCCCGTACGGCTGATACCAGCTGCTGAACCCCTTGCTGCGGGGCTGTTGCTGTAGCTCCGGTAGCCGAACTTCTGTTGTATTGTGCTAACATGTCTGAAATCTGCATATCAATCACTCCACTCTGCATTGCCAATTTCTTTGGAATTATTCACTGTAAAAATTCTTAATAAAGGTTCTCCGGTGAATTGGTGTTGGTCCATATTCTTTGATTGCTGCAATATGGGCTGCGGAGCCATAACCCTTGTTATCCGCAAATCCATATTCCGGCATAATTTTCGCATATTCTTCCATCATGCGATCCCTTGTTACCTTTGCAATGATACTGGCTGCTCCAATGGAAATGCTCTTTGCATCTCCTTTGATAATCGGAACCTGACGGATATCTACTCCCGGTATTGTCACCGCATCATTTAATAATATATCGGGTTTTACTTTCAAATTCGTTATAGCCTGCCGCATAGCTTCATAAGTAGCCTGCAAAATATTAATTTCATCAATCCGCCCCGGACCTGCCATTCCAATTCCTGTTGCCACTGCCTTCTCCATAATTTCATCATAGAGTTTTTCACGCATGGATGCACTGAGTTTCTTGGAATCATTGATATATAAAATGTCACAATCCTTTGGCAGAATCACAGCTCCTGCCACAACCGGCCCCGCCAGCGGACCTCTTCCCACTTCATCTATACCGCAGATATAACCGGCATCCGCATATTCTTTTTCATACTTTTTCAGATTTTCAATCCGGGCATACTCTGTCTCAAGCTTCTGTATCCGCTTTCGTGCTTTTTCCACAAGGGTCTTTACGCCGCTTCGTTCATCTTTTTCATATCTTGCTATAAAATCAGGCAGCATACTGTCTTCTGCTGCCTGTAACTCTTCTTTGATTGCTCCGATTTTCTTCTCTTCTGCCATAATCACTTTATCCTCTGACTGCTCTTTCGTTTTTATTACTGATGCCGGATAAATCCAATTTTATCAAATGGATAGATTCTAAGCCATGCTTTTCCTATGATATCCGCCCGCTTGATATTTCCAACATCCGGGAACCTGCTGTCCTTGCTGTAATTGCGGTTATCTCCCATCACAAAATATTCATCCTCACCTAATGTAATCGGGTCTGATGCAAGTCCCGGGTCTTTAATAACCTCTCTTCCATAAGATTCTACCAGTTCTTCTCCGTTAATCAATATCTCTCCCTTATCGGTAATCTGTACCGTTTCTCCCGGCATTCCGATAATCCGTTTGATAAAATAAGTGTCTTCCTTATACTGATACGGAAATACAATAATATCAAAACGTTCCGGTTCATGAAACCGATAGGATATCTTATCTACAATCAGATTATCTCCATTGGTAAGGGTATTTTCCATGGACGAACCATCCACTCTGGTCCGCTGTCCAACATAACGTATCATCAAAAATGTCAGTACCACAATCACAATGAGATATAGTATGAAACTGACACTTTCCCTTACCGCCTTTCCTCTTTTGCCGTGTTCTTCTTCCTTCATATCTCCGTCTTGCTCCAACTCTTTTTGATTCCTGCTCTTATTTTTATCTTATGCTTCCACTTCTGGTTTTTCAAGTGAAATTTTACCGAGCTTTCCGGTACGGAATTCATCCAGCACCAGTGCAGCGGCTTTGGCATAATCTACTTCATTTCCTTTTTTGATACAGCCACGGTTTAAGGCAATTTTCTCCAACATCTCTGCCGGTGTTCCCTCTTCTTCCATTCCATATCTTTCCTTTAATACACCCGGATACTCTTCCCGCAGAATCTGAATCAGTTCCAGTGAAAGTTCATCAATATTTAAAATATCATCTTTGATAGAACCTATCAGTGCCAGTCTTAACCCAACGCTCTGGTCTTCAAACTTTGGCCATAAAATACCCGGTGTATCCAAAAGTTCTACATTCTTATTCAGGCGAATCCACTGCTTGCCCTTGGTTACACCCGGCTTATTTCCGGTCTTGGCGCAGGCTTTTCCCGCAAAAGTATTGATAAAGGTGGATTTTCCCACATTTGGGATTCCCACTACCATAGCCCTCACCGGACGGTTCTTGATTCCTCTTCGTAAATCACGCTCCGCCTTTTCCTTGCAGGCTTCTGCTATAATTGCAGACACCTGTTTCATGCTTCCTTTATTTCTGGCATCCATGCGCACTACATAATAGCCCTTTTTCTTAAAAAACTCTGTCCAGCCTTCATTTTTTCTTTCATCTGCAAGGTCAGATTTGTTCAACAAAATCAGACGGGCTTTCCCTTTTCCCAGGGTATCTATGTCCGGATTTCTGCTGCTTACCGGAATTCTGGCATCCACCAGCTCTATTACTAAATCTACCAGTTTTATATCTTCCTGCATCTGACGTTTTGCTTTTGTCATATGTCCCGGATACCATTGAAACTGCATCTTATTTTCCTCTCTTCCCTTACTGTCCTTCTATTTGATAAAACCGATTTTCCGGAGTGGCGAAATCCGGAACCATGCTTTTCCTACAATATATTCCCGTTTTACATTCCCAATGTTGGCATAACGGCTGTCCTCACTGCTGTTGCGGTTATCTCCCAATACAAAATACTCATCTTCCCCTACCGTAATCTCTTCGGATGCCAGTCCTGCATCTTCAATGGCAGCTGTATCTACTTTTTCATCAAACAGCTCTCCATTTACATAGACTGCTCCATTCTTTATCTGTATCTTATCTCCCGGTACTCCAATGACACGCTTTACATAATAATGCGACTTTTCATTTCCATTTGGGAGAAATACAATAACATCATTTGCTTTTGGTTTCTTCAGTTTATAAACAAAACGATTAACCAGAATCTCTTCTCCGTTCTCTATCGTAGGGTTCATGGACTGTCCTACCACAGTGGTCCGAAGTCCGATAAAATATACAAATACAAATGAAATCACCAGGACAATTGCAATCTCAATGACCCAGGTGCCGATTTCCTTCAGCAGTGGTACATTTATTTTCTTTCTACGTCTGCCAAAATTCAGACCACGAACGCTGCCTCTACGCATAATCTTATGTTCTCCTTCTTACCTAAATATCATTCGATCTATCTACAGAAACTGCCACCGGCAGCTTCTTACGAATACGTGGTAACTACGAGAAACACGCTTTGCGAGTTTCTCGAGTTATCGCGGTGCTCGCCAAATCTGCATGCAAGCATGCGATTTCTCTCGCTACTCGCGCAAATACAACAAGAGGGACGATACACATTGGCACGTCCCTCTGACAGATTCTTATTTTACTAACTCTTTTACTTTTGCTTTCTTACCGATACGACCTCTTAAGTAATTCAGCTTAGCTCTTCTTACTTTACCAGCTCTTACTACTTCAACCTTCTCTACGTTAGGAGAATGTAATGGCCAGGTCTTCTCTACGCCAACACCATTAGATAATTTACGAACGGTAAATGTCTCACGGTTGCTTCCGCCCTGTTTCTTTAATACAACACCTTCGAAAACCTGAATTCTTTCACGGTTTCCCTCTTTGATTTTCGCATAAACCTTAACGGTATCTCCTACACGAAACTCTGGTGCATCTGCCTTTAACTGCTCTGCTTCAATGTTCTTAATAATTTCACTTGCGTTCATTTTGTGACCTCCTGTATATTTTGATGTTCTTAATGCATTCATTTGCAACAGAGGACCATCGCCTATTCACAACTGTTGTATTGTATCATGTTCTCTATGCCTCGTCAAGCTATTTTTATAAGCGTTTCTGTAACATTTCCGGATTGGATGCATAAACCAGTGCTGTCTCTTTTGTAATCTTTCCTTCCTGATACAATTTCAAAAGACTGCTGTCCATGGATATCATATCTTCCCGGTTCGAGGAATATACAACGCCGTCAATCTGTGGCACTTTATTCTCACGAATCATATTGCGGATTGCCGGTGTCACAGTCATAATTTCAAATGCCGGGATCACATTGCCATTCACATCCGGCACAAGCTGCTGGGAAACAATCGCCTGCAGCACCATGGAAAGCTGTACTGCAATCTGCCGCTGCTGATTTGCCGGGAACACATCAATGATACGGTCAATGGTATTAGCCGCTCCTATGGTATGTAAGGTGGATATAATAAGATGACCTGTCTCTGCTGCCGTCATAGCAACACCAATCGTCTCGTAATCACGCATTTCTCCAAGAAGGATCACATCCGGACTCTGCCGCAGGGATGCACGCAATGCCGTTACATAATTTTCAGTATCTACATTTATTTCACGCTGGCTGATAATTCCATGCTGATGGCTGTGCAGATATTCAATCGGATCCTCTAACGTAATAATATGCTTGGCACACCGGCGGTTCAGTGCATCTACCATGCAGGCTAACGTGGTAGACTTACCACTTCCTGCCGGTCCTGTTACTAATACCATTCCCTTTGGCTGCAGACCAAGGTCAATGATATTCTGTGGAATTCCAATGTCCTCCGGCTTCGGCAAATCAAAGGTAATCACACGAACCACTGCTGATAAAGCACCTCTTTGCTTATAAGCACTGACACGGAATCTTGACAGTCCCTGCACCGCAAAAGAGAAATCATCATCCCCATGCTTTAACAACCGGTCAATATCACGATGATCCGCCAGTTCATATATCTGCTCTAAATAATTTTCTGTCTCAGGAGGCATCAACCGCTCTCCCTCTTCTTTTATAATTACATTATTCGAACGATATGATATCGGAAGTCCGGCTACAATAAATATATCCGATGCGTGTTCCTCTACTGCTTTTCGTAATACTTCTTTTACATCCATAATTTTCCCACCAATCTCTTTATTTCTGCTGCTCCATCAACGGAAGCCTTGTTTCCTCCTGTCTTACATCAGTAGCAGTTTCTTTCCATTCTAATATGCTCCATTCCAGCATTTCTCCTGTCTCTCCATCCGTCTCTTCCGTAATAGAAAGCTTTACACGTAACTCCTGTGTGTCTGTCTCCGGCACACAAAAGCTTATGGTATCAGCTGCATCCTTCACCTCCGGCAATCCGGAAATTTCCTGCAACGCCATTTCTTTATTTTCGGATTCTTCCAGAATAGCATCTATCTCTGCTAAGACATCATTTGCCTTGTTACATGCTTCATAATAGGCACTCATCTTATCTGCCGCCCGTTTACTGTATTTATAATCCCGCAGGGACGAAGATAATGACAACACTGCGAATAATAAAAAAGTCAGAATCAATACTACCACTAACAAAAAAGAGTATCCAAAAGGACTGGCTATACGCGGTCTGCGTTTTTCTTCGTATAATGCACTCTTACTCATCTTCTGCCGCCTCTCTCTGACTGATTACTCTCTTTAGTTCCACTTCATAAATAATCTTATCTTTCTCCCCGTCCTTCTGCTTTACTGCAAAATGACCGACCATCCGCTGCTTCGCTTCACCCAGTGTAATCCACAGGGTATATTCCGCATCTTTCGTCTTACAGTTCTCCCAGTCAGCAGCAAAGGATACCAAAAATGTATTATCCTCTTTCTCATAATAAGAATACTCTTCCTTCAGATAATCTTCCATATCTGTTCCGGAGCGGAATACTTCTGCTGCCGCTGCAGCCTTATGTACTGCCATATTCATATTTCCTGCATCTTCACTGATGCAATGGGATTTTACAAATAGCTGCAATCCCACCGCTGCAGCAATACAGAAAAATAAAATCGATATCATAAGTTCCAGTAAAAATACCCCGGAACGTCTTGCCTGCCCTTCTATCATATGCCTTCCTCTATTCCTGCCTTCTGCCGACAACAGCCACCACAGTATCCATTTTTCTCCCATCTTCCGACGTACAGGAAAAATGCAATAATCCATTTTCCAAAGCTTCCATCTTAAAATCTTCAACCGGAATGACTGCCTTTCCATCCGCTGTACTTACAGCAGTTCCGGACCGGACAAAAAGCTCTTTCAACATGCCATCCTCTTCAAAAATATAGGTGCAATATTCTTCTCCATCATAATCCTGACGGATAATAAGACTGTCTGTTCCATCTACCGAACCAATAGTAACTGTCCCATTATCATTCTGATGAATCTTCTCCGTAAGATAAGACAATACTGTTCTGCTTTCATAATTTTCATCTGCCATAGTCGTCGTATCCTGATAAATATCTGCTGCCAGGATAAGCACCAGAAGTCCGCAGATTGCCAGCAGCCCAAACAATGCCCATGGAAATAATATATCAATTGTATGTTTTCTGGCGGTACTCTCTGCCATATTCATCCCTCTTCACTCTAATTCTTGCGCTCAATTACTGTCACATCCGGCATAATGTTTGCTCCAAGCAGCTGGTAGTCCACAAAAAACTGCTCCTTATCATAGGAAAAACCATACTGTTCTTCCAGATACGAAAGACTGTCCGGGTAATGTCCTTCCAGCACATAACACTGCACGATTTCTCTCTGCAGAGCCTCTTCTAAAGAACGTTTTTCCTCCTCTTTACTATCCGCCATCAATCGGTTCAATCCATGGCAGGTCAATAAAATAATACAACTGGAAATGGCCACCGTAAATAATATCTTTGCCCAGACAGAATGCCTTTTTTCATGAAAAAAAAGCCTCTTTCGACGAAATCCTTCCATATGCATCTCCTTCTTACAGTCCTGCCATAATTCCCATCAACGGAAGAATCACGGATAACAGTATCATTCCGACAATAACAGACAAAATAATTACAAGTGTCGGTTCTAATATTGCAATATAAGAAGACATTCTCTGATCAATTTCTCTTTCATACTGTCTTGCTATCGTCTCTAATGTTTCATCGGTCTCTCCGGTTTTCCCGGAAATCACCAGCATCCTCTCATACAAGCCCTCAAATATTCCGGCACCGCCTACTGCTGCTGCAAAATCCTCGCCCTCTTCCATTTTCTGGCTACATTTCTTAATCTTCTTTGAAAAATTCTTATCTGCAATCAATTCGTCTGCAAATTCCAGTCCCTTTTGCGGATTTTGTCCACTCTTTAAAGTCAGATACAGGCTGTCTGCGAAACGACATGCTGCGATTTTATCGTATAAGCCATGAAACAAGTGCATTTTTCTGCTAAAACCAGCAAACGCTCTTCGTCCTCTGCTGCTCTTTACAAAATAAACAAATACTCCAACGATTACCGCCGCTATTGTAATGAATACAATTGCATAATTTGAAATTGTTTTTCCCAATGCAAGCATGCCACCGGAAAATCCGGTCATCTGTCTGCCTAACTGGCGAAATACCTGTTCAAATACCGGCATTACTTTTGTTAAAAGTATCACAATTACAGCTATCATCATAGCAACCATAATCAAAGGATATGTAAGTGCGCTTTTAATACTCTTCTCGATCTCATCCTCACGCTCGTAATGGTGAGTCAGCCCATTCATAACATCATCCAGTGTACCTGTTTCTTCTCCTATCTTAACCATCTGAAGAAGATAATCCGGAAATACACTGGTCTTTTCCAGTGCCGGATATAACAGTCCTGTATTTATCATTTCATCATACATTACCTGAAGTATTGCCTTTTCCTGCACATCTTTTGCATCTTCCAGTAATAATGACACCCCCTCAACTGCCGGAAAGCCTGCATGCAGAACCATTGTCATCTGGCTGCAAAAAGATGCACATTCAAGATTTGACAGCTTTTGCTGTTTTTTACTTTTTCCCATACTTTTCTTCCTCTCTTAATATGTGTACTTTATAATATAACGGCTTCCGTCGCCAATATAATCTTTTACGGTATCATCATCATTATTGGCTGCCAGGGTCGGGTCCATAAGAGACCAGTCCTTTCCGTCAAAAGATATCATATTATCTACCCAGCCTATCTCATCCACATAACAGCTGATCCACGCATGATAAGCCTCACCCGCATATCCTACCTGAAGTTTGGTTGGAATTCTCTGCGAGCGAAGCATCGCTGCCATCAATGCTGCATAATCAAAACAGATTCCTTTTCCGGACGAAAGTGTTTCATCTACATCCGGCACATATCCATATGCAACATTCTCTGCTTTTTCTTCATCATATGTAATGTTTTCAATTACATAATGATAAATGTTGGTTACTACATCAAGGTCACTGCCGCAGCCTGCTGCCAGTTCTTCCCCTTTCTTTACCGTCTTGGAATTCTCATCAAAATCCACATAACAGTTAGGTGCCAGAAATGGGACAAATTCATCCGTAATGGTAACATCAATACTCTGGGTAAATGCTGTTGCATACAAATTTTCTTCTACTGATGCAGCTTCATATAAGGTCAACTGGTAAGTACCGCTTCCCTGTGTCAGCGGATATACAATATACGTTCCATTCTTTGTCACCAGATAGGTATATGCTTCCCCTTCCGGTGTCTCTATCTGGAATTTCACTTTTTCATTGGTTCCGGTATAATTAAGCATCACATAACCATCGGATGCATGCGATGCATCAATAGCAATCTGATCTGTCCCATAAGTCACTTCTCCGGAAGCCTCCGGATGTAATACTTCTGCTGTCGCATCGCGATTTCCCTTTGCGGTATCATTGCTGCTTTGCTCCGGAGAATTCTTCTCTCCGCCACAGCCTCCCAATGCACCGCTCATCAGCAATATCCCTGCGGCCATCCATATTATCAGGTAATATTTCTTACTGTGCCGGCTCTTCTGCCTCTGCATGACAACACACCTATTCCTTTTCCTGTATATTCCTGCTATCTGTACCTATATATAATAAAATTGCCGCCAGTAATACAACTGAGACGATTACAATTTTACCGTAAAAGGTTACCATAGCTGCAAATATCCCTCCTAATACCGGAATGGTCAGGGTTACTTTTCCAATTACCTGTGCATAGGAAACCGGGGAAATATCCTCCGCTTCATTTGCATCTCCTTTGGTAATCAGCTGACCGGACACCACCTGATTCTTCACCACACGATGGGTAATGATAATTCCCACATCTGTATCGCTCCGATATGCCACAACTTCACCTTCCATAAGTTCTGCCGGTGCTTCTTCCCTGACATAAATAAGACTTCCTACCGGAATCGCCGGTTCCATGCTTCCGGTTACAACTGTATAAATATCAAACCCTGTAAGCCTTGGTAATGTCAATGGTATGCAAATCAGAATCACCAATATCAGAAGAGATACTCCTATCATACTACAGATTCTGGCTATTGTCCTCTTTTTTCTTTTTGTTTTTCCCATTCGTTAATGCCTCTGCTCTGACATTCATTTTCTTTCTTCGTAATGCAAAAGCAGTAAGAGCCACAAGTCCTGCAACTGCCGCTGATGCTACACCAATCAGCAATGGCATATTTCCTGCCGGTCTTTTGGTCTTCTCATCCTTTTGCTGCATATCTGCTAACGGAGTTTCCTCATCATCAAGATTTACCAGTTCCTGCGGAGTCTCTTCATCCGGAATATTTACATTTCCATCTGCCCCTTGATTATTATCCGCATTGGCATCATCTGCTGCATTCGCATTGTTTGCTGCATTTGCATTGTTTGCCGCATTTGCATTGTTTGCTGCATTTGCATTGTTTGCCGCATTTGCATCATTTCCGGCATTTGCACTGTTTGCCGCACTCTGTGTATCCGTCGTGTATACAAACGTAAAAATGTTTTCTGCTTCATTGCTGCTTAAGGTTTTCGTCAGATTATATGCCTGCGGACGATAATTTTCAAAATATTTAAACGCCACCACCGGCTGGTCACCCACTGCACCATAGAAGGTCTCACTGTCTGAAAGTGCATTTCCATTGGCATCCTGATAATTCACAGTATATGCTACCATATTTCCCGCAATTGCATATGCCGCTACATACTCCTGATCAGATTCTACCACAAAGGCAGATTTTCCAACAGTATTATTATCCCTTCCGCTCTCCCGGATTCCACCAATATAATATTTTCCATCTTCCTTTAGCTGAATACAGGACTGTGCCCGAACCATAACCCGGTCACCATATTTCAGTCCACTGATTTTTATTTTTTCTCCCTGGCTTTCCTTTTCAATCTGATAAGAAGAACCTGTTATATGATTGTCTACTGTAATTCCATTCGTATCTGAAAAATATCCCTGATTTCCAGAGCATAACGTTACTGTATAGGTATATTCTGTTTCATTTCCACCAACTTTTGCCCATGCCTGTACCGGAAATGCCAGTGTAAGTAATGTTGTAAATAAAATACTTCCGTGAAGAATACGTTCCATTCTTTCTTTTATTTTATTCTTCATCCCTTACTCCTCCTTTTCCAACCGATTTTCAGCTGCCTCATCTTCTTTTCGTGTCCTCTTCACTCTCACAACAAAAAGGACGACTAAAACAAGTCCTGCCGCCAGAGCAAGTGCTGAAAAAAGAAGCACCTGATTATTATCACCCGTTTTAATAACGACATGATTCGACAATGGTGTTGAACCACTGGATAATAATTCTACCGCAAAATTCATCTGCAATTTTGCCAGGGTATCCTGATAGGTATTTCCCTGTGTCTCACCTTCCAGCTTTACGGTTAGTGCAATCTCTGCTTTTTCACCTTTCGCAAGCTCATCCAGATAGAAATAATCTTTCATTGCATTGGTTGCCTGGTGAAGACCTTCACCACTTTCTCCTACCGTATCTCCACCTACATTTTCACTGCTGTATAAAATACGGTTACTTCCATCCGGAGCCGTAAAAGAAAGTATGTACGAATACGCTCCTCCGGAAGCCACACTCTGTGAATCCTCAAGGCTCTGTAATACCTGATTTGTCATATACCACTGCGTATCCCCATCATAGGTATTCTTTAACTCCAGTCTGATATTTACTGTATCTCCTGGCTGAAGCTGATATATCGCATCATCAATATCTGCATTTTTAAATGTGCTGTTTAATTTTTCTCCATCAAACGTTACGTTCCAGTCATCACCGCCGGAAAACTCTTCTGCCTGTACCTGAACAGGGGCTGCTGCAACCAGAGCCAGAGCTGCCATGATACCAATCCATTTTCTCTTCATCTCAGTCTCCTCCTTACTGCAGTAATGTCAGATTTCCATTGGAATCAACAGAAACATCAACTCCCCAGGCACTCTTAATCGCATCCTGCGCATTGTGTGTCTGTACGGCATCCACTTCTGCCTCTACATGAAAGGAAACCCCATTATAATTAAATGTTGTAGTAGTGGTCTTAAGTCCATTTTCCTCCGTTGTATGCTCCGTTACCTTTGACGTTATGGAATTATCAATCTTTAAAGTATCAGAAAATGCCGGTGTACTCTCACCCACCTTCAATACCGATGGCCAGTAAAGAACAGTTCTCTCCTCCGTAGTTGCATTTTCATCCACAATCCAGCCATTCTGGGTCAGGTTTAATTCAATCAAACTCGGAGCAAGTGTTGTTTCCTTGCTTCCATCCTCACTCTTCCAGCTCTTATAAATTCTCACACGGACATATTCATCAATATTGCCACTGTTTTTTACGGAAAGTGCTTCCTTATAATTTCTTCCGGCTACCAGCTTTCCATCTGTCTCATCAAGCATATCTGTAAGAAGTGCTCCCTGATTTTGCTTCCAGGCATCATCACTTCCTGCATAATCACGGCTGCTGATATTCTTAGAACCCTTGACAGATTCTTCCACCAGAGTCACTCCGATATCATACATTTCCATCTGTGCAGTATAATTCTCACTATAGTAAGTAAGTGCTGCTCTCGCACTTCCAACCGCACTTCCTGCCAGAAGAAGTACTGCTGCACCCAATAATAAAAAGGTTCCTTTTCTTCCCTTCATTACTTTTTTCAATCGGCTCATTCTTCACCAGCCTCCCTTGCATCTGCAGTTCCTATATCTGTCCTGGTATCTGCAATCCGGTTCCAGTCTGCATATGGTGTTCCATCCTCTTCATAGAGAACCGGTGTACACTCCTGAACGACCACTACATTAAAACTCTCTTTATATTCCTCCGGTATTGCTATTTTGGCTAAAAGTTCTTCTGTATTGCCACTTACCGGAACAATATCACTATAATACCAATAGCCATCTTCGCCCTGATTCCATGACAAGCCGGACATAGTTAATGTAATCTGACTTCCTGCGAATACCTTTACTCTGACAAAGCAATCACTTTCTCCTGTATTTGTAAGTACGATATGCTTCTCCATATTTTCAACTTTTTCTTCTATTGTAGTTTCATTACCAAGTGTAATCGGATATCCTCCTTCCGCTTCCACATAAGTTGTAAAATACGCCATTGCCGGTGGCACTGCTGCCCCTGCAAGGAATACCAATGCTGCTGCAGTCAGCCAGAACACTTTTGTTTTTTTCTTCATCATCTTATATTCCAGCCTCCTTTATTCTTCCTTTACACTATTATCCGGTAATTGTGTCCACTGCCATCCCTCATCTTCATCATAATCGAAATGATTGGTTACTCCGTAACCCGGATTCAATCCATGGTCATATGTATTATCAAACTCCACTGTTACGATTTCATCCGCACTGATTTCTGCTGTCTGCTGTGGCTCACTTACCAGTCTATAACCAGCCCCACTATATACCTCTGTCACAGTAACTTTTGCACCTGCCGGAATATGATCTGCAATTGCCGCTTTCGTTCCTGCCGATGAATGTGTGGTCGATACTACATTACTGTATACCGTATTACCATTTTCATCTACTGCTTCTATCGAAAATACAAAGGTTACCTCTTTCATTGTCTCATTATAGTTATCAAGATTTTTCTGTATAAGAAGACTTCCATACCGTGGAGAACGTTCCGGTTTTAGATTTGCTGTAACCTCATAAATCCATTTGTTTTCTGCGCCTGCAGAATGAAATGCCTGATTATCCGGCAACGCAATCAGACCTGGATTAAAATTATACTCATAAAAACCGGTTGATGCAGATTCAACCACAACAAGATATATCCCAGAATTCAGTTCTTTCTCTCCTGTTCCATCCGTAATCGTGCATTCTGTATCCGGGGTTTTATCCGAAGCGAGCTCCGCTGCCTTCGCTGTCATCTCTTCCCATGTAACATCTCCATTTACCGCATCTTTTAAAGAGAGGGATTTAAATTCTGATGTTTCGCTGTACTCTCCTGCTGCATCCACAGTCGCTACCTGATATATTTTAGCATGCAGTTCCATCCCATTCAGTTCTTCCGTATATTCTTCGCCCTTCGGCACAGATAAAGTCAAAGTACAAGGTTCTGCCGGATCTATTACATTGGTGGCATATGCAGATGCCACATGTAATCCTGCCGCTGCCAAAAACAACGTCAGTAATCCCGCAATATACCCTTTCTTTATTTTTAACTTTTTCATTTTCCACCCTCCTTAGAACCTCTTGAAGCTTTTCTATCTCGAATAATCTTTATCAAAACTGTAATCAGAATTGCTGCTGCAACTGCCAGTATTGCATATAACATATAATAATCTTTCACCGTCTGAAGCATAGATTCATTGGCTATTGCCTTCTCATCATCCTCTCCATTATACGGGACACTGTGACCACGCACCAGCAGTCTATGGCTGTTTACACCATATGGGGTGCAGGTGAAAAGTGTTACATAATCTTCCCCTTCGACATTCTTCATTGCATCTGTCAAAGTATCCGTATCATCCTTTTCTACCATCGGCAGAATCTGATCCACTTCATATGCAAGCACCTTATCCAATACATGCACATAGAATTTATCACCTTTTACAAGCTGGTCAATATCGGTAAAAAGTTTCGCACTTGGCAGTCCGCGGTGTGCTGCCAGTACACTATGTTTTCCCTCACCACCAACCGGAAGACTGGTTCCGGACATATGACCTGCGCCAATCTGTAATACTGCCTCCGAAGTTCCATGATAAATCGGAAGTCTCTGTTCTATTTTCGGGATGGAAATATATCCCATTATCCCATTATCTCCCGGATTTACTACGGACCAGTATTTACTTCCTCTCATATTCTGTTCTTCCTGCGAAAACGCATCCCCATCGAAGGTATTATTACCTATCTGGGAATTATATTCCTCTGCCATCTCCCAAAGCTTCTGATAGTCTACTTCATCCATATCTGCAACAGTTTCTTCATAACTGGCAATCGCCCTGCTCTGATGGTATTTATTCCATTGATCTGCCACAGTCGGATATGCAAAGATTCCCAGTCCGACCAGGAAAACCAGTCCAAGCAGAATTCCAGGTAATTTCTGCTTCCATTTCTGTTTCATTCCCTACTCCTTTTTCCTCTTCCAACTAAACCGCTGCCAAATCAAAAGTCCCAGTAAAATCCAGAACAGTAATATAATCGCAACTACAATTGCAACTGCAGAAGTATTAACAAGATATCCATCTGCCGTCACAAAGTTACCGCTTTCCTCCTGTGAAATCCGCTCACCCCTTACCAGCAGCCGATGAGAATTGATTCCATATGGAGTGCAGGTCATTAATGTACAATAATCTTTTCCATCTTCAATTGTAAGATTATTAATTTCCTGTGGTTCTACAATTTTAATCTGATTCACCTGATAAGTCAGTTTACGATCCAATACGGTAACGGTAAAGGTATCTCCTGCTTCCATTTTATCCAGATTTGTAAAAAGTCTTGCAGACGGAAGTCCTCTGTGTGCAGAAAGAACACTATGTGTGCCTTCTCCTCCAACCGGCAAACTACTGCCCTCTAAATGGCCTGCTGCAACCTGTAATACTCCTTCCGAAGTTCCATGATAAATCGGGAGTTCCACACCTAACTTTTCAATTGTAACATAACCCATGATGCCGGTGCCGGAAATATCAAGAATGCTGTTATAATCGCCAGCCTCTGCATAATTCAGAAATGGCCGGTTCACATCCTTTAATTTTTCATTGTAGGTATCAGCTTTTTTTAACATTGTGTCTTTTTCTTCTTCTGTCAGTGATTTTACGGCATTACTATAAGACGCAACGGCTCTTGACTGGACTTTTGAATTCCAGTAAGAACTAATTGGCGGATACAGCATCACGGAGAGACCTATGATAAAAACAAACACTAACATTACATTCAGTTTATCTTTCTTAAATAATTTCTTTAATGTCCTCTTCATAGATTTCTCCCTAATGCTGTCAAAGTCCCAGCGAGCGGGAATTTTCTTCCAGTCTCGTTCGTGTATAAACCGGCGGTTCACCGGAAATTCCCGGTGAATTACCGCCGTTCATCTTAAAATTCTAGTTTTTTGCAGTACGTTTTCTTGCGATTAACAATACAGCTGCTACAATCATGATAATTGCACCTACGGTATAGAAAATCTTAGTACCGATACCACCGGTTGCAGGAAGTTCAGTTCCACTTAAGTTCTGTACATCCGTGGATACAGCACCTGTTCTTAAAGTTGCTGTAAAGATTGCTTCTGTTCCTTCTGAAACAACCTTTCCAGAAGCATCCTTTACTACTAATGTCTTTAATTCCGGATTATCTGATGTTGTATCATAGGTTGCTTCTACTGAAAATACAAGATCATCTGCTTTATTGTATCCTGCCGGAACAGTTGTCTCAACCAATTTATACTGGCCTGCATCTACACCTTTGAAATAGAAGGTTGTTACTCCTGTAATCTCATTTCCAACTGCAACATAATCACCTGTAGTGCTGTCTAATTTGTAAAGGGTAAATCCTGCACCCTCAAGAGGAGCATTGTTACCGTCTACCTTATTTGCAATTAAATTATATGTAAATACAATAACTTTATCTTCCGGAGTTACACCTGTGCCATCCCCATAAGGATTGTTGCTGTATTCCAGTTTGGATACGTTGGTGTTTCCACCTTCACCGATTACTGCATTTTCATTCAGTTTTGCGGTGTAATTTACAACTACTTTACTTCCAGCTTTTACTGCTTTGATATTCTTTAAATCTGCAAAACGAACTTCAAAAGTGCAGCTATCATCTAAATCTTCTGTAACTACTTCATAGCCGGTTGTTACTGCTGTTCCGTCCACTGTTACAGTTACAGAATCTGCATTGAAAGTAAGTCCGTCAGACATGGTATCATGGAATGCATAATAATAGCTTCCATAGTTATCGTATTTTGCATCTACAGTACCGGTTAACTGGAACGGTACATCATCTCCGATATCGTAATCTGCTGCATCCTGCCAGTCACTTTCTGCACCGGTAGAGTCATTTTTCTCTTTTACTTTCTTTTCAAGTTCCGGTCTGTCTTCCTTTGTTGTTACAGTTACGCTGTCATTTCCAGCTGTGTCTAACATAACAAGGGAATAGGTATCACCTTCATCACCTGTTTTTGTTTCTGCAATCAGGTAATAACCCTGATCAACACCGCTAAATTTATCATCGGATGTTTTTGCTTCCGGCTCTAATGTCTTGATTTTTGCAAATACTGCATCTGCAAATGCACGGATGCCATCTGCATCAAGTTCTGAAATATAACTAATAACTTCTTTATCATCTGTTTTTCCTGTTACTTCTTTTAATGCTGATGCATACTTATCATTTAATGTGTATGCAAATTTTCCGTCGCCACCATCTGTAGCATTCAACAGCTTATAAGCTGCATACTCAGAACCGTTTGCACCGTTCGTAATTGTAATATCTGCTGCATAAACAGTAACACCCATTGCGAATGCCATAACCATTGCAACCATTGCTGCAAAAAATTTTTTCAATTTTTTCATTTTTGTTCTCCTTCTCTAACTTTTAATTATATTTGATACCTGAAACGGATTTTCTCAAAAGGGGACTTATACGCCTGCCCCCCCTTCTCTTTTCCGTCGCATCCGGTATCCATACAATAGGAATGCCGCCAGCATAATTGCTGCACCGCCTATAGTATAAACAGTAGTACCAGTTCCTCCCGTTGCCGGAAGTTCATAACCATATTCCTGATTCTTAACCTGAATCGAAATACTATCAAGATTATCATAATAGGTAAAGGTATATTTATTTTCTTTGCTTAATTCTGTACCCTTCTGACCTATTCCAACTAACTCATAACCATTTACCAGTTTTTCTTTTACCGTGTAGACCTGACCATCTTCCAACGCCTTATTGCCATTCTGGTCTGTAATGGTCTTCAATGCAACCGATCCACCCTGGCATACGGTAAATTCTGTAATATAATCAGATTCCTCCATTGAATCACCCTTATATAATGCAAAAGTAAAGGTTTTTGTCTGATCATACGGAAGTTCATTTCCATACGCATCCAGAACGTCTTTCTCAATTACCGGTTTCTTATAAATCTTTACTCCGACCTTTGGAGGCTCTGCCCGCAGTGTTTTTTCATTTCCGTTTACTTCTGCCGTATACTGGTATGCGAAGCTGTTCCATGCAGTCTCACCCGGGTTTGCATTCTCTCCTACTACTCCATTATATTTCATGGTAAGAATACAGCCCTTCTTTAATACAAAGGTATCTGCCATCTTTATACGGAAGGACACATCATCTGACTGCCAGAAGGAATGCCACTGTTCTGTTGAAGTACCCGACATATCAGCTTCAGTAAAGCTTACCAGATTTGAAAATTCCACAAAATAATCCACGCCTTCTTCCAGCTGCCGTTTTGTGCCGCTCTCCTCCGTTACCAAGAGTTCCAGTCCTTCGGCATATGCAACAGAGAATTCACTTCCTCGTTTTTCTTTCTGGTTCAGTACTCCGGTATCATTTATATGTGGCATACTGTCTACAATAACCATCTGTGTAAAGGAGTTATTGCTGACATTTTCAATATTGTTGGTGTAAATCACATCTTTTCCATCTTCATCCAGATAAATGTAATTCTTTCCTTCCAGTCCAAGATAGCCGCTTCCCCGGTTATCTGAATTACCGGTTTCCTCTACCGTTTTCCATGAGAATGAACCGTAATCACCCAATGCATAAACGCAATCAGAAGCTTTTACTCCAATATATTTTCCACTGTCATCCGTCACCAGTTCTCCCGTTTTTACACTGTTATCATCAAACGGATCATCCGGCAGGAGATATGCAGTATTTTCATAAATCCTGTTCTCATATACTGTATTTCTGGTATATACCGTAAACTCCGCTTTTCCACCTGCAGGAATCTGATATTCTTTTCCCTCCAGATATAGTGAAAACTCGTGGGTCGCATTATCCGGTATCAGCTTCCATACTTCTTCAGACAAATCATACTTATGAAGTACATTATCATCCTCATCATAAATGGTCAGTACAAAAGCATTTTTGTCAAGTCCCAGGTGAAGGGTTTTATTGGTTGCCTCTTCTTTCGACAATATATGGAACGGAGACTGAACAGAATCTTTAATTGTATAATCGCAGATCGGAATGGTTCCATCGTTGCGTAACTCCAACAGCCACTTTGTCGTTACATTCGGCTGTATATTGTCCTTCTCTTCCAATTCAACAGCATCTTCCACATTTTTACCAGATGGTATATAGGACACTGCTTTCTTGGTAATTCCCGGAACAATTACATCCTTCGGTGTTATCATTACAGATGACGAAATAACACGCTTTTCTCCTACAATTCCTTTATCTTCCGATGTGCCGTTATTCTGTCTGGAATCATCTCTGGTTCCTCTCATTGTAATGTCATTCGGATTCTCACGATATTCCACATCCTTATCTACCAGTAAATCCACGGTATTGGTAATTGGAACATCTAATTCCACGTCTTTACTTACCTTGCACATCACAAAGAATGAAAGATTCTTTCCTGCCGGCAAATCATAACCTTTGCCATCGTCTCCAATCGTAAAGGTAACCATATGGTTTTCCTTATCATCATTGGTCATTGCAATGGTAACATCCCTTACCAGACTTCTGCCATCGATATTGGTTACCTGCGCCATGTTCCAGTCGTTTGACTTAATCGGTTCACTATAGCTCTTTTCAATCTGAACCGGAAGCGTATATCCCAGGCCCGGACGTATTCCAATATATTCCAACCCATCCGCCATATGATCTTCCAATGTATCAATATGAACCGGATCTTCTCCTGTATTTGTTACTGTAATATTGTAAATCACATAATTTCCGAGATAATTTCCTTCATTTACACTCTTAGAGAATATGGACTTATCTTTTAACTGGCTGGTCTTCCACTGATGGAACTGATCCAGAATTGCCCACACACTCTTCTGCACATCTACCGCCTGATCCAGCTCCTTTTTCCCTTCCGGTTTCCCTTTTACCGTTACTGTATCCTTCATTCCGTTTACGGTTGCACTATTGGTATAAGTAAAAGTTCCCGTCTGTTCATTCTCTTTATCATCCATATAAATGTAAGCATTGAATTCTTTTTCAATTACTTCACCCGGTGACATGGTGCCAATCTTCCAGATTAAACGGATTCCTTTATGTGCACTGATATTCATTCCATTGCTCTTGCCAATCCAGTATCTCCTTATCTGCACATATTCACCATTTATCTTTGTATAATAAGTTCCCCAGTCAGATGTATTTTCTACATACTCTTTCCAGCTGATACCAGCCTCTACCAGTTCCTCATCATTTTTAGGATATCTGGAATTTAACGTTCCTGCCTGCTTTGCCTTATAAATCTTGTATTCATCCGAAGGAAAAACATGATATGGCATATCATCTGTCAATGACAGTCCGTCTTTCTTATATGCGGCATCTCCATCAGCGTTTGTAATCGTTATGCTGTATTTAAATAATTCCTCTGCTTTAAAGGTTTCTCCACCTTCCCCGCCATTTACCTTCTTATCTACTGTAATCGGATTTTCAGTCTCAATTACAATTTCAGAATTCTCACCGGTTGAAGTACTCTTTACATAATTCTTAAAATGATAATCAGAAGCCTCCGGCAGTTCATTAACATCAACCTTACATACATACTTAATGGTTACCTTCTCCTTTGCATTCAGCCTGCCAAGAGAAAATGTCAATATTTTATCATTTATCTTTAAGCCAACCTTGCGGCATCCACCGGTCGCATTGGTTGACTCTGCCACAAAATCCGTCTCGCCCTCCGGAACCTGTGCTCCATTCTTATCTATAACATACTGGAAAATAAGTCCTTTTGGCAGAGTATCTTCTAACGTCTGCTCAATGGTTTTATAATCTTCCATATTTTCAATCGTTATCGTATAAGTAACTAAATCACCATTTTTTACATTCTTCTTATCACCGCTCTTTTCAATAATGAGTTCCGGCTTTTTATAAATAACCGTTATTGTTGAACTCTTATCTTTATAAGAAGCTTTATTATGAATGGAAGTATTATTTTTATACTTTGCCATTTCTTCCTGGCTTTTTACATTAGCTGCAAAAGTAAATGAGACCTTTTCACCGGCTTTTAATGTACCAGGTGTAAAACTTATTGTTCTGGCTGCTTCGTCATACTCTGCTCCTTTATCACGGATTTCCTGTATCTGCTCCGATGTCAACGTCAGATGCTCTGGTAATTTATCTGTCACCTTATAAACGCTTCCATCTGAAGCTTCTCCCTTAATCGGATTGTTTCCCGTATTTTCTAGCGTAATCGTATAATTAATGGTATCTCCGGCAATTACTTCTTTCTTATCCGCCGTCTTAACAATTCTAAAGTCCTCTTTTATTTCCGGTCTTGACTTTACATCTGCAGACAATTTTGTGTGTTCATATTCTTTATAGGGAACAGATTCAAAATCAACATGATTTGTAATTACATCTTCCTTAACTTTTTCTGCGGCTGTTGTAATATAATTATCTGTTAATACTAATTTTGATACATCCAGACTTGCGCTTACATTCAGATGCTCCTGTTCTCTTGTTGGCACACCATCTGTCATATGCTGGTTCGGCACACTAATCTTATATGTAACTGTTTTTCCATCCAATGTCAGGCTTGTAACGGTTCCTCCCTGAAGATCAGTAAACTGGAAAATCACATTTCCATTGCTATCCACAATGGAAGCACCATCTTCACTGACCCTGGTTCCTTCCGGAAAACTGATTCCATCCGGTAATGTCAATACATCACTCAGTTCTACATGATCTGTCCAGATTGCTCCCGTATCACCAACTCCGCATGGATTCATACTGTTTGCAGTGATTCTATAATCCAATGTTCCTTCCAGCTTATTGGTCTTTCCATTCACCGGAATAATTTCCTTGCTGACAGTTTTTTTCAAATCCTGCCAGAGATTCGTTCCATGCCAGATTAATTCTGCCGGTTCAGAAATCACATCATTGTCTTTCTGATCCGGAATCTCCGGTGTCAATGTGACCTTGGAATCTTTTTCCATAATTCCATTTAAAGAATTAAACTGCAAGTCGAAGGAAACAGTTGAACCTGCAGGTGGCTCAAACTCTATGTAAGTCTCATCATCTTCTTCTACCAGTTTTACTTCCAGTGTTTCTTCTGTTGTTTCACTGACCGCTTTATAAGTAACCTGCATAACATCACTTTCTTCAAAACCGGTCAATGTAACTCCTTCCGGCAAATCACTAATCCGGATACGAACCGGTACCAGCTCTGTATCTGTCGGATTTGAGTTGGTTGCACTAACAGTTGCATATAAAGTCTGTCCATTTTTCCCATCATCCGGACTCTTCTGTGAAACACTCAAGTTAATACGCTCACTAATCGTGCCTCCGGCTGACGTCTGCTCTGTTTCCTTATTTCCTGTTGCTGCAAGTCCCGGAAGAATCAGTCCCCAGACTACACCTACTGCCACAAGAACGCAGCATATTCCCAGTAAAATTTTTGTTCTTCTGCGGATTTTTCTCTTTTCTTCTGCTTTCTTTACATGTTTTCTTACATTTTCCTGCATATCCCTATCTCTCCCTATTTAAGGAATCCCATTTTACTCAATGGCCAGAATCGAAAAGCCACCTTTCCAATTATCTGATCTTCTGCCACACACCCAATAGCTGAACTCCGGCTGTCAACCGATACCGAACGATGGTCTCCCATCACAAAATATTTGCCTTCCGGCACCTGATAAGGAAAATCAATATCACATTCCCCTAAATCTTTCTTTATTGCATATGGTTCATCTAATTTTTCACCATTTACATATACATTGCCGTCTTCGTCTATATCTATGTAATCACCTGCAGTTCCTATGACCCTTTTTACAAGAATCTTACTCTGATAGTAAAAGCCGATGATATCTCCCTGTTTGATTTTTGTAGTCTTCTTTATTACTACCAGTTCACCATTCTCTAATGCCGGTTCCATGCTCTTGCCCGAAACCTGCAATACCGGTACTAATCTCGTTGCAATCAATACTGAAATTGCTGCCACCACAAGCAGTATTCCAATCGCACTGAAAAGATGCTGCTTCTTCTCTCTGCGTTTGTGCTCCGCCTGTATACTTTGAAGTGCCACATCTAATTCTATTTTCTTGTCCTTATTCCCGCCATTTTCTTCTGCAGTTCCCTGTGAATCCTTCTGGAGTCCCTCTATAATTTCAATCAACTCCCAGCGCTTCAGCTTGCGGAAATCCTTATCTGCCACAAACTGCACCCCCTGTTATTCTTTTGCTTCCCTTATTATGACCTTCCCCTGTCTTTTTATGCATGTGATTTTTCTTTTGTGTTGAATGTAAGTATATATTTTTTTTGTATAGAATTATGTCATATTCTGGCATATAGATTTGATTTTTTCTAACGAAATAATCAGACTAATTTAATTTGATATCGTTCTTATAAAGTAAAAAAAGAGACGTAACTTACACTTCTGTAAATTACATCTCTTTTATTTTACCTAATCGTCAGATTCTTCTGTCCAATCAGCTAATCTTATTTATAAAGCTCAACTAATCTTAACAGATGTTCATAACGAGCCTTTGCAGCTTCCTCAGATGCTTTGAACAGTTTTTCTGCTCTGTCTGGGAAGGAACGTGTTAATCTGCTGTAACGTGTCTCGTTATTTAAGAAATCCTGGTAAGATCCATCACCTGGCTTAGAAGTCAATGTGAATGGGTTCTTTCCTTCTGCTTTCAATGCCGGGTTGTATGAGAATAAGTTCCAGTAACCTGCTGCTACTGCTTTCTTCATCTCATCCTGGCAGTGGTTCATTCCACCCTTAACACCATGTAACTCACATGGAGCATATCCGATGATAAGTGAAGGTCCGTTGTATGCTTCTGCTTCAGCAATTACTTTAACAGCATTTGCCATATTTGCACCAAGAGCGATCTGTGCTACATATACATAGCCGTAGCTCATAGCGATTTCTGCAAGGCTCTTCTTGCCAACTTCTTTACCAGAAGCAGCGAACTGACAAACCTCACCGATGTTAGAAGCTTTAGAAGCCTGTCCACCTGTATTAGAGTACATCTCTGTATCGAATACCATTACGTTTACGTTCTCACCGGAAGCAAGTACATGGTCTAATCCGCCGAAGCCGATATCGTAAGCCCATCCATCACCACCGAAGATCCATACAGACTTCTTAGCAAGGTAATTCTTCTTATCTAATGCTTCCTTAGCATCCGGGCATCCTGCTGCTGCAGCTTTCTCTAACTCAGCAACTAATGCTTCTGTTGCAGGTGTATTAGCTTTTGTATCATTCTTAGTCTCTTCGAACTTGTCAAATGCAGCCTTTAATTCTGCGCTTGCTTTATCAGACTCAGCACATTTCTTAGCGCTTGCAATTGCCTGCTCACGAAGAACTTTCTGTCCGATTTCCATACCAAAACCATGCTCAGCGTTATCCTCGAATAAGGAGTTTGCCCAAGCCGGACCTTTCTTGGAATCTTTGTTTACTGTATATGGTGATGTTGCTGCAGGACCGCCCCAGATAGAAGAACATCCTGTTGCATTGGAAATATACATATGCTCACCAAATAACTGAGTAATCAAACGAGCGTAAGATGTCTCTGCACAACCTGCACAAGAGCCTGAGAACTCAAGCAATGGCTGATTGAACTGGGAACCTTTAACGGTATTGTCTGCCGGCATACCAGGTTTCTTTCCAACGTTTGCTACTAAGTAATCGAATACTGGCTGCTGATCTGCCTGTGATTCCTGAGGAACCATTTCGATTGCGCCTACTGGACATACCGTAATACACTCGCCACATCCCATACAGTCTAATGGGGATACGCTCATTGTATATTTGTACTCGCCAGCCTTTGGCTTTGTATCAGCAAGTTTTGTCTGCTCTGGAGCAGCTTTTACTTCTGCTTCGTCTAACATGAATGGACGAATGGTTGCATGTGAACATACGAAAGCACACTGGTTACACTGAATACATTTCTCAGCATCCCATGTAGGAACGGTTACGGCTGTACCACGTTTCTCATATGCTGCTGCGCCATGTTCGAACTGTCCATCCGGATTCTTTGCAAATGCAGATACTGGAAGGCTGTCTCCGTCCATCTTGGAGATTGGCTCCATTAAGTCTCTTACCATCTTAACAGTCTCAGGACGTCCGGTTAATTCCTTCGGAGCTGGATCTGCTTCTGGGTTAGACCAGGATGCTGGAACTTCAACCTTATGTACTGCGTCTACACCAGCGTCGATAGCTTTGTAGTTCATTTCTACGACAGCATCACCCTTCTTACCGTAGGATTTCTTAGCTGCTGCTTTCATGAATTCTACTGCATCGTCGATAGGCATAACGTTTGCAAGTTTGAAGAATGCAGACTGTAAAATTGTGTTGGTACGTTTACCCATACCAATTTCAATTGCTTTGTCAATTGCATTGATTGTATATAACTGAATGTTGTTATCAGCAATGTATTTCTTTGCTTCAGCATTCAGATGATGAGCTAACTCTTCGTCTGACCACTGGCAGTTAATCATGAATACTCCGCCTGGTTTAACATCCTGGGCCATCTTGAATCCTTTGGTTACATAAGATGGGTTGTGGCATGCTACGAAGTCAGCCTGGTTGATGTAATATGGGCTCTTGATTGGCTTGTCACCGAATCTTAAGTGGGAAATTGTTACACCACCGGTCTTCTTAGAGTCATACTGGAAGTATGCCTGGATGTATTTATCTGTGTGGTCACCGATAATCTTAGTAGAGTTCTTGTTAGCACCTACAGTACCGTCTCCACCAAGACCCCAGAACTTACACTCTACAGTTCCTTCTGCAGATGTGATAGGTGCTGGCTTAACCTCTGGTAAGCTTAAGTTTGTAACGTCATCTACGATACCTACTGTAAATCTGCTCTTTGGAGCATCTTTTTCCAGTTCTTTGTAGATAGCGAATACAGATGAAGGAGGAGTATCCTTAGATCCTAATCCGTAACGGCCGCCACATAATACAACGTCGTTTAATCCTGCTTCACGTAATGTTGTAGCTACGTCTAAGTATAATGGGTCGCCTAATGCTCCTGGCTCTTTTGTTCTGTCAAGAACAGCAACTTTCTTTGCAGTCTTTGGAAGAACTTTTAATAAGGAAGCAGATACCCAAGGACGATACAGACGAACTTTGATTAATCCGACTTTCTCTCCTGCTGCTGTTAAGTAGTCGATTACTTCTTCTGCTACGTCACAGATAGATCCCATTGCTACGATAACACGGTCTGCATCTGCTGCTCCATAGTAGTTGAATAAGTCATAATCTGTACCAAGTTTTTCATTGATTTTGCCCATGTATTTCTCAACGATAGCCGGTAACTCATTGTAAGCTGTATTACAAGCTTCACGATGCTGGAAGAAAACGTCTCCGTTTTCATGAGAACCACGCATTGCTGGATGCTCTGGGTTTAATGCATGCTCACGGAATGCTTTTACAGCGTCCATGTTGCACATTTCTTTCAAATCTGCGTAATCCCATTTCTCGATTTTCTGAATCTCATGAGATGTACGGAATCCATCGAAGAAGTTGATGAATGGAACTTTTCCTTCAATTGTTGCAAGATGAGCAACTGGGCTTAAGTCCATAACTTCCTGTGGGTTTGTCTCACATAACATAGCGAAACCTGTCTGACGACAAGCATATACGTCACTGTGATCACCGAAAATATTTAAGGACTGGGTTGCAACGGTACGTGCTGATACATCAAATACACATGGAAGCTGCTCTCCAGCGATTTTGTACATATTAGGGATCATTAATAAAAGACCCTGGGATGCGGTAAATGTAGTGGTTAAAGCACCTGCTGCAAGAGAACCATGTACGGCACCTGCTGCTCCTGCCTCTGATTCCATTTCTACGACTTTAACCTGATTTCCAAAGATATTCTCCTGACCTGCTGCGGACCACTGGTCTACGGAGTCAGCCATTGGACTGGACGGGGTAATAGGATAAATAGCTGCAACGTCTGTGTATGCATAAGCTACATGAGCTGCTGCTGTATTACCGTCCATTGATTGTTTTGCTCTGGACATTATTTATTCCTCCTTATTTAAATAAAAAACTTATGTCTTATCGACCTAAATCACATTTTAGCATTTTATTTGTCGATTATCAAGATTATGGACTGTACGAAATGAAGAACAATCACGAATTTCTTCTATAAGAAGTTTTAGTTGCTTTTCCACTGTTTTTCTAGTATGATACGAATTGGTGCATAAGCATGAAAGCACCGTAAATTCAAAGAGTCAGGAGATTTGATTATGATAAGTGCAAACAATGTAACTTTACGAATCGGGAAGAAAGCCTTGTTTGAAGATGTAAATATTAAATTCACGGAAGGCAACTGCTACGGTCTGATTGGTGCCAATGGTGCCGGTAAATCTACTTTCTTAAAAATTTTATCCGGACAATTAGACTCCACCAGCGGCGATGTGGTTATTACACCGGGACAACGTCTTTCCTTCCTGCAGCAGGACCACTTCAAATATGATGAGTACTCCGTTTTAGATACCGTTATCATGGGAAACAAACGTCTCTATGATATCATGAAGGAGAAGGATGCTATCTATGCAAAAGAGGATTTTTCCGATGAAGATGGTATCCGTGCCAGTGAACTGGAAGGCGAATTTGCTGAAATGGACGGCTGGAATGCAGAATCCGATGCTGCCATGTTATTAAATGGTCTTGGCATCCCGACAGAAGACCACTACACCACTATGCGTGACCTTCCGGGTGCTACCAAGGTTAAGGTGCTTTTAGCCCAAGCATTATTCGGTAATCCGGACATTCTGCTCTTAGACGAGCCGACCAACCACTTAGACTTAGATGCCATTGCATGGCTGGAAGAATTCTTAATTAACTTTAACAACACTGTAATCGTCGTATCCCACGACCGTTACTTCTTAAATAAGGTATGTACTCATATTGCCGATATCGATTATGGCAAGATTCAGTTATATGCCGGTAACTACGATTTCTGGTATGAGTCCAGCCAGCTTCTTGTTAAGCAGATGAAAGAAGCCAATAAAAAGAAGGAAGAAAAGATTAAAGAGTTACAGGAGTTCATTTCCCGTTTCTCTGCGAATGCTTCCAAATCCAAACAGGCAACTTCCAGAAAACGTGCCCTTGAAAAAATCGAGCTGGATGAAATCAAACCTTCCAGCCGTAAATATCCTTACATTGATTTCCGCCCACAGCGTGAAATCGGTAATGAGGTTCTTACCGTAGAGGGGCTAAGCAAAACTATCGATGGCGTAAAAGTATTAGACAATGTATCCTTTATCTTAGGACATGATGATAAAGTAGCTTTTGTCGGAAGCAACGAGCTTGCCAAGACTACCCTCTTTAAGATTCTTGCCGGTGAAATGGAGCCGGATGAAGGAACTTACAAATGGGGTGTTACGACTTCCCAGTCCTATTTTCCGAAGGACAATACCGAAATCTTTGATACTGACCTTGTTATCACAGACTGGCTGACCCAGTATTCCGAAATCAAAGATGCTACTTATGTACGTGGTTTCTTAGGAAGAATGCTTTTCGCCGGTGAAGACGGCATGAAGAAAATGAGAGTCCTTTCCGGAGGAGAAAAAGTGCGTGTACTGCTCTCCCGTATGATGATTCAGGCTTCCAATGTCTTAATCTTAGATGAGCCTACCGACCACTTAGACATGGAGTCCATTACCGCATTAAACAACGGTCTGATTAAATTCCCGGGTGTTGTACTCTTCGCTTCCCGAGACCACCAGTTCACACAGACCACTGCCAACCGCATTATGGAGCTTCTTCCAAATGGCGGACTCATTGATAAGATTACCACTTACGATGAATACTTAGAAAGTGATGAAATGGCAAGAAAACGTCAGGTTTACTCCATGAGTGAAGAAGACGAGAATGATAACTAAAAATAGCTTTTAAGATAGAAAGCAGGTGTTCCAATCGGAACACCTGCTTTTTTTGCTTTACCGAAAATTGCTTTCCTGCAACACACGTTTCTTGTTATTTGCATATATTATTTATACCTGACATTTACACCGTCATTATGCGAATCATAATTATTAACCGGTCACTCAGGTTGTCGTATTATAAATCTCTCCGGTATTATAATTGTAGGTATATGTACCTGTATTACCATATGTATTGCCCCTGGATGCTTCCCGTTCTGCATAATAATCTGCTAAAGATGCTTTTGCAGATACCTGATATCCATAGGAACCATTTCCATTGAACAAAGATTTTACCAAAGACATATCTGCCTTCTTAAATGTATCCTCATCAATACTGAGTTTGTTATCTACACCAACGGTAATTCCAACCTTAGAAAGTAACTTTTCATTGGAATCCGTAGTCCGAACCATGGAAGAAACTGCATTGAGAATTCCATTGGTATTGGAATCTTCTGATTTCTTCAGCAGGTTATTGTAGCTGTCTACGAAAGCACTTACTTTCTTATAAATTGCGTCTTTATCATAATCTGTTGTGGTATTACCCTTTGCATCGGTTGTTGTTACTTTGTTAAATACAGACTTCTTGGTCTTATCCAGTAAAGCATCGGATGCACCCTTCAACTCTTCCGCAGCATCTTCAATTTTTGCTAATGTCTTAGTATCATCCTTTGCAGTAGACGTTGAAGTCTTCTTGTTTGTCTCTACAATCTTGCTGGCAGAATCATTTCCACCATAATATGCCTTCATCAGTTTAAAATAGGAACCGGTACGAATTGCAGAATAATCAGCAATATTAATTCCTAACAAACCGCTGTTTGAAGTTCTGCTTCCATTTGATAATCCGGAAAACAATGTGTTAATTGAATTCGAATCATAATTTGAAATGCCTATCATATAATCACTCCTTTGATATCTGATGTGTAACATCCTTGTCCCACGTCTGCCTATTGTTAATGCTATTATAGCATTTTAGGCACAGGATTGCAACATTGTGTAAAATTCACAACTTTTTATGTGATTTTTTTCATCTATTGTAACTTTTCACAAAGTTTTTATGGTTTGTTCATAGTTTTGTCATATTTATAGCATACTATAGAATCATCAAAAGAAACTCATGTTTTTAGATATATTTTTTCATAATAGCCTCGGCATCCGAAAGATGTCGGGGCACTCCTCATTTTAGGAATAATTTTTTATGTTGGCTGGATACCATGTTGGCAATTCGAAGAATAACAGGATTTCATGGGGTTCTATGTTGATTCGACATGAAATACCTGCAGTTCTTAGCACATATTTTTCTTGATTACAAAATGTCTTTCCGTTGCTTTGACTGACTATCCGCACTGTCCGCCAAAGACGGATGTTACACAAGATTTATAAGGGGCACTAAGAATTTCGAAACATATTGTATTTTGCCCGGCAACCGGTGCAAATTCACATCCATGTTCAGATTGCACCTCGCCGGCACATCCTGTGCCGGCGTTGCCGGTTGCAATACGAAATTCTAAGTGCCCCTAATAAATTGTGTCATACATCCGTCCTTTTGACGAACCGTGCGGATAGTTTGTCAAACATTGGAAAGACACTTTATATTGTAAAAAGAAAAATATGTAATTTAGAACTGCGGTATTTTATGCCTGACATAGAAACCTATTAAATCCTGCAATGCTTTGTTATTTAACATTATTGGTATCAAGTCAACATTAAAATCCATCCTGCAAATTCTCAATCTGCCAGTCTATCGGTGCTACTCCATGCTCTTCTAAAAATGCATTCGCCTGTGAGAAATGTTTGCATCCGAAGAAACCACGGTATGCCGAAAGCGGGCTTGGATGAGGTGCTTTTAATATCAGATGCTTCGGATTGGTAAGCATCGGAATTTTGCTCTGTGCCGGTCTGCCCCACAGCATATAGACAACTGGTCGATCCTGGGCATTGACCGCCTGGATAATGGCATCCGTAAAATGCTCCCAGCCTTTGCCCTGATGGGAATTCGCCTGATGTGCACGGACGGTCAGAACCGTGTTCAATAATAATACACCCTGCTTTGCCCATTTTTCCAGATAACCATTGTCAGGGATATAGCAGCCAAGGTCATCCTGTAGTTCTTTATAGATGTTCTGTAAAGATGGTGGAATCTCTTTCTGATCCGGCAGTACGGAAAAACTAAGACCATGTGCCTGATGTTCATTATGGTATGGATCCTGTCCCAAAATCAGCACCTTTACTTCTGAAAGCGGTGTTAAGTGCAAGGCATTAAAGATATCATCTGCCGGTGGATATACCACATGGGTGCTGTATTCTTTTTTTACAAAATCATATAAATCTCTGTAATATGGCTTTTTAAACTCGGCAGATACACTGTCCAGCCAGTCATTGGTAATCATTGCCATAGTTTTATCTCCTTACTGATACCCCGCGACCTGCAAGATAATTCTTAAGGTCCATAATTTCAAGTTCTTTATAATGGAATAATGATGCTGCCAGTGCTGCATCTGCTTTACCTTCTGTCAAAGCTTCATAGAAATGCTCTTTCGTTCCGGCTCCACCGGAAGCAATGACCGGGATAGATACATTTTCTGCAATCTGTCTGGTCAGTTCCAAATCGTAACCGGCTTTCGTGCCATCACAGTCCATACTGGTCAAAAGAATTTCTCCGGCTCCAAGCTTCTCGACTTTCATTGCCCATTCTACCGCATCAATACCTACATCAATTCTTCCGCCATTTTTATAAATGTTCCAGCCGCTGCCATCTTCTCTTCTTCTCGCATCAATGGCAACAACCACACACTGGCTTCCGAATTTGTCTGCCGCATCACTGATTAACTGTGGTGTATTAATTGCAGAAGAATTAATGGAAATCTTGTCTGCGCCTTCCCTAAGCAGCACTTTAAAATCTTCTACACAGCGGATTCCTCCGCCTACGGTAAATGGAATAAATACATTTTCCGCTACACGTCTTACCATATCTACTACTGTATTACGGTTATCCGAAGATGCTGTAATATCCAGAAATACCACTTCATCTGCTCCGGCTTTATCATAGGCTGCCGCAATTTCCACCGGGTCACCGGCATCTCTTAAATTCACAAAGTTCACACCTTTTACAACTCTTCCATCATTGACATCCAGACATGGAATAATTCTCTTGGTAAACATTATTTCACACCTCCCTGTAATGACGCAAAGTTCTTAAGTATCTTCAGTCCAACGGAGCTGCTCTTCTCCGGATGGAACTGGCAGGCAAAGATGTTGTCCTGCTCCACAGATGCATGAATAGTGACTCCATATTCTGTAGTTGCTTTTACAATTTCTTCATACTTTGCCTGTAAATAATAAGAATGCACGAAATATACATAGGCATCCATCGGCACATCCTGAAATAGTCTTCCATTATTCTGTAAATGCAGGGAATTCCAACCGATATGCGGAATTTTCAGTCCATAGGTATCCGGAATCCGTACAATCTTTCCCTCTAAAAGTCCAAGTCCTTCTACTCCTTCTGACTCTTCGCTTCCTTCAAACATCAGCTGAAGTCCGAGGCAGATTCCAAGGAATGGCACTTTTCTTTCGCATACTTCATGGATGACCTTGTCCAGTTCATAGCGTTTCAGATTATCCATTGCCACACCAAAAGAACCAACGCCCGGTAAAATCACCTTATCTGCCTGTTCAATGGTATGAAAATCTCTTGTAATTACGCTTTCCTCGCCCAGATATGCTAATGCTTTTTCCACACTCTTTAAGTTTCCTGCATCATAGTCAATAATTGCTATCATTCTGTCAAATCCTTTCAAATCAAGCATTTTCTCAATGCTTGTGCACATTTCCAACAGTTCTTACTGTCATTTCATTACATTTTTGTATGTTTTGTTACATCTCATTACACATTGTAATTAGTAAATATTTAGTATGCTAAAATTCATACTAATTAGCATTTAATTGCTTTGCTATTGCATTGATTTGCATACGTTGTTCAACTCCCGGCCTAACATCCACATAGTTGTCCATCGTTGTAGATATATTGCCATGTCCCAATATGTACTGCAATGTCTTTGGTGGTAAATATTGCATATTCGTAGCAAACGTATGTCTGCAAATATGCGGTTCAAATTTACGAATAGGATTTTCTGGATTCGCATTGTTAAACCTTTTAATACAATTCTGTAGATATTCCTCTACATGACCTCTTACAATAGTTCTTCTGCTTCTTGTTGCAAGAAATACAAATCCTTCATATGCATTGCCTTGCTCATCGTAACATACAGGCTCTATATAGCCTTTTAAATAGCGATTCTTAATAATACGCCGGAAACTTTCATACACACCATCTGTCATAGGAATAGTTCTTACACCATTCATTGTTTTTGTAGGCAATACAACATGAGTGTGGTTGATGCATTGTAACTGTTTATCAACAGTAATCATTCGCTTGTCCATATCAATGTTATCAAGAGTAAGTCCACATAATTCTGACGCTCTTAATCCACTCCAAAACAATACATATAGCATATCATAGCAATGTGAACTATGCGTGTCTTTTGAGCAGAAATCAAGAAATCTGTTCATATCCTCTACAGAAAGAGCGTCCATCTTCTTACTGTCGCTCCTGTCTGTTGTAATACGTCTGAATGGGTTCTTTGCCACATAATCATAATCTAAAGCATATTCAAAAGTTCTCTTAATAAGACTAATTTGTGTCTGAATAGATGAACCTCTATACTTTTTCTTCATATCAGCAAGCCACTCTTCACAATGTTCTGGTCTAATTTTTCCAATCTCTATATAACCTAGCTTATATTGTTTCAGCGTATTCACTGTAACATTGTAACCAACTTTGGTATTGTGTGCCAACTTCTTCCTATTATATAGAGAATTGAGGTATCTATCTACAACCTCTAACAAAGTAAGTTTTGCTCCATCAATATCAATGTCATTTTCAAGATATGCGTTAAGTTCTTCCTCCTTTTCACGCAAACTCTTTGTTGACCTCTTACCTTTTGGTAATTGGTCTGTCATTTCAAGCCTATATGAACTAATAACCCTTTCTTTTCCCAAACAATCTTTATAGTGATATTCGTACCTCTTTGTTTTTGGATTGTAATATTCATTAGGTCTTAGTTTTTTTCTTGCAGGCTTGTTCTTTTCTGACGTAGTTTTATTTGCCATTCTTTAGCCTCCTTATATCAGAGTGCCTCGAATGCATACCATATTGAATTGTAGCACATTCCAAGCACATTGTCTATTTCTTAAATCTGTTCGACATTACCTATAAACTCTTCAAACTGTTTTCTTTTAATCTTGATAGTTCTCCCCAGCATCAAATGATATTTGTTTCCATAATCTTCACGAACTATTTCTCTAAGTCTATGCTGTCCAATTCCAAACAAATCGGATGCTTCTTTTATATTCAATAAAACTTTATTATCTAATGAAATTACTGCACTTTCTATAATAATCACGCTCCTATTATAAAAGGCAGAAGTCATTACAACCTCTGCCATAAAATTCATATATTCTATTATCAATCTTTTGTAAAGCTAACTGCGAATAGATAAGCAAAACTGCTTACTATTGCCATACTATAAATGTATTTAACAATTTCTTTTTGGTATGTGGTATCGATTTTTCATCTTTATCTTCCATATCCAATAAAAACTATACTATAATAACTTAATGCAACACTCTCCATAAATAAGCTCCTTTAATTCCGTCTATTCGCAAACTGGTAAGCGTCAAGTTTAAGTCTGTTTAATTCTCTTGTCAGGTTTTCATAACCAGAGTTATTAGTAACATTCGGTAATGTTATATTTCACTCTGAGTAACCATAACAGGATTATTATTAGTCTTTAAACTAGACAGCATCTTTGTATAATCAGGTACTGTACGCAAAGTAGCAGCGGTTGGAATACTTCTTAATGCTTCGCCAAGATTCTTGATTTGTTCCTGATTCATGACAGCTTCGCCTTGTTTTAAAATTGCCGGTACTTCATATTTCTTAAGACCATATTTCTGAACAAGGTCAAAGTTGGAATCTTTCTTGCTAAAATCAACAAGACCATTTTCAAGACCATCATGATAGTATTTTACTAAGAATCTTCCGGCAGGACTTAAATGTTTTTTGATATAGTCATCTGCCTCTGATTTGCTACCAAAACTTAGATTTGAATAATCTTCTTCTTTGTAAACATACCATTTTCCATCTTTATACTTATAGACACCTTTACCATTAAAGCTACTTATTTTACTTGAAGCTTCTCCACTTGTAGAATAACCACCTACAAGGTGTAATACATGATATGCCTTTTGGTTTTGAATAGGAGTAAAGCCACCTCCACCTCCTGAACTACCGCCAGAACCACCAGTACCACCAGATGTTTGAGATACATTTTCTTCTGCTGCTTTAATCGCATTTAAAGCACTTATTTGTGCATTTGCAGATTGCCAAGCCATATCAGAAATAGCTTTTTGTATATCATTATACTTATTTCTAAAGTCATCAAGAGTATCTATACGTCCACTAAGAACCTGAGATTCCCAATCTGCACCAAGCAATTGTTTCGCATACATATCATCAACACTATTGCTATATTCGTCAGAAATTGAAGACCACTGATCTTTTAGTTTCTCATAATAATCTTTCTTTTCTTCAAAACTTTTTATCAACTCTTCATTATCGTTGATCTGTGATTGAATTTTCAAATACCTATTTTTAAAATTCTCAATATCAACAATATTGTTGTTCAAAATAAGTTTCTGATATTCTGAGCCAAGTAATGCAGTAGCATTCATCTCATCAATAGATTTCTGATAAGCATCCTGTATATCTTGCCATTTCTGCTTAAACTCTTCAAGTGTATCAATCTGCTTCTGTAACTCATTTGTTTTTACATCTAATTCTGCATCATCATACGTTTTTTGTGCATCACGAACTTTGTCATAGTCAAGTTCATATATATATCCTTTTTCTTCTGTATAGATTTTCTTTACTCGTTGACTATATGCCCGTTCTAATTCGTATTTTGCTTTTTCCAATGCAATCGTTCTTTCACACTCATCGTTAGCATCCTTTAAACCGTCTATAATACCTTGGATTCTATCAATTTCTGTGTCATACACTCTTGTAATAGCATCAATAGCAGAATCCATGTCATCCTTTTGGTCGTTTAAAGAATCATTCTGGTCATTTAACTCATCAATTTTTGATTGCCAAGCATCAATTTCCTTTTCGAGCCTTCTAGTAATAGCAGATAATGCCCTGTCATACAAATCTTTTTGTTTATTAAGCATTGTCTGTGTATAATCATACCAATCTTTATCAGAAATCTTACCAGAATTATGCATATCGGCAAGCATTTTACTTACTGCGTCACAATATTCTTTATAAGAAATTTTGTTTGCATCCAAGGATTTCTCATAATAATCCATCATATTATCGCAATATGATTTATAATATGCTTTTAATCCTTTATAAACTTCTTCTTCATATTTGCGGTATTCATCAAGATATTTTTCTTTTCCTACAAAATATTTCTCGTTTAAAGTTTGAACACCATTATAATACTGTTCCTCAGTAATATATCCCATTTCAAGATTATGCTTAAGCAGATTATATTCCTTTTCAAAAGCTGTCTTATATGCGTCTTTTGATGATGAAGACGATTTGGATTTAGAAGTTTTGTTAGAAGAATCTCCACCAGTATAATTGAATTTGAAATTTATCGTTCCAGTAGAAGATAAGTTCGCAATCTTTTCTTTGTAACTATCAATCTGGCTTTGATATGCTGCAAGAGGAGCACCAGCATCTACTGCCGCAAGCGTTGATTTAAGACCAGTAACATATTTATACATTTCACCAGTGACACCTAATTTATCACAAAGATTTTCAAGTGCCAATACATCAGAAGATGTATTTAAAGGTTGCTGCGACAATTGTTTTTGAATTAGATAGTTTGTAAGGTATTGTTTTGCTGTGTCAGATGCTTTTGCTTGGTTCAAAAATGCAACGGCTTCATCTTCTGTAATACTTTCAAGGTCATATCCGGCATTTGTAACTTCTTTGATGACACCAAGATATCCTTGAATAATTTCTTCAGCATTGGAAATACCCATATTTTTCAACATAGATTCTGCTACATTAGCATTTTCTTCTGTTAAGCCTTCTAATATACCTTTTGAATTAATCCATGCAGAAGCTAATTCATTAAACGCATCCTGACACCCCTTTAAGTCATTCGGAGACGCAGATACGGTTTCAATGAATTTTTCATATTCAGGTTCAAGTCCTGAAAAAGCTTCTTGAAACTTTTTCGTATTAAGATTTGTAAAATCAAATACATCACCATCTTTTACATCTTTATATACTTTGTCTAAAATATCGAAACCATCTGACATATCATTAATGGTATCTATCATTTCTGATTTAGTTTTTGCGAGAGATTTTTGACCATCATCTGATACGTCATCAAGTATAATTCCAAGACTCTTTAAAATAGAAATAACATCCTGTGCTTCTAATCCAAACTCTTTTGCACTATTTACAAGCTTGTCAAATGCATCTCCGTTATCCCCGTCATCAATCATTGACTGAATGTCTGTTTCGGACAATCCTTTTAATTCATCTGCTAAATCGCCAATACCGTCTTTATTTTCCTTTAAATCTTCGTAAAAAGCATATGAATCAGAATCTGCTTCATCAAATGTTTTATCTATGATATCCTTGTAATTATCCCAATCGGAATCATCAGAAATCTCACCTTTTATTTTCTGAAGATTATCATATGCAGATTTTACATTTTCATCTTCATATGGATTGTCAGAATTAGCAACGGCATCATTATATTTTTGAACAGCAGATGTTACTTTGCTATATGCAGAAGACAATTTATCAGAAGAAGCTATCTCAGCCAATTGCTTTTCTTGATATTTTTCACCGTATTCATCAATTATGCTATTAGCATCTGTTAGAGCTTCGCTTGAGTTATCTAATAAGCCTTCAAAAATATTATCCAAAACATCAGATGTTTCACCTGTACTTTCTAATTCTTTTTGAAGATTTGATACAGATGTCATAAAATTATTTATTGCTTCTGTTGCTTCTTCCGCATTTCCTGTAAATTGGAATCCACCCATATCAGAAAATTGAATGTTATTATCTGCAGCAAACTTTTTAATTTTATCAAGTGTACCAAGTTCATCTGCTTTTGTAAGACCATCCAAATTTCCAAGCATATAAACATTATCATCAGTCATTTTGTCTTCTGCTCTATTAAGCTCAGTACGATTTTCATTTAACAGAGTATTAGCAGCTTCTTTATTATAAGCTTTAATAGCTTCTGTGTGATCCTTGTATGCATCAGTAACAAGGTTAATATTTCCATACTCTTCGCCAAACTGTTCATTCAACTGTTTCTGTAAGTCTAATAATTGAGACTTAACACTTGCGGTTTCTTCTTCATTTCCTTTGGCGGCTAATAATTGCTGATGTAATTCTTTATATTTTGTAACTGCATCATCAATAGAAGAGGACTGTTCTTTATAAGTATTTGCTGCCTCAGATGCTTTTTGACTTGCTTCTTCTTGTGCCTGCTTATATTTCTGCCATGCAGATACACCAATTGCAATCGCTGATGTAATTAATATTAATGGATTAGCCTTTAATGTAAGCCATAATCCTTTGAATGCATTACTCACTGATGTTGTAGATGCTGAAAGCCCATTATTTGCAACAGACATCTTCCAAGCCTGCAAGGTTGCAATCGCCTCTTCTTTACTAAGTCCAGATGACATTAACAATTGCTTCTTTTGTGCTACTGTTAATGAATTCGTTGTTAATATAAGTTTCATTTGTTTCTTAGATAATCCATCTGAAAGTAACAAAAGCTTATTATATTCCGCAGTAGAAATTTCTGTACTGTTTGCGATTTTTACTGCATTTGTAAACTTATTTAATTCAATATATGCTTCTGTTGCCCCTGTTTTTATACTCATAAATGCCTTGATACCAGCAAATGCTGCAACCCCTATAAGCGCACCCTTAAGAATTTTCGTCTCATCAACAAATTTTACAAGTGCTGTTGTAGCATCTAAGATACTACTATAAACTTCATTCATATCTGAATTCATAATCATAGATTCAAAAGATGCTTGCAACGTATTTGTTTTAGCCTCTAGGCTTTCTTTATAAGATGAATTAAATTTCTCTATTGCAGTGCCGGCTGATTCAGCACTCGTTTTTGTATAGTCTAGTGCCTTACTATAGTTATTAAATAATGCAATTAATTTGTTATATTGATATGATCCTGCCATTGCCGTTGCAACTGCTCTCTGCGTCACACTATCAAAATCGCTCCATTTTTCACCGACCTCATCCATGATCTTTTCGCTACTGATAAACTGACCATTAGCATTACGCATTGCAATACCAACTTTATTAAGTACCTTTTCAGTATCATTCAGGCTTTCTCCATTTTCTAAGTCTACAAATTTACCTGCCTTAATCTGATTCATACGTGAAAATACAGACTTAAACATATTACCGACAGACTCATCGCTGTCTTGTGTGACTTCTTTAACAGTAGCAATCATTCCAATCAGTTTGTCCATACTGACTCCTGCCATATCAGCAGCGGAAGCTGTTTTAGACATTGACTCAGCAAGTCCACCGGCATCTGATGCCGATTCCATATCAACAGCCGTTAATTTATCTACTATATTAATTGCTTCAGATGCACTTTTTTTGTATCCATTAAGAGCTGAAGTTAAATATGTACTTGCATCTGCACTCTCAATCTGTCCTAATTTCGACAGTATCATAGAATCATATACAAGTTCTCCTGTTTCTTTTACAGACTTTCCCTGTCTAAGCCATGAATCTGCCGAATCAGCCACTTCTTTTGTTGTTGCCCCCATATCTTGAGCTTGTTGATTTAACTGTTTTAGATATTCTGCCGCTGCATTACGTCCTTGTCCCATTGCAACTGATAAATCCGTAATGGACTTATCAAGATCAGTAATCTCTTGCCTTGTATTACTAGCCGCTTTTCTAATTTCATTCAATACAGCTAAATATGCTGTAAAGGCTATATTTTTTCCAGAAAACAAATTTCCCATAGTATTTTTTAGCTTTTCAAAAACAGTTTGAGAATGTTTTGTTGTGTATGCAAGCTCACTGATTTTCTTAGTAGTCTTATCAGCTCCATCGCTATTAATATCCACATCAACCTTATATTTTCCATTCTCAATATCTTTTAATTTTTTCTTTGCTTCTTCATCCCGCAAATTTACATCAACATTTATTTTCTTCGCCATTACTTCACTTCCTTTTCTAAATCATCGTATTTCCACGTTTCTTCATTCCATCTTCAAATGCAAAGTCTACTCGTTCTGACCTTTCAACCTCTTCTACTGCATTATCAATAAATGGTCTTGGTGCATTGTATACGCCAGGAAAATCGTAGTAAAATCCATTTCTACTATCTCCGTCATTAATCAACTGCGGCAGTCCATAACCATGATTATAGGTACCGTAATCATCGTTAAATTGTGCTTCATTAACCACTGATAAGTGCATCCTTTTCTCATATCCAACTATATTTCTAGGATCATCAATACCACCATTAGATCTTCTTTCATAAATTTTAGGAGTATATTGACTAAATACATCGGTTTGAATATGTTCCATTTCAATATCCCGAACCTCGTCAAATACTTCCTTGGAGAGCACATCATCAACATCAGATTTAATGTCGTTCATCAAATCATCCCATTCATCAAATTCCTTCTTCATTACTCAATCCTATACTGATGATTACAGCCAATACCAGTGCTGATAAGTCTATCAAAATATTTACTCACACCGAATATCCGATCTAAAATCCTTAATGTTGCATCAGTGTTAATGCATCTTTTCATGTCAGAACTCAAAATTTCACAACACTTCTTCTGAAAATCTCCATTATTCATCAGATTCAAAACAACATCTTTCTTATCATCTTCTTTTAAATCATCGTATTTTTCAGAGATAGTATTTTTATCAATCACACCAGCTACGTTATATTCGCCTGTAATAAGTTTTGTTTTTAATTCAACTAAATGCGCTTCCAAAAGCTGATATCGAGCAATACAATCGTCTATATTCTTTAATACTGCTTCAAACGCTTCTTTCGAATTTAACATGTTTAATAGTTGAGACAAATCTATACTTTCGATTAAAAACTCTTTCTTTATCCCATCCATACTATTAAGCACATTGAACACATCTTCATATGTAAATCTATTTTCTTCCATTAATTAACCTTCTTTCCCAGAAACTCCACATCTCTATATGTTTTATAAACTTCACTGATTTCATAGTCATAATTTGTTGTGCCATCTTCTATCGCACGCAAATAAACGGTTGACCATATAACTGCCACAACCGCATAAAAAGAATCATCATACTTGATTCTGTCATCCTTATTAAGTTTCATAGATTTTCCTCTTGAAATATTTGATTGAATAATCAGATTCTGGCTTTTCGCCTTAGATAAATTTGAATTGAATTTTATGAATTTAATAGATAGTTCCCCAGCTTTGCGAATAATGCCGGATATAAATTGATTTTATTGTTTTTGAATTTGCTAAGTATAGCTCCATCAATACCGGTAACTTTAGAAATATATGTCTGTTTTTCTTTTTCTAAACGTTCATTATATAATTCTCGTAACTCTTCCTGCGTCATCTGCTCACCCCCCCCTTTCCTTATTCTATTAAGTGTCAAATATATTTGACCAAAAAGAATAACCAGTACAAAATCAATCACACTGGTTTTTATATCAATTTCGTATTAAAATTGTTTTACATAGCTATATCTAATCAATACACTCTTCTTTAATCAGTGCATATAGTAAAAGAGCAGGAGATTAGTCCTGCTCTTTGTTGCATTGTCCTTCTTCAATTATAAATTCTTTCTTAAAATACTTTTCTTCTTTTTTTTGTAGTTGTATATAATTGGAAATAACATTATTTTTTTTATCTTGATTTTGAGAGCGATTTATAATTTTGAATATATCGTTAGCAATTTGAGTTTTGTCACAATCAATATATTCTACCATAGTTGTAAAAGCATTTAACTTAGATATTTTTGACATTTATTCATTACCCCCATATATTATGTATTCCAAATTATATTTATTATTCAGTATTTCTATTTTTTCCTGCAAGTATTCTTCAAAAAAAGCGATATAATTTAAAAAATAAAACAATTTTTTGTATCTAATTTCGTTCTTTAATGAAATACCAAATGATAAATATGGAATATTTTCTGTTTTTAAATTATAAAATGTATATGTTAAATAATCTTTCCAAATAGCATTGTTATCACTTTTATAGTCATAAGAACAATTTATGCTTTTTATCAATGCTCGTTTACATTCATATGATTTATTAATCATATTTTCTTTATCATATGGAATAAATGTCATGTCTTGAACAAAGATTTGGTTTCCTTTAATTGCAGCCAATTTTACATAACCACATTTATCCTTATCATAATATCGAAAATGTATTCGTATATCGCCAGAATTATTATTAAAAATATTAGAAGATATTGCTGTAGACAAAGCATACAAATACGATTTTATATTATTTATATCCATATTTTCTGTATTAACTATACTTAAATACTCTTGTTCTAATGTATTCATCTCAGAAATACACCTAACGACATCTTTAAAATAAGATGGCATTAAATCAACAAATTCTTTAGTTAGAGTTATATTAGACTTTTCTGGCAATTTTAAATGAACTTTTTTATTGCCAATTTGTTCTATTCGCTCTATTTCTTCGTCTATAAATCTTTTTTTTGTTTCAATCTCTTGTTCTTGACGTTTTATTGTTTCTTCTTTTTGTCTTAGTTTGTTATAGTCTAATACATCATCAATCTCTTTCATTCGTTTATCACGAAATTCTTTAACCCACGATGTCTGACCTACGATAATATCTCTTAATCGTATGATTTGAAGTTTATCATTTTCTTTATCTTTTATCATGTTAGCAAATATTATAACAAATATAATCGTTGCAATAATAAATGAAAAGAAACATGATGCCATAGAGAACAAGTTTACAGTAGTATCTTCAATTTTAAATGTTCTATATAAAACAAAAATAGCACCTGCATTTCCACCTAATCCTAATAATATTTCAAAAAATATCTTTGCCTTTCCATTTCCGTTAACATAATAGATAACGAAAAATAATGCCAGAACTATTCCTAAACCTGCATGAGCCAATATGCTTGCTATTAGCACAATTATTACCTCCCCCAATCATCAGTATTTAATATTACCATTATATACCAATAATCGACAGAATACTACCTTTTTCTGATTTCGCAGACAGACCTAATTTGAATCAGCCTGTCCGCTTAATTATTCATTGTTTTGAATACACTCGGTACTCCGTTGATATACTGCTGTTTTAAAACAGTATATCAACTAATTGGTTAAATTGCCTAGATTTAACTTTTATAATAGAAATCATCACTTGCTGAAGGTGACAAGCATTATTATCGTTTTGTCGGGCAGGAAGTCCTATCTCCCTGCCTATAATATGATATTCAATATATAATAATCATCCTGCCGGATGTTATTACTAAATTGATGTTGGAATCTGTACCAACGATAAGTATTTTTCAAGCTTGTCTGCATCAGCAGGAATAAGATACATTTTACCCTGTTTATATTTTGCCAAGCTTTCATACGAAATTTTAGTATGATCTGCAATAGCTCTGGCATTAAGACCAGAATCAACTATTGAAATCAATTTATTCCTTAATTCTTCTTGATTCATAGTCCTTCTCCAATTCTTTAAATAAATAATTGGAGAGAAATAATGCTATTCCTCTCCCTATTACAAATCGGCGTTTTTGTGCAACAACAACAAAATTTCTTTATTTTTAAGACCTTATCACTGTTACATTTTAACAACAAATTATCCAAATTATTTGTATCCAAGTTTGCGATCCATAGCTAACTGTTCTCTGCAAACTGTATTCTGACAAGTTTTCATATTGCCAACCTTAATGTATTTTTTATGACAGTATGGACATTCAGCAATCATTCTTTCCTTATTGTGTTCATAGAATGAAACAATCGGATTTTTCTGTGTACCCTCTATGCCATATGCGATTTTAGGCTCATTAACTTCTGGAGCATTTACTACAATCTCCATATCTTTTCCATGCATTATAATAGAAAGGACTCCCATATTTTGTAAACGCTTTATGCCCTTTTTTGCGATACTAACTCCATCACCAATCATCTTATCAAGTCCATTACAGGTTAGCGCAGTCCTCTTATTGGCATATACCCAAACTTTCCCAGATTTGCTTCTCTTCTGCTGCACCATCAAGATAAATAATAACTCTCTATCATTACTACAGTTTTTCCTGTACGGAAGATTATCTATCCATTCTAATTCATCCTTGTATATTGTAACTGTAGAAACCTCTTCAATGTCTTTATTGATTTTTTCTATAACACTTTTACCAATTTCATGTACCTCTCTATTTTTCTTTCCACTGCCCTTTTTCTTATAGTGTGATTTTCTTTCAGGTATACCAGCAGGATTTCCAACATTGGCTTTAATATTTTCAAGAATAATATCTCCATAGCAATTCCACAAGATATTTTTACCACTATCACAATTTTCCCTCTGTAAATACTCAAAATCTGTGAGATATGCTGTCGCACGTTTTCTGTCTCCGTCAAAAATACAGAGTATCATTTTATCACACATTGTATAAAACACATCATATTTACTTATCTTCTCTCGCATTGCATCAGATTTGTCCAACTGTTCTATCTCATTATTGATTCTAAACGTCAATGACTGTTCTTTACGTTTCAAATCAAACATAAGTTGCTCTAACCTTCTATACGATTCATCCATTGTATCTACTTTGATAGCTTCATCAAAAAGTACACCAACCTTAAATGGATTATCTGTTTTCCAGGTATATCTCTTATTGCTGGTTTCCTTATGAATGTATGCACATATACGATCACAGTTACTATTAGAAAGCGGCTTGCAGTTTTCACGTTTTTTATCTTTAGCATACTGAAAGAAATATGGTGGTTTTTCATTGATAAGCTGATTATACTTTTCCTCGTATTCACCCAAGGAAATATTCTGCTGTGTTTTCGGAAAATCTATTGTCAAATTATTATAGCAGCACATAACCTTATTAAACTCGTCATCAATTTCTTCATTATTATAATTCTTGGTCATAGCATTAGAAATATCACCAATATTTGAATTATCCATACTCGCAACCAAGGCATTATAAATTGCTTCTTTAGTAATTTGTGGCTTGTCTGCATCAAAACCTGTATAATACAAAATATTTTTGTCTGTCGGCACACACTCTATCATAGTCTTATTTGGTGTGACTAAAGCATGATCTCCGTCAACATCAAACTGAAGGATACGACATAATAAATCATGACTACTTACAACAAGATCATTTCCTATAAACCAATCCTTGCATTGTTCCAATTCATCGCCTTTTACAAGATTCCTTATTCCATGCTCCATATATAAATGTGGAGATCTTAAACAATCAACGACATCATATTTGTTGTATGGTTCATCATTGTAGAAGCTACAGTACACATGATTCCTTGGTATAATACCTTTAGGATTTTCAATACCACAAAACAGCCATTCACAAAATGTATACAAATCCGGGCAAATATAAGCATATAATGAATCTTCCAGTATAAGCTTATTCCCACAAGCATCTTTTCTCTCACTTCTGAATTTGTTTTCCAATTTCTTTTGAATATATTTATCTTGGATTAACTCAGGATATGCCGTTATTGCATCAGAAAGATATGGTTCACTCAAAATTTCAGCAATTTTACCAGCATCAGTTTTCATGTCCTTAAGCTTTTTCAATGTATTCTCACAAAGTTCCTTCAGCTTATCATTAGTAAATTTTCCACGGTCTAACGTATGAAGATATTGATAACTAGTCTTTTCCCATCCTTTTGGTTCTTCGGCAAAATTGTTTATTGCAATTTTCTTGCCACAAGCATTGTATGTTTCCTTTAATTCTTCCCATGAATCATAGTATTTCCACATTTTTACTTGTGAAGCAGTCAATATAATTTTGATGTTTTCCTTGATTACATCATGTTTGTCACCCCATGCATCAGAAATAACAGAACTTGGTTTTATTCCCTCGACTTCATCTAACTGCAAGAATTTTCTAAAATCTAACGGGAATATACAACCTTTAATATGTCCACACCGAATTTGAGCAGAGCTTGGTAACACACCTGGAAGGAACATTCCGGCACCATCAGTTTGCGGAATCTTAACATTTTCATTTCTTGCCTCTATGCCAGTAATACTATTATCATCATGGTCAATACATTCCACCTTTTCATTTATAATAGTTTCAAAGTCTGGAACTACTAAACACTCATCAAGCGTAAGTTCATATCCTTCTGGTATAAATGATGTTGACAGCAGCAGTCCATTATAAGCTAATCTCTTTCCTATATTACAACCGTCTTTTGCATTTACTACCTCATCAGTCAGACCAAGTGTAATCTCCTGTTCATGTGCTTTATAAAAATTCTCTTTTAAAAGAATACACTCTCCACGCTTCATCTGATTTGTTGTGCTGGAATAGAAAATATAATGCTGACCATCAATATCCAAGCCTCTATCTACAATCTGATGCAATACCTCATTAAGCTTCGACGTTTTAAGATATACAATTTCTATTACAAGTGGATCTTTCTCTGAAAAATCTGTAGCCATTCTTGCCATTTCACTTTCAGCCAATGCAACTTGCTTGTCAAAGTTCTCTCGTTCTGATTCTTCTATGATTTCTCCATTCTCGTCATAATCATATATATACAGACGATTTCTGTCTATCTTTCTGACACCTTCAAATGATGCAATTAAATTGTCTCTCTGTTCCTTTAAAAACACCTTTTCCTTTTTTGCATCTTTATAAGCCATGTGGAATTTACGTTCATCATCAGTAAGTGCATCAAATGTACTCAGCTTATATATTCTAAATCGTCTAGGTTCAAATTTTTTCTTATTACTCATATACACATTTCCTCCAATCGTGTTTCTTCTATATGCAATATTCTCCGTTCTGTTTCTGATTTTGTGCAAAAAAATACCAACCATCGTAATTGATGGTTGGTAAATAATCATCCAATAGGAAATCCATTTCTAAAAATATACTTTTTCTTGGATATATCATATACACTAATCACTATCTTCTTATTTAAATCAATCATATTTTCTTCTATGTATTCCTGTCTATCAAATATTTCAATACTACATTTTGCCATTTCCTCTGGTTTTACATATATATTTGAACCAGTATACATACCTAAAACTAAATTTGAATTATCCATTATAGCAATGTGTTCTATCCCCGTTTCCACATGTCCACAATTAATAATTATTATATCCAGCATCATTTTTCCTTTCACTTTATAAGGTTCTGGAATAATTCTTAATTTTCTTTCATAAGGCATTTTCCCTATTTTTAAAGATATTACTATTGCTACAACACTCAAAATAATTGTCATTAATGAAAGTACAAACGATAAAAAGCCTTGATTTAAATTACACCATGAAATAAATTCACTCATTCATGTTCCCCCTTTAATATTTTTATGAGAAAAATTATACCATCATTAAATCATTTATTCAATTTATATGTCTACTTTTTCAAGCCTCAGTGATCATCTCCAACCGTCAGACTATTTCGCTGCACATAGGGTTTTTATAGTGGCTACCCACCACTTTATTTAACTAGATTCATGGAATTTTGAAACGATTGTTTCATTGGAATTTTTATACTATATATAGTCCTGTATCGCCCTATATCATACTATATCTTGCGTTTATTTTTCTTTCTCACGCTAAAATCAACAATATCTGCCATCCCGCCATTATTTATTAGCTTAATTTTGAATTCCTTCAGATCATCCAAGTCGAATATCACATTTTGCGGAACAGGTGTAGCAGTTGTTGTCTCTACTGCACGAATGGTCATATCTACAAATGATATGTCTGTAACCTGGTATAACTTTTCTACCACTTTGATATATTTGATCTGTGTTATATTGTCTGTTATTATAATCACCTCCGTTTCTATAGCGTCCCCAAATAAGGAAATGCTTTATGGCTTTTGGACAAATCTGTCCATACATGTTCCCCGTGGAGAATCGGCTTGATTCGTCCGATTAGAAGAACCATTCGTTTTAAAGCGAACGTATGAACGTCTGGTTCAAACCAACCGCCCGATGTGGCTAATCATGTGTTTCCAGAATTGAAAACGTCCACAATTTCGTGGTCACTGACAGTTACCTTGAATCAGGGAATAGAACATACCTCACCTATACCAGCTTGTTTTTAAGCTCGTTATCACAACTGGACAACTTTTCGGCACAAGTGTAGAATTAAATAAAGATTCAATCTTACAATATGAGCGTTTGAAATAGATCAGTAAATATTTTCGTACACATGTGTGCGAAAGATATATAACGTTTCGTTACATACCTACATCCTGTCAGATTGAAAGATCTTGTAAAAATAACATTCCCATTTCTGGTCACGCTACATCATAAATCTTGTACTTTCTACCGTTTTAAAATAATCATCTGGATTTTCACCAACAGCAGCTAATTCTTCTCTTGATTCCTCTATAAGCCTATTGATTTCATCTTCCGATACATTAAGTGCTTTCGCCATATCGGAACTTGTACAATAAAATTCTTCACCTGCTAACTGTGATAACTGAGCCTTTAACGTCAGATAAATCAAATCATATGTAAGACCTTGCTCTTTTCCGCTATCTACCATTGACTCGACTTCTTCTTTTGAGATGTACTGCCCATAGTTGGTTAAAATGTTCTGAATAACTGTTTCTCTGTTCATGTTCATACCCCTTTCTATATTCCCCACACGGCTTTTAAATTGTTCAAACGTTTCATCATTTCCGCATTACCTGTCTTTTTATGATCAGGATGATATGTATTAGCAAGTACACGGTAAAACTGTTTCAAGATAACCTTATCTTCATCTGTATACGTTAGATTTTTTAATTTGTTAATTGCTTTTTCATAAGTTCATCCCATGTAACTTGCTGATATTCTTTTTTGTCATAATTAGCTTCATCCAAATAGACAAAAATGCAGCAGTTCTTAATACTATCATCAATAATCTTTCCATCAATCGGAATACTTAGCTTATATGCTTTCTCCCATTTCATAGAACTTATTACTTCAAAACTCTGTGTTGTAATCCAGATACCAAATGGAATATTTAATAATCCGTTATAGTCCTTATCTGTATTTGAAAATGTTTTACCAACTCTGTAATATTTTTTCTCTGTAATTGCTTTACTCATATATATAATTCTCCTTCTATCAAGTGAAAAATTGTAAACTTATTATTCAGATAAATAGAGGGTGCTTATTTCGGATGCCGATAGGCAGCCGACATACTCTCTCTTTATCGAAAAGAATAATCAGTTTAATTCATATTTTGAACCATTCAAGGTACGCTCAAATCAAGTATCTATAAAATATATTCTCTCGTTGAAAGATTTGTGTAGCCATGCGGAACAAATCTTTTTGTTTCTGGAACAGAAACCCACTATTCAAGAAAGTAACATCCATTAGTAATAATCCCTCTTACCTGGTCACATACGGCATTGGTAGGAATATTTTTATCCTTTACATCTTGCAATGCAATTTTAATATCCTCCAATGACATTCTGTACTCTTTCATAAGAATATCAATAAAAGGTTGTCTGTATTCAATCAGCTTATCCAGTTCCAACTTATGATTATTGTAATTGGATGCTTTGTACTGCTTTTCCTTATAAGCAAGGTCATTGATTTTCTTCTCATGCTTTGCTATGCAATTTAATATGTACTCTTTTGTAAGAGTATTTGTATTCAATTTATCTTCCATTTTTAATCTATAACTTCTATCCATGTCTTATCTCCTTAATGGGTGTCTGCGTGGCAGCCACAAATGATGTTTGTTCCGTTCCTTGCGTCACTACACAAAATCATTGAATCTCGTATGATTTTTATGTATTTTCAAAAATTGGCACTTTATATTCGTAATATAGGGTTATGTTTATTGTTACGATTTTAAAGTGCCAACTTTTTCACTTTACAAAATCGAATATACTATCTAACTCATTATTGCTTTCAAGAAAATCTTCTGTCGAAAATACCATATCCTTATGACCTATCTGTATAAGTTCATTTTTTAATATGCTTTGTGCTCCTAAATAAGTTTCTTCATCTATATGCTCTGGCATAAACGGCTTTCTTGGTCTTGGAATTATTTTTCCATTCTCAACCCATGTTCTTGATGCTATTTCATCTTTCCACTGTTGATAATCTGTCTGCCATTTCTGAAATGTGTTTTTAGCATTTTCATCTACTACCTCGCATATTTTTTCATTCAATAATTCTTTTTGTAATTTTGCTTCAAGTTCTGGGTATGCTTCACGAACTCCTTCGGGAGTATAGATAATTTTGATTTGCTTGTAGCAGTGATCCCAACCATAATATTCATACAGTAAATCATTTACTTTTTGATAATATTCTTGCTGTTGGAATTTCAAAAAGACCTGTACCATCTTTTCATATTTCATAACATTGTGGAGTACATAATGCTCAACTTCCAATATCTGTTTTTTCTGATTGTCCGTAGCTTCAAAATATTCATCGCAACGCTTTTGTGGATTCCACTTTACAATCATTGTCTGAATCTCATATGTAATGAGTTTTCTGCTCCTTAAACTGTTCAATGCAGAAAATAAAATCTCTTCCAATTTCTTATTACATCTTTGATAAAAATGTTTTACTTCCCACGGAGTAACCTTGTAATCCAAATTGGTTAGTTCCTTCTCAGACTTCTTTCCGTATTGCTCATTTACAATCCCCAACATTTCCCACCAGTTACGTTTTGTAAATGTCTTTGTAAATCCTTGCTGTTTTGATAGATATTGCAACAGAATCACTTCTATATATTTAACGTAAATCGAATTATTTCCTAATTTTCTCTTATCCTCTTTGGTCAAAGGTGTATCATAAACATCCGTTATAATAAATTTCTGTCCCGACTTTTCCCAATCAAAATATCTTTTCCAATCTTCCAACTGTAATTTTTTTGACTTACCATTTTTTACTTCTTGTTCTAATAATTCACATAGCATTTTATAATTTTTAACAGTCATTCCAATTACAAGTTTTGATGTATCAATTCCATCAATAATCTGTGGTATAGATGGTGTATCTTCTCCTTTTTTGAAGTCTGTTTTTAATTCTTCTATTGAAGTAATCCAAACATTTTTTAATTGCTCATTATCTTTATATTGGCTCTGTCTATTCAAAATATCTGCAATATTGATAGCAAGTATCTTGTCAAGTAATGGATCTAAATCACAAGTATATTTTTTCAATATATCCTCGTCTAAATCCATATCTTTATATTTTCCAGCATTTAAGATAATATCTCTCGCATACGATATTGCTCTGTCTGAATCTGATTTTACTTCTTCCTGTGTCGGTAATTTTGTTATTCTTTCTGCTTCATCTGGTATAACAGATATGTACTCTCTCCCATTTGAGACATAAAAGAATCTTTCCAATACCTTTGCTGTCTGATTTTTATTGCATGGATTCAGATAATCCATATAGTCGATTCTTTCTTCTATACTAATAGTTCATTCCTCCTAATCTAACTCGATAAAATCAATCTTGAAATGTTCCGTCTCAAAATATCTCTTATCTTTCATATCCTTTGTTACATGGTTTCTCAAACCTTCCACCCACCATTGAATAAATGTAATCATTTCTCCGATAGGATCTTTGATTGCTTCTGCATCATATTTTTGCATTTCACTTAATAAAGCAAGCACATATTCAGCCTTACTATATTTACATTCTCCACTTGCAAGCTGTTCTGCAAGATTTTTATATGCCTGTTCTATATCCTCATTTGTGAATTTTCCCAAATAGACCACTACACGATTTGTCTCATATAGATAGCTCTGATTGAAGCTTTGTGATAATGTTTTTACATCCAGTTTGTCCAAGGTTAAAATATTTTGTACTGGTAAAAATTCATAATCACAGAAAAAATCTGCTTCTCCATTTTCTAACCCAATACAATATCCTGCGCCTCCTGGTGCTGGTGATACTAATATTCCTTTTCTTCTGAAATATCTACTATCTTTATTAACAATCTCAACCTCTGTTCCAAAAGGATTTTGTACCACTTAAATTTCATAGTTGGTCTCCTAACCTATTCCATTACGGTCTGATAGAAATTATCCTCTAATTCAATCATTATTCCATAATGTTCTAATTCATATGTTTTTGTAACCAGTTCACCGACTGATAAATACTGCCACTCTTTTGGAGCATCTTTGAAAGCATAACTTCTATAACCGCATAATAATGTAGGTTTTTCTTTATGTGAAAATCCAACTAAAACAGTATTATCTTTTCTTATCACCACTACTCCACATGGATATTTACCACTCTCACATACCAAATGGCAGAGACTATCTTGCAACTCTTTTGTGTTGTCACATTTCATAAGACCATATGCATCACAGCCACATTCACATTTGGATGGATTAAGAAAATTCTTCTTTATATCCAATCCAAAATCTTTAAATTTTAATTCCGATAATTTTACTGACTTCATACCTTTGTGCCTCCGTATTCAATTTTTATCATGGCGCACCGCCCACAAAAGCAATGTGCCTATATTTAATAAAAGGGGAATTTGTAAATCCGTTCTGAAATGTTGTAACTGTTCGCTTCAACAGTCGTTTGCATCATCTCACTGCAACAATAATCTCTGTCATTTATAATATTCTCCATTTCTATGCAGATAAAATATCGAATATCGTCTCTCTAAGCTGCTTCTCTACCTGCTCCATCGTTATGCCATCACATAATTTCAATGTGGCTATAATACAATGCTGACAATAACAACTCATATAACCTACCTGAATCTGTAAAAAATCTTTACCTGTGACCGCAAATTTGAAATCCAATGAATCTGAAAAGATACCTGATTCCACATAAAAATTCAAATCTGTCATAAACTGCTCTGCTGTAATGGTCTGAACCTCATCTGTATCTTTACACTCTGTCTGCGCATTTACGACTGTGACCAGATTATTTTTTATTGCTTTTTGAAGGTTCTTCGCTGTTGTATTTTTTGTATTCATATACTTTTCTCCCATTATAAGCAGCATACGGTAATATACCGTATACCGCTTATCTATATTTTTACTCTGCAAATACTACTGCAAGGATGTCCACTAATTCTTTACCTAATTGTAATGATTTTCTTCCACAATAATTTGTATATGGCATTAACACAACTTCCATATAATCATCATATTCGCTTAAGGAAAGATGATATTTTCTTTCAATCGCATCAGTTAAAGTCAAATGATTTTCTGCGATATATAAGGTAAATTGCCTTGCCTCTTCTTTTGAAATATCTAAAACATGATATACTGCATCCATTACTTTTATAATTGTCTTGCAATCCTGTGGTGCATAACCTTCTTTTTCAAATGACTTAGCGTATACTTCTTTGTCCTTATCCGACAAATGATATTTTTCATCAACGATATCAGGATCAGAATCTGTAAACATTTCAGGAACAATTCTCAGATGATGCGATTTTAAATAACTAACTGCATATTTAAACTTTTCGATAAGCTGTTCCACAGAATAATCCTTCTCTTCATCCAATAAATACTGTTTCCATTCGTCTTTTACTTTTTTACTCATTTTATTTGTCCTCCAAATTTTTAATAGGTGAGAATCAGCCTTTCGCTGATCCTCTATGTTGATGTTTTGGTGGAATAGGAACATACCCTATCAGGACTCCCACCTATTATTAATATTCTCCGTTAGGAGAATGATTTTTACCTATTCTTCACTGATAGAAAAGCCGGCATATTCAGCAAGTTTTTCAAATGTCATGCCCTATTCTGAGCTTTAAATGATGTTATTTTCGGCAATTACCAAATATGAATTGTTTCCAATCTTTTTAAGAGGCAAATGCTCATCCTCCAATAATTTCTTTATCATCTGCGTTGTAAGAATTGGTTGTACCTTCTTTACACTTATTAAAAAATTTAACAGTTCCTTTCATCATTAAAATCCTCCTTATTTTCTGTTAATTTTATTAGTTTTATCTTTCAATCAACGTATAGAGCCATCTTTATTGATGGGAATTTCTACACGTTGCCTGAATCAAATTCCAAAACCATTGATAACTTGCCGTTATCTTCTCTGATCAACACTCTTTCCATAACTATTCCCTCCTATATACATTCTCTGTTTATTACTCAACAAAGCCGAAAGCCGACAGTTATAATATTTCTGTGTCCATCCACGTTGTTATTTTCTGGAAACATATAAAGATTGATAACTCTTGATGATGGAAACATAAACCAGTCTTTGAAATCCTCCACATTCTCAACCAATTCAATTTTTGTAATGTCAATGAACAGATTGCTATTAATCTCTATTGGGTAAAGTGGTGTTTCTTTATAGAATTTTATTGGTTCTTTTTTATCATTAGAAAAGGATAAAAATGTTGTATTTTTTAGTAACTTACAATTTGTGAAATATAAATCACCAAATTCAACATCAGTATTGTGTTGACTCCTTTTATCAAGATTTCCACTATTCAAATGAATCTGAAAACCTTTGCCACTCTCATTCTGTTCTTTTAAAAATTTTGATAACTCTGTAAGTTCCATGTAATTAATCCTCCGTTTCCTTGCATAAACTTTTCTGTATGTTTGACAAAATCATTTTTGCCTACTATATAATTCTCCCTTCTCTGATGAACTTTTATAAAAATTCATTCAGAATGTCGATTCCTGACCGTTCCTTCTTCTTTTGTATTGGCTTTTCATCATCAAACGCGCCTAAGAAGTCCAAAGAGTCATCAAACAGACTATTTTTTGATGCATCAATTCCTTTTTTGATAATCTCCATATTTGTCTGCGCTGCCTCTTTTATTTGATTCAAGCGAGTTTTTGGCAATGTTAATCCACTAACCATACAAACATTTGCAGAAGCATTTGTTCCGATATATGTATCAATTGGAGTACCTATCTGTGAATAAAGCTCACTTGTATCTACACGATCATTGCAGCTCATAATTCCGACATATCGAACAACTTTGTTCTGTTCTATTGGTGCATAGATATTGTTACTTATAATAGAAGAAACAATTTTATCTGAATTGTCTTTTCCAAGTTTTGACATAATAGCCATACCAGGCGTACTTAACAGCTTATCAATTTCACTTCTATCTAAGCACCCATAATCACCGCCATTTTCATTTGAAAGAAATGCACTCAAATGTGTGTAGAAAATTTCATTAATTTTCATTTTGTCGTTATGCTTTGAATTATCTAAAATGAATGTTGCTCCTATGCAATCAAGTTTTTCAATTTCTTGAAACAACTCAACTGTATTGGCATATGACTGAAAATTTTCAGATGCATCAGGCAAAATTGTTACAAGGCAAATATTTATTTCCAACTGATTTGATAGAATTTTTGCAACTGCTGCCAACATTCCAGAACCAGTTCCACCAGATGATGATGCACATATAAATAATGTAGTGATTGCTGACATCTTGGATCTCACTTCATCAATTAGCATTTCTAAGTTCTGTTTTAAAAGTTGTTTTGACATCTTTCTATTCTTATGACATCCAGTTCCATTTCTAAAATGAAGCTTATTTTTTGCATTCCTAGTGGCTAAATCCTCTATTGAACTGTTAGCCACTACACACGGAAATCCTTCATCCTCAAAATTTTTGGTCAAATTACCGCCTGCCTGTCCAAGAGATAAAAAACCATAAAGCGATAAATACTCTTTTCTATGCATCTTCGTTGTCCTCCTTTTTAATAGGTAATAATGCAAGTCCCGATTCTGTAATAAAGTATGTTTTGGCTCGTCCGGCTTTTACACCTTCATTAACATATCCTAGTGACTGCATTTCTTTGATTCTTTTATGTATGGTGTTTGGTCTACTTATACGCTCTAATGCATTAATTTCTGCGATTGTTACACCATGCACTTTGTCTGTTGCTTTCTTTGTGCGTAGGATTCCAAGAATTGTATACGCACATCGGTTTAATTCCATATACGTTCACCTACCTTTTCTGTTGTATGCATAAGTTGTTATTTTCTTTCCCATAACTTTCTAAACTTTGATATGAATGGTAAAAAATTTTAGGCATTTAAGCCTACTTATTCATTCTCTCTTTGCATCACTCCCATTTACAATTGTCATTGTGTGAACTTACGTTCTATTATTAGGATAATAAAACTCTTGCGGATTTCTCCACGATATAAAAATAAAGTTTGGAAATTGTCAGGTGATCTACCTGAAAGACTTTTTATTTGAAATATTCAAATGTATCTGTTATAATATGTCTGTCTAATTACATATGTACAGATGTAAGTCTGTGCAATTTCTATGGATGTTGGTAGCATCCATATATTGAAGTCGGTGTTGGTATCATCGGCTTCTTTTTCATTTTGTAGCTTCTGTTTTTTCTTCTTATTTCTGTTTTTCTAGAAATAACTCTATCATGTATGTATTATAAAGTCAATACTATATTTCTGTTTTTTAAAATTTTGTTTACAAATTCAGAAATGCATAGTAAAATATGTATATTATATAGTGGAGGCATTATTATGGCTATATCATATGAACCATTATGGATTTTCCTAAATAAATTGCATATATCGAAAATGGATTTTGCTAAAAGAGTTGATATATCAAATGCAACACTTGCTAAAATGGGGAAAAATGAACCCGTTACTTTGACAGTAATAGAAAAAATTTGCACAGAATTTAATTGTAATATAAAAGATGTTGTAACCCATATTTCCGAAAAAAAGCCAACTGTTCCACCAAATCTTCTTAAGCCTGGAACAATTGTAAATTCCCAGTGTCCAGTAATATGTGGCTCTGCGATACCTCGTATTAATAAAGCATATCATGCGGCATCATTGCCTCGATATTGTGTTATATTAAAAGAAACTCCGAAAGAACTAATAGGAAATGAACCTAAATACCTCATAGCTCCTATTTTACTTGAATTTGATCCTGAGTGTATTTTTGACATTCCATTTTCTAATGCTCAGATTAACGAAGAATCTAAAAATGGATATATTCAATTATCTAAAATGGGAATTACTGCATTAAAACATATAGATAATGTAATTGGAGAAATTCCAAAAACTGTTATTGATTCAATTAATTCTCAGTTATTGTTAGATTTAGTAAATATTACCCTTAAATATAACTTGGCTTCAGAAATTCCATTTTATAATATGGGGTTTGATACTTCTATAAAATAATCATTAAAAGCCACCAGAGTTTAATCGCTCCGATAAAAATGTCAACAATAACCCCATGTGCTAGAATGATTAATGTAATCATTTATAGCATGAACGCTATCTTCTTTGGTATCCTCAGACCATTGAAAATGCCGTTTTTGTTTAATATTAATTTGTTTTTCCTATTATAAAAGCCACCAGATTAATCTCTGATGGCTTTCTTATTTACTTTTCAATTTATGCATGACTGGAATCTTCATTTAATGTTTTAATAACTATATCCCTCGCTTTGTCATAATCCGCACTCATCAAATATTTTTCTAAATATTCTTGCATAGAAATTTCTTTCTGATTTATTTCAATAGAAATATCTGGCTCACAAACAGAATTCTTTCTTCTTGCCAAATAATTAACCATCATAAATAAAGCTGCTTTATCGGTATCATTTGCTTTATCAAAAATATCCGATACTTCTAATATTTTGGCAGCTCGTTCTCCTGTCCTTGATTCTAATTCTTTTTGGAATTCCGCCTCCGTTTTATATATGGTATCTTCTTTCTGCATCTGTTTCTTTTGACTTCGCATAAGCTGTAACTTATATGCTTCCTGAAATAATCTCTCTTGATATTCTTCGTCAAGTTCTGAATATATTAGCATCAACTCTTTTATTTTATCTGGATTAATATTCATGTGGAATCGTCTCCTTTAAGCAGTGATAATGTATATGGGGAATTTGGAGTTATTTTACTTATTATAACATATCTTTCACTTACACATTATGTTATTTCCCGGTATTTCCGAACATAAAAATTCATTATTTTCACTATTTCTTCATAATGCAACTTCACAACCTCCTTATAAAATAAGGCTTTTTTGCATTTGATTTACATAATATTGTTCGAGTAATAGTTCGAAAATTATATTTATTTTCTACCATTTCAGTATGGTTTATTGTTTTCTAATTGTGAAAAAATATCACATAATCTTCGTTTTTGCTTATATTTCCTACAATTTTACGAAGTTTACATAATATTCCTTTCCTTATAACATTCAGATACATAGCATAATCAACAAAACATATGTATTTTCTACTATTTCTCTCATTCTATGAATTTTTCTTCGAACTTCTTTTATTAAAAGAAAAGTCATGTCCATTACAGTCATAGCTTTTCAATGAATATCATTAAAGTAAATTCTCAACTATTTTTGAACCATATCGTTTCGTTAATATATTTTTTATCTCCGCATCACATTTATTTCCTACTATTATTTTTGAAATACTTAATCCAAATTCCGAATATGGTTTGCTAATTCCTTTATAGCTTAATTCTTCTTTAATATTCGCATCAACCTTCCCATTATTGATATCTTTATCATCATATGGACTAAATAAAATCCTAACCTCTTTCTCATCTGTAGAGTTTAGACTGGCTGTTTCATTATATGGATTTTTTATCACCCACGGCAATATAGCAAACTCCAATGATTCACCCCGCAAAGCATTAATTAACATATTATTAAAATCAATCTCTCCTTTGTTTACATATTCTACTGGGAACAAATAATCATAATCTTCAATATTATATTCTATACAAATTCCATTTCCATCTGATGCATAATTTTTCCACATTTTCGGGCTATATTCATATGTAAGCGAATAAATATCATATATTTCCATCATACAATCTACAATAAAACGTATATACGCTTCATCACATCCAATTACTTTTGCTATTTTTCGTGCATTATAATTTATTTGAAATTCTGTTTGATCATTTAATATTTTGTATTGCGAAAACCATATATTTCCTTTCAACAAAGTATTTATCTTCTGTTCATTCTTATCAGGTGTGTCATTTAATCCGATAAATTTGTACACTTTGTCATTTTTTATTATCTGTTTTAGATAATTTATTTTATAATTTGTTTCCTCTTCTGTTGATCCATCTTTTAATAAATTCATTCTCTTTACATATTCAGGATAAAAAGCCATATATATTCCTCCATTAAATAATGACATCAATGTTACAGTGACAGACAATATTTTTTCTAACCAACTCCCTCACCATTTATATATTTTCATCCATTTAAGTATACAAAAAACACCAAGTCTACCACTTCTTTGGTAACTTGATGTTTTATCTTTAGTAGTTTGGTTTTTTTATCCTTTATTGATACAATAATGCTACACTATTACATCAGATATTGTCAATAACATTTTTATTTTAATCGACAGAAAAGGCATCCTTTTCAGGACACCTCTCTGCAACAAATCAAAATCTATAAGGTAACAACCAAATGATTTCAAACAAATTATAGCATATACTTTTATTTGATACCAATTTCTTTTCTCGAAAACCCATATCAACTTGAAACATCATCAAATGTCTTTAGAAGCATTTCTTCCCTAAATTTCTGCTTGATTCTGCTTTTATATCTATCAAAATATATTTTCTTTCTTATATAAAGTTATGATACTAACCAACCTTTAACATTGGCTGCCTTTTGTAATTATCCAATTCTGTTTAATACAATGTGACCTAATTCATTGAAGAAATACTTCTTTGCTCTTCCATAGTAAATGTAAATCTTCAAATCTGTATTTTGGCTGTTCCATAATTTTAACCTCTTCCTTTCTTAATCTTTTCTTCAATTATCCCCTTACCTATTGTAAAAAATAATAAATTGCTAGTGGTATGAATATCAAAAGCATTTCCATTACTATATTTCAATAATCATAAATGCGACTAAACCGTACATCCACAAGATCATCCCTATATAGAATCCATATGTAAAGATTTTTTATTTTCTCTTCATTATTTAATACCTCTCGTTCTTCCTGAACTTCTCTATTTTTTCCTTCTTCTGATTTTTATATCTTACCCTTGCTCTCGGTTCATATTTATTACAGTGTTGGAAATAATGAGCGTGATCTGCTTTTCTACCCTTTGTGCAAAGTCCAGCACAAACATAATATAAGCAAGGTGGCCGCCTATCCGTTGCCATTATCTGAGTCCTCCTTGTCCATTTTCAAAATTTACTTTATACCACATTTCAAATTCCTCTTCACTCATATTATTAACAGTAACATTATGATAATGTAGTCTATCCCATATTGTTGTAAATCTGTTAATATACATTATCAAAGGGTGAGTATAATCATACTTTGTAATATAATGAAAAATCTTCTTATATAAATAACACTCTTGATAACAGTTATGTCCGTAAAATAGCAGATTGTCAAATCCTTTAGGTTTATCTCCTAACAGATTATGCCATTCCCAATTATTCAAAGTATGTTCAACTTCTAACTTCTGCTCCAAGGATAAACTATTAATTCTTACTTTTATATCATTGCTCAATCCGCAAAAATTTCTCATGCTTTGTCCTCTATATCGTCCATAACATCCCTAAGGTTCTGAATATCCGACTTCACAAAATAAGCTTTGCCCTTGATTACAACTGGATTTCCATTTTCACAAGCGAGCAGCAGTCGTTCTTTCATCAAACGAATTCCCATTTGTGTTCCATCTGCAACGCCCTTCTGATACTGTGCCTGTAACATTGTTTCTAAGTCCTTTTCGTTAATAAGTAGCATTGTATACCTCCATTCTGAATGAGTTTCTTCTATAATAATGTGTCTGCTTTTGTTCTTTTCTCTTTCAAAAGATTCACATACTTATAAAAGGTGCTGACTGCAATCCCTTGCAGCTTTGCAAACTGTACAACCGATATATTTCCATATTCCCCTGATTGAAATTTGTTATATTCCTTTACAAAGTCTTTGGGGACACCGGTTGCCGGTCTGCCTAACTTCTTACCCTTTTTCTTAGCAGTATTCAATCCTTGCATTACTCTGTCGTGAATCTTTTCCCTTTCCTGTTGTGCTATATGCGCCTTAAGTGTGACAAAAATATCAATAATCATCTTTGACAAACTATCATCATTCATTTTCTGCCAATCATTCAGAAACGGAACATCCAATGCAACAATGCGGATTCCTTTAGATTGGAGATTCTTTATCTCGATAATAACATCGTCTGCGTCTCTTCCAAGACGATCAATGTCTGATACGATCACTGTATCTCCACTTCGCAACCGATTCTTCATGTCAATAAATCCTGGTCTATTTTTCGCTTTTGTTCCACCTGTGATAATATCTGAAAAGAAATCGTCTATCTCGAATCCATTCTTTATAGAATACTCAATGATAGTCTGTTGCTGTCTGTCGATTTTCTGAGTCTTATGATTAGTTGATATTCTCATATAGGCAAATATTTTATTTTCCATTCAATCCTCCACAAAATCCATAACTATTTTCATGTATGTTTTTTGATAGTGCAGCAGTTCCTAAACACATATATTTTCCATTCCATAAAAACAACTGTTTTCATATAAGGTCAAGTCACGAAAAAACATTGTCTTTTCTGTTGCTCCACTTTATAATATCAATGTAATAAAAAACTTTTTCATTTCTCCACACTTCAATCAATTTTCCAAAAAATTCTAAGGAGTGATATATATAAATATTGAAATTTCGAAGCAGAACCGCTTCAAAGATTTTTTCCATAAGGTTTATGACCGATTGGAAGATATGATGTTTTGCACCATACAAAAGATTCCTAATCGATTTATTCCACAATGGCTTATGTCTTGGTTAGAACATTACACAAATAATCGCATAGCACAATTAAAACAGCAAATTATCCGTGACCGATGGCACAGTGTAGAGCTTGAGAAAGTTGTAGATCAACTTGATTCCAAATAAAATAAACACCTTCAGAAAGACTTTTCTTTCCGTTGGTGTTTTTTTGTTATTGAACATATGTTTGTACTATGTTATAATTTTCTTGTATAATTGAATAGAAAGCAGGATGTGATTTTCCGATGTGTTATGCCCTCTAGTATTACGAAAGAGGGATGATGCCAATGAACACAATGGAAGTGCTTACGCTCTTACTGGTTGTTTTTGCGGCTCTATCTTACATAGATAACCATAACGACAAAAAGAAATAGCATCCCAACCGCCTAAAGTTAGATGCTATTTCAGAGTCTCAACTGAGGGCAAATCGGACTCACATCCGATTACCTTTCTAAGTAGATTATACATGAGGGTGCTTGATTTTTCAAGTACCCTTTTCTATTGCCTTGAGATTGGTATTTTTACATGATTACAAACTTCTCCCCATCATTAACAGTCGCTTTTTTATCAATGAAAGCAATTTCCATATCCAAAAGCTCTGCTATCTTTACTAATTCATCTGGCGAAAACGTGTTCCTTTGAATTTTATTACTAAAATTTTGTTTACTGATTCCCAAGGCATCTGCCATTTCTTGATTAGTAACTTTTCGAGAATCTTTTATATTCTTAAATGTATCTTTTAATGCCACCATCATACCCTCTCTTTCCCTATATATATCGGATATATATAGTATACCATAAAAGTAATAAATGAAAATCGTTTATTTTTCAAGGTAGTGTAAATTTACTGTAGGAAATTAATAGACAGAGTATCCCTAAGATCTGTTTTAGAACTAAAGATGTTTCCATCATTATAATCTTTTATTTTGGATTATAAACACCAAATATGATTCTTTATCGCTGCTATCTTTTTCACTTGTGCGTAAGGAATACTATACACTGGCAAATCTGCCAATGCTCCTAGTTTTTTACGGTTTTTCTTTTCCATCCGAAGCATTTCTGTTGCTGAATATATTACTTCGTCCGCTCCACCGCATACAATCAGATTTCCAACAAACGTAACTCTGCCCAAATCGTCAATAACTGAAATTAACGGAGCATCTGAAAAAGTTCCTTCATCATCACAAATAATGTCATATCTCTTTCCATTGATTCCTCTGTTCACTATATCAATCGTTGTACAATGGAGCAACTTATAATAATCTTCCAATCCATTTACATCTACAGTTTCAACTTTATTTTCCAATACATTTACTAAAAGTGCTTCCATTTCCGTTTCATCCTGATTAAGCAATTAAATTTTCCAATACCTTTTTGATCCGGTTTATTTCCTTATAGAAAGTTGATGATGGAATTTCCAATATTAAAAATGTTTCTGTATTACTGTATCCTTCCATTTTTAAACATATGATTTTTCGTTGTATCTCTGTCAAATTTTCCATTATGCAATCCATACAGAAATTTTCCATCACATCGGCTTCCACAGATTTTCCACCAATCATATTGTAAATATTTTCCTTCTCTTCATTGTCTGCATCCAAACTCAGAATATTTTCTGTTGTGGTTCTCTTCTTGCTACAAGCCATTCTGATATAATTTCCAATTTCTGACTGCATATATTTCCAAGCAATTACCGAGAACTTATATTTTCCATTCAAATCTTTCCGTCTATGATATACCTGTACCGACTTTAAAAATCCAAAAACAGCAATATTGTAATATTCTTCTATACTTAATTCCTTCTGATGCAAAAATTCATAAATCAAATTATGGTTTTCTTCTGCAAATTTCCGTTCTGTATCTGTTAATTTTTCCAATTTCATACTGTAGCACCTCCGATATTTTCCAATAGGTAGGGATTCCGAAGAACCCCATACCTTAACAAATTTTCCATCCATTGATTAGAAGAATTTATCAATCATGGCTTTAATGATTAGCTTCTTGATTTCCTCTGTATGTTCCGACAAATCCACTTTAAGATTAAATCCTGTTTCAATAAAATCATTTTCCTTATCCTCGATATTGAAACAAAGTTCGTATGAAATATGACCACTTTCAATAATGATATGTAGCTCCTGAAATGAAAGACTAGCTCCTGCGTCACTCCACTTCATAGCCCTGCAATCTAAATATTCATGCTGATATTTTTCTTTAGCCGTCTTAATACTTTCCTCAATGGTAGCTCGTAAATTTTCTGATACTGTCAATATTGGAATAAAGATTTCCATACAGTCTGTGATAATATCTATCTCTGCAAGGTTAATTGTTCCAATGTTTGTTGTCATTATTTTATTTTTCATGATGTTTATATCTCCTACTCTTTTTTAATGGTTAAGTGAACATTTTTGGTTGCTATTTTTCTATGGGTAACTGACTGGAATCTATTGATGATTTTTTGTGGATTAGCTTAGAATCATCAAACCACTTTGTTTTTCTTCCGTCATACTGAATTGATGAATGATATATTGAGCTATTACCGACTTTCTGAATAACTCCATTTTTTACTACTGTTGCTAATTGTATTGTCTGTTTCTGCATGGTTTTGCTCTCCTTTTTATTTTGTACAGGCTTGGGGAACTTCTCCCCTTGCCTATTAATTATTTATTTCACCCGTAAAACCATATAATTTGTTGTTTTTTCAAATGGTTTTAAGTCATCTCCCAAGATTTCCGTAAGCTTTTTTTTATCTAGTGTCGTTCTGCTTTGTTCCTTATAAGTAATCCTTCCCGTATCAGTAATTTCGGTGTCGGTTTCATTCTCTTTCATATAAGAAATGATTTCACGCTCAACCGCTTCGATTCCGTCCTCTGTCTCTTCTTTTAACGCTTTGAGGCTTCTTAACTCCTGTACTTTTTTTTCAAGTTCTTTTTTACTAATACACATATAACGCGTACCTCCTTATAAAAAATGATTTGTTTGTTGTGGTCTTGTTTTCTTGACCTTATAATTGCATTATACACGAATCAGTGTACTTTATCTATTCGCATAATATACAATAATTCACGTTTTCGTGTACTTTGTTTTATTTATTTTGTACACGTTATAGTGAACTTTCACAATTTCAAATATACTATTTCGTGTACTTTTACCATTGTGTCAGTACACGTTTTCGTGTATTATAATCTTAACAAATCAATTGCTTTTTAAGAAATGAAAAATTTTATAGAAGGAAAATAAAAATATTCAGGAGGTAGCAACATGAAAAAATTAACATTTACAGGAAAATTGATCGACTACGAAAGAAGAAATAGCAGCCAATACGGGAACCCTAAATATTATGGAGTTTTTGAAAATGAAAAAGGAGAAACATTAGAGGCAACAACCGCAACGGATGCAAGTTGTGCTTATGGTTTTCTCAATTATGAAAAAAACGAAAGAACTATTACATATCATGTAACAAAAACAGGAAATTGTATTATTGACTATATCGACATCCATAGAAATTAGAAGGAGGTTTTAACCATGAAAAACTTTAGATCTTTAGAAATGAAAAAGGCATATGAAAAAGGTGGTTTCCGCGAACGCTTTGCAATGGAAAACGGGAACCGCTCAATCGTATTTATAGACAGTCACAAGTGTTACAAGTTTACATACAGTAAAAACAAAGAATATCAGGATGCAAACGGTGCATTATATGACACTGAAACAAAATCATGGAGGGATTAAAAATGACAGAAAAAGAACTTGAAACTATCAAAGATAATTTAAACGCTTATAAAGCGAATTTTGATTACATATCTATAGAAAAAGAAAATTTTGGAAAAGGGTATTATATTTTTACTACTAAAGAAAGAAAAGAATTCGGAAATTATACCCAATATTGTTATAACATTGATTATTTAAATGGATGGCTATACGGATGTGTACAGGCTATACATGGAATGTGTAAATAAACTCAGAAGGAGGAAAATAACAATGTTTAAATTTAGGATAATAACAACAGCAGAAGGAATACAGGTAATAGATCAAAACTTGCTAACTCCGTATGAATCACTCACACCGCTTCAGATGTTGGAATATATCAAAGTGGATAATTCACTTTATTATATGAAGAAATTGGAACGGAAGCAGAAAAAAGAAGCTCAACATAAAAACAAGTGGTATATAAAATTTACTGGACTTTTTAAATTAATCTAACCAATAGAGGAATAAAATCATGACTAAATTAGAAAAAGCGGAAAAAATAGAGGAAATGAGAAATACTATTAGCGATCAGGTGGATTTATTAACAGAGTTTTTTGCACTCCTGAGTACAGAAAGCAATAATGACTATGAATATTGGAAAGACAGTACAATTGATGGCATTATTGAGGCGGTAAATCGTGATTTGACAACGATAGAAAAACGTATAGAAGGAATCAGAGAATTAACAGAAGATCTAAAGGGTTTAAAAGATCTAGAAAAAGAATTGAAAACTTTGGAAAATAAAGAAGCATAGAAAGAAAGTTATAATATGCAAAAAGAGAAAATCACACGAACAAAAAAGGAAATAATTGCTATAAAGCAATTTATCACATCACACGGCTTTAAAAATACGGCAGAATTTGCAAGGGTTATCAATATGGAACGTCAAAATCTTTCTGCTAGAATCCTTGGAAAATGTAATCCCGATATTAGAATGCTGCTAAAATGGGCGGCAGTTCTAAAATGCGATGTTTTAGAACTAATTGAATTGTTTTATACAGAAGAATATCGACAGTATAAGCGGACACTGGATAATAAAAAATGATTATAGAAGTAAGGAACTTTTAAAAAATGCAAAAATAAGGCTAGGAAAAAGTAATCTCTTAGCCTTATTCTATGTTATTTTTTGATATTGTGTAGCATACCCCGGTAGGTTTACATTTTAGAAAAAATCGTGTTTGTCAGAAAAGGCTATAGTACATCCATTCACATGACAATCACCAAAATCCATTCTTTCGAACCCACAGGGGGTAGGTGCATAAACATTCTAAAATTTTAAGTACCTACTATATAATCATCCCCCTTTCTGAAAAAATGTAAAAAAATAGGGCAAACCAAGTATTTCTACCTGATATGCCCATCTATTTTATTCATCTATACCAAAAATATTATAAATATCATCTTGAATCATTAAACACATTGGAATACATTTTCCTAACGGATCATCTTCTTCATATGGAATGATATATTTTGTAGCATCAACAAACTTTTTCCTTCTGTACAATTTTTCTCCTTTTCCATTCGCCCTCAAAAAAATTGCTTGAAAACCTATCGTTTTTGTTGACATTTCATACAAATCTGTTAATAACCATTCAAAAAATATTGTACTATAATGTTTACTAGAATCAATTAAATATGCTGTTTGCCCATGAAACTTTTTAGCTATTGCAAAATATCTAATTTCTACTCCTGAAATACTATATACCTTATCTTCATTTTTAATATCATAATATTGTAATGATGTTGATTGTATTGTAGCAAATGCAAATATTGTTGATATTTTTTTATTATCATAATCGTCTTTATCAACTAATATATATGTAACCCCATCACCATTATCACTATATTTGACAGCATCATCAACCAAAAAATTATTAAAGTCAGGATGACCGCAATTAAATTTTTGCAATACATCCTGACTCACACATGCACTACTCAGTTCAACATATTGGAACTCTGACATTATTCTTCTCCATTGCACATTTCTTTCAATTTATCCATATTAGAAGAAGAGATGCTTTTCTTCGTACTCAAACATTCATTCCAATAAACTTTTGAACGCTTTTGAGATACTAACAAATCAATAAATGCTTTTGTCATTCCTTGTGTAATCATCATGGCTTCTTGTGGTTTGTTAATTGCTTCCATTATCTCATCCTCCTTCTCATATTTCTTTTCTTTACTCACATTATACCACCCCAACTACCAATTTTCAATAGCTGAGCATTTTAAGGCTGTCTTCCATAGAATCTTCTATATAAAAATCTATCACATGCTCAGTCACAAATCAAGCTTTTATTTTAATTATATGCAATAACGAAACAAATATACTTTTATTTCTTAGCATTTTACTATGATATAGTATCAATCCGTAATCTCAACTTTCCAATTCAACATAGCTTTGTATACTTTCTGTGGTATTTGTTTCCTATACTGCTCTGCTATATCCTTAACAAAATCTTCCTTATCTTCCTTATATCTTGCAAACGCTTCATCTGCTGTATCAAATGTGCCGAGTTTTATACTTCGTCCCATAAAAGCCATATTTGCCCTATATTTACCTTTCTCAGTATCATAATAAACACCTACAGGTAATTCACCACGACAAGCCTTGCCATTTACAAATAAAGTGTTTATTTCATGTGGCACAAAAGCACATGTTTCAGGGCTATATACCTTATTTCCTTTAAAAAGAATATCTTTGTCAAGATCAACCTTATAGTTTGGTTTATGTTTATCCCACCATAGTTTAAAATTGCTATAATTCTTCCATTCCTGGCAGACTTCACATCCTATATACTGAGGACTTCTTTCATGCAATTTTTTGTTATAACATCTTTGAAGCATATCACTCCAACGCAAATAGGATTCTGACTTACAGTCAACATCGTCTCTGCCCCAATATCCGACTCCTGTAACGGTTGGAATCATGCATCTGGAACTCCAATTATCAGGCTTAAAACGAATATCATTGATTACGTTCAAAATAAACTGTTCTGAATCATCACCAGTTTTATTAAAATGATTTTTTACAATGCGGTATTGTTCCTTATTCAATGGATAAAGATTTCTATAATAATTATCCTCTTTATCAGCTCCACTATGCCAAACATAAATGTTATTTGCCTTATCTGGATTTACAATAAACTCTTCCACAACCACTTTTTGTGCATATACCACGTCAATTTTATATTTCCACTCACCGTCAATATAAACACTTTTACTGAGCGTATATCTTAAAGTCCCATTTGCATCACAACTACCTTGCATAAGATGATATCTGCTACCAGAATATTTAATTATTCTCCCATAATTGGATAACCATGCATCTTTATAATCCATCAGTTTCACAAATATTTCATCTGTACCAATTGGAAGAATATCTAAAGAATCAATATCAAGTATTCTCTCTGGTATGATATTCTTATACTGAATTTCAACCAGATGTTCCAAGTTGTCCACATATTCAATTTTATTTTTTTCTTCTAAATATCCTCTCTGATAGAGGTATTCACATTCTTTACACTGACCAAGATAATAAGGATTGTAATATTTTCCTTGTACCAATCTGAACTTGCTTAATGGAAGTTCCCTCCCACATTTTTTACATATTTTTGTTTCGTTATTTTTTTCAACTGTCATAATCCTCCTTCGTTATAACCAGACATCAAGAATCGATGTACCAAATCAGACGCATCTTAATAAACTGCTAAGTGCAGCCAGGCGTATTATTCAATTTTTATATTGGAAAATGTGCAGAATTAGCACAAAAGATATTCTTGATTTCTGATACAGACTTTCTTTTACTTCCTGTCTGTTGGGAAATATCCATCAATTGTTTTGAATCGGTGTATGTCTGCCGATTACTCTTTTTGTTCTGATTTTTCATCATTATTCAAATACTGTTTTACAACTACACTCTGGTCAAATTTCAACCTCCTATGTGCTGGAACTGAAATCATTTCTTTTGGATTTCTCGGATTTGACGTAGTATATTTATCATAATCCTGAATATAAAATCTTCCGAATCCATACAACGATACATAATCGCCTGATTCTAACACTTCCATCAATGTTTCAATAAATGCATTATAAAATATTCTTGCTTTATACTTTGGCATTCCAGCATTATCTGCCACCAACCTTATAAAATCTCTTCTTGTCATCGTCTTTTCCTTTCTGTTGCTTCAATTACAGTTACATCTTTTGCATTGTTATCTCTTCCATTGTTACTAAATGATCTAAAGAACACATAATATCCTCGTTCTATGTGTTCCCCATTCAACTTGGATGAATGAATAAAGTATGACTGTCCATCTTCCCCTCGGATAAAACCATATCCCTTATTGCTAAAATATTTAATTACAGTTCCAAACATTAATTTTCCTCCTGTTACGTTATTTTTTTCGCATGAAATTCCTCTTTCAATTTTCATATCATTATTGATTTACAATGCTCCTGCGTCACTGTATTTGCCACATATAGACGCTTTATTGCTATATATGAGAAAAACCTTGGCTTTATGGTTTAAGGCACTAAAATAAGCCCACATACTCATCATAAATACAAGTATATGGACTTATTTAGATGTCCTAATGTTCTATTCGATTTTAATTTTGGTATGCATTTAAGGCATTGTAATTAGTAAATAATTAGTATAATCAGAAGATTTTTTCACCATGCACCTTATAATGCTATATTTTCAGTAGATTTGAGAAGATAATCGCAATCATAGTCAATAATTGCTATCATAATGTTCTCCTATTCCAGTCCTGCTGCTGCAAGTATCTCCTGAATTGCCTTTGTATAATCTGTTCTCTTTGTCATGGCATGCAATTCTGCTGCTTTTTCCTCTGATACACCAAAATGGTCTGATAACTGCTGCAAAATCTGATTCTTCAGTCCTGCCATTTCATCTGTTATCTCATATTCCTGAGCCAGGTCTGCACCATCTACGCATCTGCCATATCCACGAATCAACGCATCCAAAGCCATTTCATTTTCATTGATTCCGCTTAAGCTCTCATAAGACTGATATTCGCTCTGTATGGAAGCCAGCACCTGTGCTTTCTTATAGAAATTCTCGTCTTTTCCCTTTACAGAAGAACCGGCTACGGTCTGGAATGCTGTTACATAGGAGCCGCTTGCAAAATCATCCTTTGCCTGCTGCATATCCTGTCCATACTGTAAATTGGAGCTTCCCAGCAAAATCAAGATTAGAAGGGAAAGTGCCATAATAAAAATCAGAATAACCGGCTTCTTCGGAAGAGGCGGCGTACGGTCTATTTCTTTTGGAGGCTTCTCTTTCTTTACCTTTGGCGCCTTCTCCTTCTTCGCCTTTTCCTTCTTTTCTTTTTTCTCTTTCTTTTTCTTCTCTTTCTTTCCCTTCTTACCGGCTCCCTCGTCTGCATCCATCTCTTTTAAGATTTCTCTATTTTCGGATGAAATGCTGCCAAGGCTGTCATCTTCTGCAATCTTTGTATCATCCTCTTCTTCATCCGGTCCAAATAAAACGGACATAATTTTACTGAAGAATCCCTGTTTTTTTCTCTTTTCCTTTGCTTCCTTTAAATCCTTTAATTCTTCGATACTTCCAAGGCGTTCAAATTCATCCTGGACCTCACTGTCCTCATCTTCTGAATGCTCTAATTCTTCTCCATTTTCATCTGCTTTCAGCAAATCGCCGATATCGGATAAGTCAGCATCTCCGGATAACATATCCATAAGATTAATGGCATCATCATCTTCTGAAAGAAGTGGTTCCTCTTCCTCAGATTCTGTCTTTGATGCTTCTGGTATCTCTGCCGCCGAATCTTCATCCAGCGTATCAAAAAAGCCCAGAGGCTCTTCTTCCTCGGAAGCATCATCTTCCGGTGTTTTCGACGTATCCATATGTTCTTCCTCTCCGGAATCGCCCACTTTCTTCCGGACAGCGTCCATGATGTCATCCACATCTTCCATCATATCTGACGGTGCAGACCCATCTGTTGCCATATCTGTGCCCTCTGATGAGACTGGCTCTGAAGCATCCCGCAGCTGATTGGTTTCTTCTGACTGGTTTGCTGCTTCCGGCTGTTTTGTTGCAAAAGCTGCCTCCATATCGGATGTCTGGTCTTCATTGACATCAATATCTGCCTGATTTGATGCCTCTTCGTCTAATTCCATTTCGAATTCCTGCAGGAAATCATCTGCTGCTCCTGTTGCCAGCTCCTGTTCAAATTCATGCAGGAAACCTGTGCCGGAGTAATCCTCGTGTTTCTTCTCTACCGTTTTTTTCTCCCGCTCTCTTGGCTTTGCAGCTTCTTCATTCATTGATTGAATCAAATTCTCGATATCCTTCTTATTATTTCTTCTGTTAGCATCTGAAACTGAATTCAGCAAATCGTCCAGATAATCTTCACTCTTACTCAAATTTATACCTCCATGTATCCAAGTTGCCTGTATATCTGCTTACAGGGTCTGCCACAACATCTCCCAGCAGATGCCGGACAGCGTAAAGGAAAGGGATGTGATGTAACATCACACCCCTTTGTCTGCGTTCTTTCCTTACTTTCCAGTCTGGTCAATCAGTCTGTCGATAGCCTGTACCAGACTTCCAATCTCCGGTTTAGTCAATTGGGCGTCTGCTCCGAGTGATTCACCTTTTCTTCTCATTTCATCATTTACCAGGGAAGAGAAAATGATTACCGGAATATCATGCATGTTATCGTTCTCTTTTACCAGTTTTGTTAACCGGTGTCCGTCCATCAATGGCATCTCGATATCAGTAATAATACAATGTACTTTATCTTTTACATTGCCAGCTTTCTCATAAGCACAAAGCTTGTCCCATGCTTCCTGTCCGTTCATATTGACATTCAGGTTGGTATAACCTGCTTTCTTCAGACAATCTGTAATCAATTTACTTAATAAGGGGGAATCCTCTGCAATCATAATCGGGGAATCATTACGGTTACGATTTTCCAGATGCTCTACATCAGATACCTTAAGTCCTGTTTCCGGGCTGATATCAGAAATAATTTTTTCAAAGTCAAGAATAACAATCAACTGTCCATCCAGTTTAATGACTCCGGTTGATACACCCTTGTCCTGGACATTAATCGTTGCATCCGGTTTGATAATCTCTGACCAGGAGACACGATGAATTCCAATAACCTGATCTACATGGAATGCAATATTTAATTTATTAAAGTTTGTGATAATAAACAAACCTTTTCCTTCTTCATCCTGCATACCCAGACATCTTCTCAGGCTGATTACCGTCAGCATGGTATCTCGTGGCATAAAGATTCCTTCCACACTCGGATGTGCATTTGGTACCGGGGTTACCGGCTGATAGGATAAAATCTCACGAATCTTCGCTACGTTAATTCCGTAATGATTATCCCCTAAAGTAAACTCCAGCACTTCCAGTTCGTTCGTACCATTTTCTAACAGAATATTTGTCTCCATTTATGTTTTCCTCCCAAGGTCATTTCTTAGAATATTTCTATTTCAAATTATAACATAATATTACATAAAAATGCACCGTTTTTTTACAATTCTTTAGATATTTTTACTATTTTATAGATTACAGGTCTTATGTACCGTGTTTTCGACTACTTCCAGAGAGATTTTACTCAAATCTTCCGGTGTACCTTCCGGCACCTCAAAGAGTAAAACCGTATCTGTGCCACTTCCTGCTTCAATAGTCCCCTGATATGTGCCAAGGTCATTTAACAGAATTGAGACCTGTGCAACAGCTTCCACGCTGTCATTTAATGTCATGCGGAATGACACCTTGCGGCTTAACATATCACAATCAACTGCTTCGGTTCCGGCATTGTTTAAATGAAAATGTAAAACCAGATACTTATTTCCAGCGGTCGGCTCTACGATATAAGACGAATCCTGCTGATAGACGGAAGCAAATTCTGCCCCAGTATACTGCACATCAATGCCCGGTATTGCCACTGCATCGTTTAAGGACACACTGTTGTCCGATGCCGCATTCTCCGGAGTTCCTGTTGCATCTCCACCTTCTGATGGCATCTGCTCAGTGGAATCCGGCTGTTCCACAGCCTCGGTATCTGCAGTCTCTGTTGTCTCTTCACTCTTCGATAGTCTTACAATTCCATCCTGCTGCTTTATATTATACTTTGATACTACATGTGCTGCATAATCTACAATTGTCTGTTCTTCCTGCTCTGTTAATTCAATCGGCTGCTCTCCGCATCCGCCTAATAATAACGCAGCCAACAGCACACATGCCGTTGTTTTTATCTTTCTGTCTCTCATAGGCACTCCTTAACTTATCAATCTATTCCCATGTTAGCATTTTTCCGGCTTTCAGGCAATAGTTATTTCACGTTCTTCCTCGTTATCATCGCGATTGCTGGTGTCTAATTCTATCCAGAATTCCACACCATCCTCATGGTTAATGACTCCGCACTGCTGATGCATGGAATCCATAATTGCTTTTACAATGGACAGACCAATTCCGCTGCCTCCATAAGCTCTGGTTCTTGCTTTATCTACCTTATAGAATTTAATCCAGATATTATCAATGTCTTCTTCCGGAATCGGCTTTCCGGTATTAAACACGCTGACTCTTACTACATCCTGCTTACATTCATAAGAAATTTTAATCCGGTTTTCACCTTCCAAATGGTTGATTGCATTGCTCAGATAATTGGTTATAACTTCTTCTATCTTAAATTCATCCGCCCATACAAAAAACGGCTGCTCGTCAAATTCCAGAATAGCTCCCTTCTGTTCTAAGATAATGGCATTACTGGCAGTTACTCCACGTATCAGTTCGGTGATATCAAACCGTTCCATCACAATAGCATCATTCCCAAATTCCAGCTGATTCAAAGTAAGAAGTTTCTTTACCATGCGGTTCATCTTCTCTGCTTCATCTGTAATGACCTCACAATAGAAATTTCTGCTCTCCGGATCGTCCTGCACACATTCCTGTAAGCCTTCTGCATAACCCTGAATCAGTGCCAGAGGTGTCTTTAACTCATGTGAAACATTTGACAGAAAATCTTTTCTCATCTCGTCAATCTGTTCCTTCTTTTCGATATCTATCTTCAATTCATTATTGGCACTCTTTAATTCCGATATGGTCCGCTCTAAGATTTCCGATAGCTGATTCATATGCTCGCCCAACTGTTCAATCTCATTATCTCCCTTGACCTCATACTTCGCATCAAAGTCGAATTCTGCCATTTTCTTGGATATATCTGTAAGCCGCAGAATTGGGTTAGTAATACGGCGGGGAACAAAAAAAATGATAATACCACTCACTATTACCGCAACAACTCCTACATCCATCAGCAGACGATTAGACACCTGCGCACTTTCCTTGATACTTTCCAATGGAGTTCTCGCCAGCAAAAGATTACCATCTGCCAGGGTTCCCCAGAGAATCAGATAATCCGATTCCAGCCTGGTATCCTCTTTTTCTCCCATGACATAATTGTCGTTTGCTTTCAGTACTTTCATATTAAGATGCATATCATCATTCTGCACACTTGCCATGATAATTTCCATAAACTGCATCCTGAGATTTTCCACACCATTGGTAGAAGAACGCACTACTGTACCATCAGATGTAATGATTAAAATCGTCAGGTTACCATTGGAACAGATTTTTTCAAAATCTATATCATAATCTGATGTATTTAAGATTCCCTGTTCACTGGCCGCATTAATCTGCTGAAACCCATTTTCCAGCACTTCCTGTTTATAGCGGGTATAATAGCCTTCCAGCAGGGTAACATTAAGAAGCCAGCACAGTAATACCGTGCCGGCCACTAATCCAACGATAGTCAATGTAATCTGCGTTGTAATGGAATGCTGTTTTTTCTTATTCTTTGCCATATATCTTCCACCTTATCACATTCTATTGCGGTGCATCAATGTCCAGCTTATAGCCCATACCCCAGATTGTCTTGATATAATCCCCTTTTTCGCCCATCTTGCTACGCAGCTTTTTCACATGGGTATCGATGGTTCTGGCATCACCGAAATAATCATAATTCCATACATGATTCAGAATTTTCTCACGGGATAAAGCAATTCCCTTATTCTCCATAAAATATGCCAGAAGTTCAAATTCTTTATAGCTCAAATCAATATTTTTACCGTCAATCGTTACCATGTGGGCAGCCTTGTCCATTACAATGCCACCTACTTCCAGCACATCATCTTCTGTATAATTGCCGGTTCTCCGCAAAATTGCCTCTACCCTTGCCACCAGGATCTTCGGGCTGAATGGTTTACTGATATATTCATCCACACCAAGTTCAAATCCTAAAAGTTCATCACTTTCTTCACTCTTGGCTGTCAGCATGATAATCGGTGTCCTGGAACTTTCCCTGATTTCCCGGCATACATCCCAGCCATTCATCTTCGGCATCATAACATCCAGAATAATCAATGCAATATCTTTATTTTTATAAAATACGTCTAAGGCTTCTTCTCCGTCTCCTGCCTCTAACACTTCAAAGTTCTGTTTTACCAGGAAATCCCGCACCAGCTTACGCATACGGCTTTCATCGTCTACCACCAGAATTTTACGTTTTTCCATATTTGCTTCCCTCTTCTTTTTTCTATAGTTTAACGGATAAATATGTCAAATTTGTGTTCTTCTGCGATTTAATTCTGTTTTTCCAAAGCATCCAGTGCTGCTTCTCTTTCATCCAGTTCCTGTTCCCACTCTTCATATTTATTAATGATTTTCGTCTCATAATTTAAGATTGTGGTACTGCCACTGGTAAGGCTGATGGCAAACATGGCAATAACAATAATAATCAGCACAATATTCACAGAAAGTAAGATGCGGCAGCGCTTCTGTAATTTCGTTTCCTGTTGTTCCTCTGAATTTTTATCAGCATTTTCATTCTGGTGCTCACCAGATTTTTCTTTGCCAGCTACATGGTCAAGGTCTAAGCCCATATCTTTCACAGGAATACCTGGTATTTCGGATGCATCCACCCCGGGCAGTCCTTTCAGATAATCCTGCAGTTCTTTTAGATAGGCATATCCTATCGGTGTATGGAACAATTCCTGAGCCATGATTCTCTGGTAGATTTCCTGTACCATCTGTGGATTATCCATGTTCATATTATCATGTATGTACTGGATTCCTTCCACTTCCTTTTTTGCCAATTTTGCCTGTTCTTCATTTTCAAATACGAATCCACTTACTTCCCAGACTTTGCCATCTAATTCTTTTTGTTCCATATTTCCTCCTGCAATTTACAATCCCAGAAAAGTCTTTTTATAAAATGGTGCAACCTCACCAATCAGCTCCATTGCCTTTTCGTCTGCTTCATGCATATCAAGACGCATATAGCCAAGGGACGGCTTTACAGCTTCAGCAATTCCTTCAAAGACGCTCTTTCTCTCACCCTTAAACTCTACAACCAGCAAATAACTAATGTCATCCTTACGTTCAATCTTCGTTACCAGATATGCTTTCTTGATATTCTTCTGTTTCTTCATATATTCACTGAGTATCTGTTTCAGTTCATCCACCTCCGCAATTGGCTCACCAACAAATACACCCGTTTTCTTTTCAACAAGATTGCCAGATGCCATCTCAGCTTCCTGCCTCTTATATCGTTTGAAATAACCTATAATAATTTTCTTCCGGTTCTCTTCTACCCGAAGTTCCATACTGCCCGGATTGATTACAAAATCTCGCTCTCCTGCAATCTTCATCAGCTGGTCAAAACTGACTTTCTGTCCCTTCCATTCCTTTACATTATAAATCTTCTGAAAACTCTGCCAGTCTGTATACACCGGCATCCACTGTGCTCCATTGCTATCCTGTAACAATGCAAACTGAAGGGCTGTTCCCTTTTTTCCGTCTGCATCCTTTTCTTCCTTCGGGTCCTCTACCACTTTTACCGGACATAAGAATTCCCCGCGGACTACCTCTTTTAACATACGGTCACATAAGAACTGCTCCGCACGTTTCCACTGTTCATCTTTCTTTTCTTCAAATAAAATCTGTCTGTGTCTTGCCATTGCAAGAATCAGAGCCGGATTTACAACCGGAATCTGTGCTTTGGAAAGCTCGGAAAAATCCGGTGGTGGAAGCAAATCATCTCTTTTTAATCTGCAGGAATAGCTTCCCACATCCAGTATCAGATCTTCCATACCCCACCAGTGGAGGTTTGCCCAGAAGAACATCTGCTTGTCTCCTCTGATTCCTTTTAATTCCAGTTCTACATTCTGCTCTTTATAATGTTCTATTGCTCTTTGAGCAAATTCTTTTGTTGAAAAGATTAATACACTTCCGTCCCCCATAACACGCGGGTAACCGGTATGCTTGTCCCATGCGCAGTAAAGCTCTTTGCATCCCTTTATTTTATCTGCCAGAATCTTGTTAAACACTTCTATCTTCTTTAAAAAGTTATCTGCCACAAAGGTTTTCTTCTTATGATGTACTTCTGCAGAACGAATCAGAAATTCCAGCTCCTCTAAAGTAAGCTTTGCAAGTTCCTGTTCATCCGGCATTTCATAATTCAAAAGATGGGTCTCTAATAATTCTTCTTTACGCTCTTTACTAATTTCCATGTTCTTCTCCTATATCTTTCCTTAAAACAATCACGTTATTTCTATTTTAATATAAAAACACTATAAAGTAAAATAGAATCCTTCCGGATTCTACTTTATCTTTCACGCAGTTTACATCAGTTCTTCAATGACTCCTGTTTCATTGTATTTTCTGCAGTCAATGACACGCTGATTGGAAGAACCTTTGAATTTTAATGTAATATCATATAGCTCTGCCACATAAGGGCCATCCACCAGCACATCGATTAAGGATAATAATTCTTTCGTATCCTCGGTATATCTTCTTCCCTCCGGTACCAAATCCTTATCCAGTACATATCCGGTATATGCCCATATGTCTTTTTCCGGATGTTCCGTCCGCACCCGCTTGATAAATGGAAGCAGTGCATGCTGGTTTTCCGGTTCAAAAGGGTCTCCTCCCAAAAGAGTCAGTCCCTTGATATAGGGAGATTCCAAAGATGCAAGAATTTCATCTTCTACTTCTTTTGTAAATTCCTCTCCATTTTTAAAGTCCCATGTTTCCGGCTGAAAACACTCTTTACAGTGGTTCCGGCAGCCGGATACAAACAGCACCGTTCTTACACCGGTGCCGTTCGCAATATCATTATATTTAATCGCTGAATAATGCATTTTCTTTTCACTTTCTTTTTATAAGTGAAGTACACGCTCCTTGATTTCCTGGGTTCTTCCCTGATTCCAGAACTGGGAACCAATATAACCACAGGTACGTCTTGCCACGTTCATCTTATCCTGGTCACGGTTGTGGCAATGCGGGCACTCCCATACTAATTTTCCATCATCATCTTTTACAATCTGAATCTCACCATCATAGCCACATACCTGGCAGTAATCGCTCTTGGTATTTAACTCTGCATACATGATATTCTCATAGATGAATTTCATTACAGATAAAACAGCATCCAGATTATCCTGCATGTTCGGAACTTCCACATAGCTGATTGCTCCACCCGGTGAAAGTGCCTGGAACTGGGATTCGAATTTCAGTTTGGTAAATGCATCGATATTTTCGGTTACATGCACATGATAACTGTTGGTAATGTAATTCTTATCGGTAACACCCGGAATAACTCCGAAACGTTTCTGTAAACATTTTGCAAATTTATAGGTGGTAGACTCAAGCGGTGTTCCATATACGGAGAAATCAATATTTTCTTTCTCTTTCCACTCCTTGCAGGCATCATTTAACCGCTGCATTACCTTTAAGGCAAATGGTGTTGCTGCCGGGTCGGTATGTGGTTTTCCAGTCATATATCTGGTACATTCGCAAAGTCCTGCATAGCCCAGTGAAATAGTAGAATATCCACCATATAAAAGCTTGTCTATGGTCTCGCCCTTTTTCAGACGGGCAAGTGCTCCGTACTGCCAGAGAATCGGTGCCACATCAGAAGGTGTTCCCTTCAGGCGGTTATGACGCGCCATCAATGCACGGTAGCAAAGGTCCAAACGCTCATCAAATAGCTTCCAGAATTTTTCAAAATCTCCGCCGGAAGAGCACGCCAGATCTACCAGATTCAAGGTTACCACGCCTTGATTGAAACGACCGTAGAACTTTGGCTTGCCATCTTCATCATGATATACGGTAAGGAAGGAACGGCAGCCCATACAGGTATAGCAGTTGCCATCTTTTAATTCCTTCATTTTCTTCTCAGAAATATAATCCGGAACCATACGCTTTGCAGTACATTTTGCTGCTTTCTTGGTCAGATAATAGTATTCCGAATCCTCATGGATATTATCCTCTTCCAATACATAAATCAACTTTGGAAATGCCGGTGTAATCCATACGCCATCCTCATTCTTAACACCCTGATAACGCTGGTCTAGCACTTCCTCTATAATCATGGCAAGGTCTTTTTTCTCCTGCTCATTCTTTGCTTCGTTCAGATACATGAACACGGTTACGAATGGGGACTGTCCGTTGGTAGTCATCAGGGTTACTACCTGATACTGGATAACCTGTACGCCCCGCTCGATTTCCGCATGAAGTCTTCTTTCCACAATGCTGTTAATCTTCTCTTCGCTCAGCTCCACATCGCTCTCTTTTAATGTCTGCACCAGCTCTGCATGAATTTTCTCGCGGCTGATCTGGACAAATGGTACTAAATGTGCCAGTGAAATACTCTGTCCGCCATACTGGGAACTTGCCACCTGAGCAATAATCTGGGTTGCAATATTACACGCTGTAGAGAAGGAATGTGGCTTGTCAATTCTGGTTCCGCTGATAACGGTTCCGTTCTGTAACATATCCTCTAAATTTACCAGATCACAGTTATGCATATGCTGTGCAAAATAATCTGCATCATGGAAATGGATAATTCCCTGTTCATGTGCCTCTACAATATCCTCCGGGAGAAGGAATCTTCTGGTAATATCCTTACTCACCTCACCAGCCATATAGTCACGCTGCACGCTGTTTACGGTTGAATCCTTATTGGAATTCTCCTGTTTTACTTCTTCATTATTACATTCAATCAGACTTAAAATCTGTTCATCCGTAGAGTTGGATTTACGTACCAGGGCACGTTTATAGCGGTAAGTAATGTATTTCCGGGCAACAGAAAAAGCCCTCTTGTCCATTAACTGATCCTCCACTAAGTCCTGAATATCTTCTACATTCAGGGCATGGTTGGCATCCTTACAGGAATCCTCTATATATTGTGCAATCTCCTTAATCTGGTCTGCAGTCAATCGTTCCGCTTCCACCACCTCATGGTTCGCTTTATTGATTGCAATAATAATTTTTGAAATGTCAAAAACAGCCTCTGCGCCGCTTCTTTTAATGATTTTCATTGAAATCCTCTCCCATAAAAAAATAGTCTATTCGCATAAAATCGACACAAAACTGTACTAGATTTTGTGTCGAATCTCTTCAACGCATATACAGTATACCATATCTTGTGTTTTACGCAAGGGAAATATACAAGATTCGTGAATTTTTTTCAGAAAAATTTTTTTAGAATTTAACGCTTTTTTCATAATCTGGACAATTATTTTTCACAAAATCCGGGTATACTACAAATATCAATAGAGAACAGGTTCATCCCCCAATGTCTTGTCTCTCTATTTGATAAAACTTTTTTCATAAATTTTCATAACTCCCCTTTGTACCCCCGCAGTGCTGTGGGGGTATTACCTTTGTAAAACCATTTTTCAGACTGTAAAAACCCCGTCTCAAATATCAATGCGATATCGAAACGGGGCTTACTTCATTTTTAATCTATTTTTTAGAAATCTACTTCTGTGTCATAGTAACAGCATTTCAGCAGTTTTTCCATTTCTTCCTGACTTGGCTGTCTTGGGTTGGAGCCGGTGCAGGCATCCAAAATTGCATTGGCTGCAATCTCAGGCAGTCTCTCTAAGAATACTTCTTCCGGTACAAAGCCCTGCTCAGCCGGATAGCTGTCCGGTCCATAGTTCTTAATACAGTGCGGAATATTCAAGTCATCATTCATCTTACGCAGGTACTGGATTAAAAGTGCGACTTTCTCGTCCAGTGTCTCTCCGCCAAGCTTCATAAAATCTGCAATCACGCCATAACGTTTCTTTGCAGTCTCATCCTTTGCATTAAATGCAATAACCTTCGGCAGATACATGGCATTAGCTGCGCCATGAATAATATGTGCACCGTAGTCGGCAAATGCGGCACCGGTCTTATGTGCCATAGAATGTACGATTCCAAGCAGTGCATTGGAAAATGCCATTCCAGCCAGACACTGGGCATTGTGCATGGCATCACGTTTTGCCATATCTCCGTTATAGGAATCAATCAGATCATGCTGAATCATCTCAATGGCATGGAGTGCCAGCGGGTCTGTAAAATCACTGTTTGCAGTTGAAACATATGCTTCGATTGCATGTGTCATCGCATCCATTCCGGTGTGGGCTACCAGTTTCTGCGGCATGGTCTCTGCCAGTTCCGGGTCAACGATTGCTACGTCCGGTGTAATTTCAAAATCCGCAATCGGATATTTGATTCCCTTCTCATAATCCGTAATAATGGAAAATGCAGTTACTTCTGTTGCAGTTCCTGAGGTAGAAGAAATTGCACAGAAATGTGCTTTCTTTCTTAATTTCGGAATTCCGAATACTTTACACATGTCTTCAAAGGTAATATCCGGATATTCATATTTAATCCACATTGCTTTCGCAGCATCAATTGGAGAACCACCACCGATTGCTACAATCCAGTCCGGCTTGAACTTCTCCATAGCGGCGGCACCCTTCATCACGGTCTCAACAGATGGATCCGGTTCAATTCCTTCAAACAGTTCCACTTCCATACCTGCTTCTTTCAGATATGCCTCTGCTTTATCCAGGAAACCAAACCGTTTCATGGAGCCTCCACCAACACAGATCATTGCGCGCTTTCCTTCGAAGTTCTTCAGTGCCTCCAATGCACCTTTGCCGTGGTATAAATCTCTTGGTAATGTAAATCTCTGCATTCGTAATACCTCCTTGCTAATCATTGTATGTTTACTGATATATTTTTATCATAACACAATAATATACAAAAGGTAACTGGATTTTTCTTATTTTTTGTGAAATTTTTATAAAATTTGGTTATATTTTCCTTTTACTCTGTTGTTTCAGCAGCAGCCGCATCCTGCACCAGCGGATTCGTATCCCGGGTGGTATCTGCTGCCGTCTTTCCTGTCCTGTTGCTTACTGCCTTGCTGATTTCTTTCACCTTATCTGTCGTTTCATAATCCTCTACATCAAATAAATAGCGGTGCAGCAAATCTACATTAGTCTCCAAATCCGTTGGTACAACTACTGCTCCGATGGATTTTTCCATCATCTTGGTGTCTAACTGGAATGGCCAGCCCTGGGTATCTGCAAGCTCATACTCTTTGACATGGGCTGCAAGTCCCAATATTTCTGTGGTAGAAAGGCTGGTAGAAATGTCCGGAAACAGCTTGTCTACCAAATCATTTAAAGTAAGGATGTCTGCCTGCTTTGCTTTTTCTACAATCTTTCCTACTACAATACGCTGGCGCTCGGTCCGGCGGAAATCGTCTCCGCCGCTCATTCGGTCGCGGCAATAGGCAAGTGCCTGTATTCCATTGACCTGCTGCACGCCCGGTCCGGAAACCGGCTTGCCATGGGTTCCCATGACTTCATTCATTTCATCAATCCAGATGTGCATATTGCTGGCTTCTTCCTTGGTAATATCCAACTCTATTCCACCTAATGCATCCACAACTTCCATTACCGCATTGAAGTCTACGGATACATATTCGGTAATATTCAAATCCAGATTCTTATTTAACGCCGCTACTGCACCGGTCGGTCCTCCCTTGGCATAAGCTGCATTCAGTTTCCGCAGGCTGTCTTTATCATCTACTGCCAGAAAGGAATCCCGGTATACGGATACAAGCTTCACTTCCTTGGTATCATCGTTGATACTGGCAATCATGATACAGTCGCTGTTTCCGCTTTCATAATTTCCACTGCTCCGGTTGTCAATTCCAAAGATAGCTATATTGGTATAATTATCTAACACTTCCTGGGTCTCGCTGTCTATATTAATATTCAGCTTCTTCGCGTCTAAGGAACCGGTATTATTGATTTTATTCAGCTTACTCATTACATAAAATACTACCAGCAAAATGAGTATCACTAATACTTCTACAATAAAAAGTATCAGTTTTCTCTTTCTTCTCTGCTTTTTTCCAACCTTCTTTTTCGGACCTGTCTTCGCCTTCTGCTTTTCCATGCCCATAGTTCCTCCTTACTTTGATATACTTATACTCCTTAATCCGGACTGTTTTTCCGCAGCCCATTAATTCAAATATATCTTACTGGAATTGGTTGGTCAATGTCTCACAGACAACCTTAAGAATCGGTTCCATAAATTTAACGAAATCTTAAGTTTTCGTATTAATCGAAGGCAGAACTCTTTCCATTATACCAATGATCCCACATTGCATCATTTACCACAACATACTGTCCGTTATAAATTGCAATGGCATGGGTACCGCCATCCAGTGTACAGCCAATAATAAGAAGCTCATCCTCATAGCCATCTACGTCATAGGTAACTTCTTTAATAATCTGTGTTTTATCCCAGTCTGCATAAATCGTTCCCTTGACACCGTCAATCCAGCAGGTTGCCTTTACCGGCTCGTCCCAGAATTCAAAATAGTCTTTATCATTACGCACGGAACTTGGAAGCACAGATTCCGGAATATCAGCATATTTTTCACTTCCATTTTCATCCTCTGGTGCATCCGTTGTCTCTGTATCCTCACCCACGCCATCTATTGGCTGGTCTGCATTTACCGGAACTTCTTCTACTGCCGGAACATTTTCCTGTGCGGTCGTATTTTTATCATTTGATTTATTGTAGCTGATGACACCAACTGTCATCGCACTTGCTATAGATGCCGTTGCCACGATTCCAATTACCGCTTTTCCAGCTGCAGTTGACAAAAATGATATCTTTCTTGCTGTGCCTGCGGCTTTTACCGCTGTTGAGGCTGCAGTTTTTCCTGCACCATATGTACTCTTTGCTATACTTTTTCTACATTCACCTAATAAAAGCTGGGTGGATGGCTCTGCCGCAGATACAACCATTTCCTTTTTCAACAGATACAGCAGTAACGGCATTGGTGCAACACTGTAAAGCTTGTATCCCCTCTTCTGCAGTTCCTCTGCCTTTGTCTTGATATTATTCCTGCCATAACGCAGTCTTGATTTCACTGTAGCTTCCGGGCAGCCCAGCTGTTCTGCAATTTCTTTTGTGGTAAGTCCCTCTAATTCAAAGGCAATTACAACCAGACGCTGCTCGTCAGACAATGCATCGATCAGCTCATGCACCAGCTGTCTGGTCTCTTCTTTCGTATATTCTAATTCCGGCTCATTTTCCCAGACGCTTACTGCCTGGTCCATGATTTCTGCATCTTCTTCCTCACCACTTTCCATGCGTAAATCTAGCGGTGTATGATTGCGTTTTTCCAGTTCATTTTTTGCTGTATTTACCACAATCTGTGCTAACCAGGAATCAAATTTTTCCGGTTCTTTTAGTTTATCCAGATTTTTCCACGCCCGTATGTATGCTTCCTGCAAAACATCTTTTGCTGCCTCTTCATCTTTCACTTATTTTAAAGCCAGATAATATTTATTATTTTTTGTTGTATCATAAAGAAATTCAAATCCCGTCGAATCTCCATTACATGCTTTTTCAACTGCCTGTGTATATGTCATTTTCTTTTCCTTCCTTCTTCCTTATTTCTCATGTGTTTTTCCTATAACGCCTGATTTCTTAAAATTTTAACAGAAACAGCTCTTCCACCGCAAGCACATTTCCATCTTCTATTCTCACCAGTCATGACTGTCAATATACTCATTTAAAGCTGCTTCTGCCTCCGGTCCATAGGCATTGCAGGATAACGTTCCACCACTGTTTTCACTTTCTTCCAGTGCAAAATTCTCCACTGCATACCAGACACCCTGATATACATATATGGCACAGGCACCTTTTATATAGGAAGATAACATATAGTTATTGTGATGACCGGTTGAGTAAAACCACTGCATGTGGATTCTATATGCGCTTCCCGCAGAATTTAATGCTATGTTTTCTCCATAATTGCCACAGCCATTATGGGAAAAATCTGATACAATTGCCTGTGCTCTCTGGCATGCAAAATTGTATATGTCCTCATCCCAGGTAAGTGCATTGAGGCCTGCTGCTGTTCTCTCTGCATTCACATAAGACCACACCTCTTCGGCCGCACTTCTGTCAAAACCATCCGGATGAACCTCCGGCATATCAATCCATGTTCCTTCATTGACATCATATATCATTCCGTCATGTGGCGGCTTATTTGAATCGGTTGTATCTGCTACTGTTGTATTCTTTTTCTTACCGCTTTTATTTTTATCTGACTGTTCTGTCTCCCCAGTCTTTCCTTGCTCTGTTCCTGTCTCATTTTCTCCCTCTGTGTTTTCTTCCGCTGTATCTTCTTCTACCCCAAGTTCCGGTTCTAAATTTTCAGTTTCTTCTGTCTTCTGCGCCAATCTGACTGTTTCAATAGCTGTTTCTGCAGCATTTTCTACTATAACTTTTACCCTCTTCTGTGGTGTTTTCTCTGCTACTTTTTCTTTTTCCGTAGTCGGACTTCCCTTTGCTTCTGTCACATTGCTACATCCTGTTAAAGCGATTGTTGCTACCATCAGGACAGCAAGTGCAATATATCCAGGTTTTCTCATTTTCATCATAATCTTTCACCTTCCTTTTTGCGATTTGTTCTGTTCATAATCTGTTTGCGAACCGAGCAATCCGTATCCTCGTTCATTTCAAAATTCTGCATATCCTTATGCATCAGCAGCACAAACCATTTTATTATGTTTTTCATCTGTCCTTCCTCCCTTCTATTAAGTAAGACAGGAGGGGTTAGAAAAAAGATTTAAATTTTTCAAAAATTTTTCAAAAAAAAAAATAAGAGCAGTCTGTGAAACTACTCTTATTTCTATAACATTTTATTTTGCACTTCTTTTCGTATAACCGCAGTCGCAATACGGTCCACCCGAAGCGATTGTATATTCCCTGACAAAATTACTGACACAATCTGCTTCACTCATTGTATAGTCAAGGCGGCACATTGCAGGTATCAGCTTTGCTGGGGTTAGATAGCGATACTTTTTACATCTACCATGTTGCGGCGGTCATGGTTGACAACTTGCGTCGGCTCCTGCTCGGTATCAACCTGTCCGACAAAGCTATAATGGATTTCGATTTTCCGGGTGTTGGTTTCCCGGTCTAATTCATGTATCAAAATACGGTCGATAAACTCATGGACGTTTTCATAGGTCAATTCCTGTATGTCGCTGTATTTCCCGACAATCTGAATAAACCTTGATATATCCCTTTTTCGCTCGGTAACGGTTGCGATCTGCTGTTGTAACTCGTCTATCCTTGCGGCAAGGGATTTCTTTTCGTCCTCATAGCCGGAAGTTAGAAACACAAACCGTTCATCTGTCAGTCTGCCTAATGCGTTGTCCTCATACAGCTTGCGGAAAAGCGTGTCAAGTTCGGTCATACGCGCCTGTGCTTTGAAAAGTTCCTTTTGCTGCTGCGCTAATGCCTTTCTCGCTTCCATGTCGCCGTACTCGGTAGCTTTACAGATAAAGTCCTGTTCGTGTTCCTTAACATACCGCAAAACCCGCCGCATATCTTCCAGCACTAAATCAAGAAGTACGTTTTTGCGGATATAATGAGAGGTACACTCGCTGCCTGTCCTTGCCCTGTTGCGCCATGCGCCGCAAGAATAGGAAAACTTGCGCGGCTCGATATTTACGCCCTGTTGGTAATACATCTTATGTCTGCAACCAGCGCAAAACAGCAAGCCGGAAAAAATATCAATCTCCGCTGCTTTTGTCGGGCGGTGGCGGGTAGCAATCCGCTTTTGCGCAAGTTCAAAGGTTTCCTCGTCAACAAGCGGCTCATGGGTGTTTGGGAAGAAATAGCGTTGTTCTTCTTCGTTCTTCCGGGTCTTTTTCGACTTGTAGGATACCTTGTGAGTTTTCGCGGTTATGGTATGCCCTAAATATTCCTGCCTTGCTAATATGTCATAGAGCGTTTTGTCCGGCCAAGTATAGGGGGCGATCATTGCCCGCTGATACCGCGCCTGTCCTGTACGCTGATAGCGCAACGCTCCAATCGTCAAGACTTTGTTTTCCGCAAGCCATTTTTGGATTTCGCACATACGCACGCCGCTAACAAACATAGCGAAAACCTGTTTGACAATCGGCGCGGTTTCCGGGTCGGGTATAAGGTGGTGGCGGTTGTTCGGGTCTGGGATATAGCCGTATGGATATTCCCCGTTGACGCGCTCGCCTTTTTGCGCCTGTGCCTGTTTAACTGCGCGGATTTTCTTGCTTGTGTCGCGGGCGTAAAACTCGTTAAACCAGTTCCGCAAGGGGGTAAACTCGTTATCCTCCCGCGCTGTGTCAACTCCGTCGTTGATCGCGATATAGCGTACTCCGTTTTCGGGAAATACAATCTCTATGAGTTCGCCCGTTTTCAGATAGTTTCTGCCAAGACGGGAAAGGTCTTTGGTAATGACCGTCGCCACTCGTCCGGCTTCCACTTCCTGCAACATCGCTTGCAGCCCCTCGCGCTCAAAACTCACGCCGGAAAATCCGTCGTCCACAAAAAACTTTGTGTTCAAAAAATGGTGTTCGTCCGCATAGCGTTGAAGTATCATTTTTTGGTGCTGTATGCTTCCGCTTTCTCCGGCTTGCATATCCTCTTGACTTAAACGGCAGTAAAGGGCGGTGATTTTATTCGACTGTAACATTAGTCCTCCTTTCCGACAGCCGAATAAACAGGTATAATGTGTTGCTATCATTATACCATATCCCGCCGCCTAATGCACTACTCGGACGCTAAAAATCCCGGATTTCCGGGCTTTTTCTGCAAATCCTTTACAATGAGTTTCTCAATCTTTTTATGGATTGTATCGGTTGCCTTTTCACTCGGCAACGCTTGAACAAGATAGGTGATTTTCCCTATTTTGCGTTCGGTTGTAATTGTCTGTTTTTTATCCATTAGAAAAACCTCCTTTTCCTGTATGGATAAACTATATTCGTCAAAAGGCAAAAACGGGCGGTTGTTAGCTGCAACCTCACGGGAGTTTCACCCCGGCCCATGCTTATGGGTGCGCCGCGCAATACTTTGAGGGTGTTCAACGCGGGAGTATCATTGTGCCGCCTTGTATGTCGTCGCCCACAAGCTGCTAAACCTGTTTTACGGCGCGGTAGTTCTCGCTCGGCTTTTCCCCTATGGGGAAAAGCTGTCATGGCGTACCCGCCGACTGGCTCGGTACAGACGGAATGTACCCGTTTGCCTGTTATGCTGCGCACCAAAGGCCGCTTTCTTTGTCAAAGAACAATAGGCTTTGTCGGCCTGCAAAAGCACATCAACAGCGGATATGCTTTTGCGGAACGACAAATAGCCCATAACGGGAAGCGTGGAAAGGGGACACGCTCCCCGCATGGGCTAAAAGATTATCCTACATGAAAAGCAAGGGTGCGGGTAATAAGGCGCACTTGCAGCCTGTTACGCATTTCCTCGTCCACATAGGAATAGGTATTGCCCGCGTCGTCTTTCAGCGTGCGGGTACAAAGTTTCGCTATGTAACCCTCGTAGTGCTTCAAGATCGCGCACATGGCGGTTGTGTCGCCGTTTGCCGCTGCGGAAATGACAGGGAACGGCAACAGATTTTCAGACTTCCTAACGGTATTCATCATCTGCTTTTCCCTCCAAATACTGTTTGATTTTCGCAAGCGCGGATTTCCTGTGCCGGAAAACCGTCGTGCGTACAACATTCAGCAGTTCGCCAATTTCCGCGTCGCTCATATCCAAGAAGTAGGACAAAAGGATAATGTCGCGTTTCCTTTCGGGCAAAGCGTTAAGGGCTTCGGCAAGCAGTTCATTTTTGACGAGTACATCAAAGCCGGACACTTGAAAACGGAAATAATCGCTTTCGTATTCGTCCGTTGTGAAAAGCTGCGCGAGTTCGCTTTCGCTCAAATCCGAAAAAGTAACTTCGCGTGCTGCGCGTTTCGCAAGAGTGCGGCGGTGGCTTTTCGCTTCGCCGACCAAAGTTTTCTTTGCTAATGCGTCGTACTGATGTTGTATTCTTTCCTTGTCGGAAGAAGATAGCTCCATAGAGTTCACCTCCTTCCCGCGTGGAGTAGAGGACGGGAGTTAAGGGCTTGTCCTCTCTGCCCCTTTCGCTCCGTACCCGTTCGGGAGATGGCTCTTGAGTGCGCTTTTCAGAAAAAAGTTGAAAAAAGCAAAATGCGCCCGTCCGCAAGACGCGGACGGGCGCAAAGGAAATGTAAGCAGTAGCTAAATGTATTGACAGTTCACATTCATAGCCGGAATATCCCGCTTGCGGAGCATAGCTTTTTTTGACCGCAAAGCATTAGGCGGGTTACAGTAAATAAAAATGGACACGGCGATACCTCCCCGATACCGCCGTATCCTTAAAAAAGGGCGACTTTAATACACTACCCGCAATCCATTCTATAATAGGGAACAGCGGCTTTTGCGCAATATTAAATAAAAAAGCCGATAACACATAGGTTTTTTGACCTAATGCGTTATCGGCTCTGCGTCTATGCGTCTGGCACTTTTAATCATTTTTTTTTGAATTTATTATATGTGTTAGCTAACTGTCCACAAGCCGCGTTAATCTCTCTGCCATGAGAAACTCTCATAGTAACTTCAAGTCCTGCTTGCTCTAATTGATGTTTGAATGCAACTATTTCCCGTTTCTGTGGTGCTTTAATTCTTGAATTGCTTGTTGGGTTGTATTGTAACACGTTAATCATAACTTTTTTGCCCCGAAACCATTTTGCAAGTTGTCTTACATCTGAGGGCCGGTCATTTATACCCGGTAAAAGCAAATACGCAAAGACAATTTTGCGATTATGCCTTTCAGAATAGGATAAGGCTTGCTTAACAACATCTTCAATAGCATATATGCGCATGTGAGGAATAATACGATTTCTTGCAGATTGTGTTGCTGCGTGTAAAGATATTGTCAACTGAATTTTAAGATGTTCCTCGCGCAATTTTTTTAATTGATCGACCGGACCAACTGTTGATATGGTAATGCCGTCGGTTGGAAAGTTGAGCCCATATCTATCTCGGAGAATATGGATTGCTTTTATCAAGTTGTCATAATTGAATAAAGGCTCTCCCATACCCATAAAAACGATACGGTTTACTTTTCGACGCAACAATATAATCTGTTGTACGATTTCTGACGATGTTAGATTACGAACAAAGCCATTTCGCCCGGACTCACAAAAAATACAACCAACAGGACAACCGACTTGTGTGCTCACGCAAACAGTTCCACCATCTCGCCGCTTGATAAAAACCGTTTCAATGTATTTGTTGTCTTTCAGTTCGTAAACATACTTTTCAGTATCACTGCTTTTGCAAATATTTTTTACCAACATTGATAGATTTTTTTTGCGTGGTAATTGCTTATATAATTCTTCATATAAGGCTTTTGCTTCATTCTCGCCAATAACTTCCGACATTTCTTTGTAAGTAAATCCGTATGGATCATTCCGTACTTCCGCAGGCGTATATTTAGGTAAACGTTTCATTTTTATATCCTTTCTTCTAAATAATAAAAGTTTGTTTTTCTGTATTTTTGATTACAATCTCTAATTTTTCTACATCAATGATATGCGTCAATTTGCATTTAGGGCAGAAAAGAGGAAAATCTTTTAATACAGTATTATGAAATACTTGAACTCTCGTCTTTCCGTTACAAATCGGACATTTTATCCAATATTTTTTAAGCATTATATTTCACTCGTCCTTTTTACACAAAAAAATGCAGGTCAATCCTCAACATGAGCATTGACCTGCATTTATAATGCACAGAGCAGTACAACAAAACTAAGGCATAGCTTGCACTATGTCTATACTATATCTATACGTCGTTAGTTTTTTGTATAGCATCCGCAAAATAAGCATGACAAAAAAGCCCATGTTGAAAATGGGAAAATCCTTTTTTTCAATGCTTATCTAATACGCATGCTATGCAACATAAACGCCGCCTCCTTTTACATAAATTTTATTTTATCAGAAAATCAGTCTACTGTCAATACACAACAGGAAGTATTTAACCTAATGATATGAATTGTGTGGACATATCCAAAAAGAAAGGTGAACTGTAAAATGTAACAGGGTGAATGAAAATGGCAAAAAGACCCGTACCATTGTACGACTTTAAGGCTTTCGGGGCAGCTATAAAAGCCGCGAGAAATGAATACGGCGAGAGCCGCAAAAAGGTAAGCGACGAGTTATATATTTCCCCGCGCTACCTTGCGAATATCGAGAACAAGGGACAACAGCCGAGTTTACAGGTATTCTATGACCTTGTAACCCGGTATCATATTTCGGTAGATCAATTTTTCTTCCCGAACAGCAATGCGGAGAAATCCACCGGGCGGCGGCAGCTTGACGCGCTGCTGGACGGTATGAGCGATAAAGGCATACGGATTGTAACCGCAACAGCAAGGGAGATAACGGAAGTCGAAAAAGCAGAGGATTAACCTCACAATATGAGAAATCGGGAGATTGCAGCGCATGGCGGCTGCAATCTTTTTTTGCGTCCAAAATCAAAGGAACGCGCAACAAATACCGCCTTTCGGTGGGGGTATGGAGTAGATAGCAAGCACAGCAAACGAGTACCCGTTTGCGGAAAATGCTTGTTGGGATAATCCCAAACCCTTATACCGAAAGGCGGTGCGGAAATGGAAAACCGAAAGAGAAATATACAGATGAAGTTTTACGTTACGGAAGAAGAAAAGCGGCTGATCGACGAGAAGATGAAGCAGCTTCCCATAAAGCAGTATGGGGCATACTTCCGTAAAATGGCGATAGACGGGTATATTCTTGTCGTTGACCGAAGCGACACAAAAGCATATATCCGGGAACTGCAAGCGGTGAGCCGGAACATCAACCAAATTGCAAAACGCGCCAATGCGACGGGGACGGTTTACAGGCAGGATATAGAGGACATTAAAAAGGCGGTGGACGAGATATGGCGGTTACAAAGACGCACCCTATTAAATCAACCTTAAAGGCTGCGATAGACTATATCTTAAATCCCGAAAAGACAGACGGGAAGCTGCTTGCGTCCTCTTTCGGCTGCGGGCTGGAAACCGCCGATATTGAGTTTGCATGGACGCGGGAAGCTGCCGGAGATCGCGGCACACATTTAGGGCGGCACTTGATACAATCCTTTGCGGTGGGAGAAACCACACCGGAAGAAGCGCACAAAATCGGCATGGAACTTGCCGGGGCGGTATTAGGCGGCAAGTATGAGTTTGTTTTGACAACTCACGTCGATAAAGACCATCTGCATAATCACTTGATTTTTAACTCGGTCAGCTTCGTTGACTACAAAAAGTACCATTCCAACAAACAAAGCTATTACCATATCCGGCGCACCAGCGACAGGATATGTAAAGAGCATGGGCTATCCGTCGTCGTGCCGGGACAGGACAGAGGGAAAAGCTATGCGGAATATACCGCCGAAAAGCAAGGTACAAGCTATAAAGCCAAGCTGAAAACGGCGATAGATAACCTCATTCCCCGAGTGAAAGATTTTGACGAACTGCTGCGCCGCTTGCAGGAAATGGGATATGAAATCAAACAGGGCAAATACATTTCTTTCCGCGCCGCCGGACAGGAACGGTTTACCCGCACAAAGACGCTCGGCGCGGCCTATACGGAAGAAGCGATAAAGGAGCGTATCAAGGGCGTGTATGTTGCCAAAACAAAAACGCTGCGGGAAGATAAAAAAATCCGGCTTGTCGTTGATCTTGAAAACAGTATCAAAGCCCAACAGTCGGCGGGCTATGAACGGTGGGCGAAAATCCATAATCTGAAACAGGCTGCTAAAAGCATGAACTTCCTAACCGAAAATAAGATTGAGTATTACAGCGAACTTGAAAGCAAAATCGCGGATATTATGACCGCCCATGACGCGGCGGCAAAGGCGGTTAAGGAAGTGGAACAGCGTATGTCTGATTTGTCGCTGCTTATCAAGCACACCACCACATACCGACAGTTAAAACCGATTTACGATGAATACCGAAAATCGCCGGACAAGGAAAAGTATCTGCAGGGACATGAAAGCGAAATTATCCTGTTTGAAGCTGCGGCAAGGGCATTAAAGGAAATGCAGATAAAGAAGCTGCCCGATCTCGCCGCGCTGCGCAAGGAGTATAGAAGCTTAAACGACAGGAAAACCAAATTGTATGAAGATTATCGGCAAGCCAAGAAGCAAATGCAGGAATACGGCGTTGTCAAAAAGAACGTCGATAGTATTCTTTACCCGTCCCAAAGCAGGGCGCGGGAGCAGGAGCGATAAGGCGCAAAACATGGGGTGGCAAGTGGAATGTTAAGGGCTGAAAACGCCTGTGTTTCTGCGGCTTCCAGCGCATGAAAACGACATAGACGATAAAGTATATTCAAACCCGCAAAAACGGCTTTCTAATTGTCCACGCAAGGACAAAAAAAGAACAGGGGCGCGGTGCCGGAAATCGGCAACCGCGCCCCTGTTCTCTATGGGCTATTCCTCGTCGGTCAAGATAAACTCCCTTTCGGAAAACTCGCTGTCCGTCATGGCTTGCAGCTTGTTCACCGCTGCGGCGGCAAGCTGGCGCATATCCTCGTCCATGTAGGGCATGGCGGCAAGGATATTTTCAAGCGTTGTTTCCCGGCTGTCCTCGGCGTAGATCGCAACAATGTTTTCTTCCTCAATGGTAAAGCGGGTATTCATGCTATCAAACCTCCAAATCCTTTTTATGCTCTTTCTGTTTATCTTTCGGCTGCTGCGCCGCCTGTTTCTTGTATTCGTCCAGCTTCTTCAAAATGGACGGTTTTTTCTGCGGCTGTTCCCGTTTCTCGGCTTTTACCGCTTTTGCAAGGTCGGTAACGGAAATCGCTTCCCCCGCCTTTGCCCGCTGCTCAAAATCCGCGACGGTGGGCGTTTGCGGCGTATTATTGATAAGCCCGTCAAAATTGTTGTCGTTCTGCTCTATGGTGTCCTCGACGTGCTTTAAGGGATTATCCCGCTGCGGCTGCTCGGCGGCTATGGCATAAGCCTGTGTGCCATTTCCCATAATGAGATACTTCCCGTCCTCCGACGCATGATGAAAACCAAAGCCCGCCGCTTCGATCTGTTCACGGCTCATATCGGTAATATGAAAATTGCCCCTCGGCGTTCTAACGGTTTCACCCGTCAAAAGGCTGTCGGGGGTCGCTTCCGGCTGCTGCTTTTCAAGCTGCCCGTCCTTGTAGGAATATCCTTGCGCCGCGATTGCTTCAAGGGTCTTGCCCGTAACGTCGCCATAAATCCGCTTGTCTGCGTCAACCAGCATTTGCAAAGTGTCTTGTACGGTGTCGGACAAGGCTTGCTGCTGTTCGGGCGGCAGCTTGTCAAATACGGGGGTCTGCTGCTCCTGCAAAAACTCCGGCACTTGCTGAAAACCGATACTGTCTACATAGTGGGCGGTGTCCTCGTCGTTCTGATGAAGCACAACAATGTCGGAAACGGAAAGGCTATGCCCCTTAAAGTCGGCGGGGTGGTCGATATTAAACCTTTCCCAAATGTCGCCCAGCGTCATATCCTTTGTAAGCGGTGCAGTATAGACGAGTTCATAATTTACCCGGTCAATGGTAAGTCCAGCCGCTTGCAGACGGTCATAAGGCTCAAAGCGCAAGTCCCTTGTTTCGTCCCCGCGCTTTAACTGATAAATGGAAAAGGTATCGCCCTGCTCCTGCTCGGCTTGCCGCTGCTGCTGCAACTCGGTAAAATGCCCCTCAATCTCGGTAATGAGTTCCTTTGCGGTGGTCTGTATTGTTTCAAGGGACGCTTTTAACTCGGTCATTTCCTTGCCGCTGCTCCAACCAGCCACATAGCCGAAAGAGTAATCGGAAGTATCAAGGCCGAAATGCTGGCAAACCGTATAAGCGACGCTTTCCGCTTCTACCTCGCAGGTATGGCGGTCAACGCGGTTTTGCTGCTCCGGCGGGGCGTTTAAGTCTACGTCGTGCAGCTTCGCATGGGCGATTTCGTGAATGGCGGTCTTTACCGCCTGTAATTCACTCACGCCCTCTTTGATTGCAATACGCTTGTCGGTCAAACTGAAATACCCATTTGCGCCGTTTGTGATCTGCTCAAATGCAATCGGGACGGGGGACGCTTTTTCAAGGGCGGCGAAAAAATCCTCGTACTGCTCCACATCGGCAAGCAGCGGTTTAACGGAAAGGTCGGGAAACTCCTTGCCCTCGGTCTGCGAAATATCAAAGACGGTTATAACCTTAAAGGCGGGGACGGTGATTTCCTTTTCTTCCTTTACCACTTTTCCCTCGCGGTCAAGCATGGGCTTTCTCGTTTCGGGGTCGATTTTATCAACCAGCTTTTTCACCTTGTAGGGCGCGGGGGCAAAGATTTTAATGCCTTTCTCGCCTTTCTTTACATGGCGGTCAAACTCCTTTTCCCATTGACGGAAGCCCATTACCAAATTGCCGCCCTGCATAGCAATTAGGATAGTGTTATTCAAACTATAATCATGGAACTTTGACATAGCGGTTAGAAACTCTTTGTAGCGGTCGCTGTCAAAAATCGCCTGTACGCCCTGTTCCAAACGCGCGGTGATCTCCTTTACCTTTTCGGCGGGCTTTTCGGAAGTAAGGATAATGGGGACGACGGGGCGGGGCTGCTGCGGCTCTGCGGCCTGTGCGTCTGCTTGCTGCGTTTCGGCTGCGTCCATATAGGCTTTGTCCTGTTCGCCGCGCTCCGGCTGCGGGTAACTCATAATGCGGTATTCTTCCGGCACTTCGCGCCCCTCAAACTGCCGTTCCCACTCGTCGCCGCTTTCCACGATATAGCCGTACTCGGTAAACGCGCCTTTTTCCTGCGCGGCAGCGTTCCTGCCAAAAGTAGAAAGGTCAATGCCGCCTTTCCATTCTTCGGGCATTTGTACCATGCCGGATTGATTTAAGTAATAGTCGCCCAAATCGTGGTAGTTATGTACTTCGGGGATATGGACGTAAAAATCCACGTTGTAGGTGAAGTCAATTACCTGTCCAATATTTGCAAGCCCGTTTTTCTGCTGCAAAGCTGCGTTCAGCTTGCCAACCTCGGCGGGGTCAAGCTGTTCGAGCCGCGCCGCAAGAAAATTGAGTTCGTCCACGTCGGCGGCGCATACCATTTCATAAGGCAAGGCAATATGTTTCTCCGGGTCGTCGGAATAGCCGCGAATGGAAAAATCCTGCGGGTTGTCGGCGGTAATGCCGACGTTCCGCATAGCTTCGTGCAACTGCTCCTTTGTGGCGGGCATATCCAACCAATAGCCGCCGGGGTCGCCCGCGTCAAAGCGGCTGCGGTTGCCTATCATAATAGAAAACTGTTCGCTCATGTGTTCACGCTCCTTTTCCTGCCCGGTATTTTCGGGGATAGCTGCCGCCTGTTGCTGCTGCGGGGGTTCTTCGCCCTCTATGGTGTAGTCCGGCATGAGCATACCGTTTACTTTGAAATAGTCGGCGTACTCCTGCGGGATAGGCGGGGAGATTTCCGTAAACAAGCGGTCATACGCTTTGATACGCCCATTCAGATACTTTTCCATAGCTGCCTTGTCGGTGAAAACCTTTCTATCTTGTCCGGCAATCTTCGCTTGCCCGTTCCTGTTCGGGCTGTTGGTATAAACGCCCCATGTGAGAGAATAGGAGTAAGGGACGCTTTGCTGCTTCTCCCTGTCGTAACGGGTGTTTTCGTAAATGTGGTAATTCATCTGATATACCCGGTTGCTGCGAATATGGCGGTTATGCTCGGTGGTCTGCCACTCGTTAGCGGTGTGCTGGACGTGCGGCGTTCTCACATATTCAAGTGTTTTATCCAGCAAAAGCGTTCTTCCCGCCTGTTCTTCCCATGCGGCGGCGCGTTCTTTAAGGTCGTCAAAAATCGCCTGTTCTGCCGCCGCGCTTTCGCTGCGCATGGAAAGTAGCTGCGCAATCGGCAAGGAAGCATAAGGGGCAATCTCCCTGTCCTTTGCTTCAAAATATATCCGGCGTTCTATCCGCATGGTTTCGGCGGCTTCTAATTTGTCATGGTCGTATGAGGAATACGGCATATTCTTTCATCACGTCCTTTCTCGGTCATATAAGGGTTTGGGACTATCCCAACAAGCAAAATGCCCGCGCTCTCTATGGGAAGCGCGGGCATTTCTCGCAAACGGGTACTCGTTTGCTGTGCTTGCTATGTAGTTGTTTTTATCCGTAAACGCCTGTTTCTCTCGCTTTGGGCTTTCTGTCTGCGGCGTATCTTTGCCGCGCAATCGGGGCAGTATTTCGCCCGGTTGCTGCCCGCCGCAAACGTGCTGCCGCATACCGCGCAACGCTTCAAATCGGTTTCCCCGCTGCGGGTGATCTGTTCGCAAAGCTGCCTGTCGGCGGGTAATACCGCTTCGCGGAAATAGCGGCATAGCAGCGAATAGCTGATACTCTGCACACAAACGCAAGTTTCCCCGTCGTCCAGCAGCAGACAATTCCCGCAATCGTTGTTTGCACAAGCGGCGCGGGTCATTTTCTTTACGGCGCGGTATTGCTTTTCATCAAGCCTTATCATTTTCGGTTCTGCTCGACGCGGAAGTTTACATACTTGCCGCCTGTGTCGGCAAGCAGCACAACTCCGTCAAAGGTCTTTCCCGTCTTGGTCGAGTACATACCTTTGATTTTTACCTTTCCGTCTTTCAAAAGGGCGGCGGCAATCGCCTTTGTGAAAGCCTTTTTGCGCTGCTCAAAAAAGCGGTCATTCTTCCACATCACAAAGCTGCAAGCCCTGTCGGAGCAGTAAAAGTTTTTCTTGCCCTCGTAAACCGCCGCGCCGCAACGGGGGCAAGTGCCGATTGCTTCCCGCTGCGGGGTAAACAGCTTCGCTTTATCCTCGGAAATCGCGGAATAGGTCTTGACAAGCCCCGCTGTCATTTCCTCAATCCCGCGCATGAAGTCGGCGGGGCTGTCGCTGCCCTTTGCAATCCCGGTAAGGCGCGTTTCCCATTCTGCCGTAAGCTGCGGGGACGTAAGGCTGTCGGGCAGAATAGCGACAAGGTTATACCCGTCCTTTGTGGGGATTAGCTTTTTGCCCTTGCGCTCGGCAAAGCCCGCGCTAATGAGTTTTTCAATGATACCCGCCCGCGTCGCGGTGGTGCCTAACCCTTTGCGCTCCGCGTCCTCCGGCGTGTCCTCCTTTCCCGCACTCTCCATAGCCGAAAGTAACGTATCTTCTGAAAGCTTTTGTCAAGGGGGTGCGTGGATATTTTTCATATTACTTACGCAGATTCTCTCTCTGCTTCTGCCTGAATAATGCGTTTCAACCTGTCCTCCGCAGTCAAACCGCTACTATGGTCAAAAAACACTTTGACTTTATAATTTGTTTTGCCTTGCTTAATCACAAAAACTCCATCCGGTTTGTTTTTCTCCGAATGGTTATTTGGGGTGGGTAGTGTACTGTTCACAATATTTGTCATACGATATTCCTCCTTGAATGAAAAAGCCCGACAAGGAAAGGTCTGACAACGAAGTTCCGACAACGGACATCAGAAAACCTTTTTTCTTTATCGGGCGATACTATCTTTTTACTATTTCCTTTTTCTTTATAATATTGGTTGTCATGGTTGTCAGAGAGGGAAAAGTGCCGCAATATCAAGGCTTTCGGGATTTTTGCCCGACAACCAGACCGACAACCGGCTCGACAACCGAAGCGACAACGGGCTTTTATTTTTGCTTCAACCATTCTTCCGGAAGTCCTAACTGTTCCATTTCCTCTGTCGGGATTTCTTGAAAACCATCCATGCTGTTGTCAGGCTCGTTGTCATTCCTGATACGCTCCCAGCCCTTTTGTCGGCGGTAAGGCTCTGGAAAATACCTCGGATTGCTGAACGCCCTCCAGCCTGTGACAGCGTTATTCATAATGTCGTTGATCTCTCGCAGCTCCCATTGTTTCGGTTCGTCATAATCATGCCCCAGTGCTTCCTTGTAAAGCTGCTTAGAGCAGACTATGCTGCCGGAATAGCGTTCCAAATAGTCTAAAATCTGTCCTGCCTTTGTGTCCTCCGGCATAAAGTCCTTTTGGTGGGCTTTCAGATAAGCGTTCATAGCCGGACTGAATCTCAGACGGAAATTGCCACTTCTGTAAATCTCCATAGCTTCTGCCCACATCTGATTGATATACTCTCTGGAAGCCTGTTCATCTGCCAAAATATGAACCTCAGCCCTTTCAGGATAGACCATAACCGGAACGAAGCGGCGGTTGCCTGTTCGGTCAAGGGGAAGAAAGTCAAGGGTATTAGAAGAACCTCCAAACACACATTGTCTTTTTCTGTCTGCCGGATGTGTTTCATAGGGTATCTTATAGGTTTCCTTTTGGCGGCTCAGAAAGGACTTGATTTCTTCAATGCTCTTAGCGTTGGCGGTTGCAATCATTTCCGACATTTCAATAATCCAATGCCCCTGCATTTTGCGGTACACATTTTCATCATCCAGCTTTTTCAAGTCATCAGAGAACCAGTCATCATTGACCGCAAGCAAACGGAAGAAAGAGGACTTTCCGGCTCCCTGACCGCCCACAAGACAGAGCATAACCTCAAATTTGCACCCCGGCTTAAAAGCTCGTGAGATAGCACCCAGCAGAAACAACTTCAATGCTTCATAGGTGTAATCATCTGTATCAGAACCGAGAAAGCGGTGCAGACAGAAGCGTATGCGCTCTGTTCCGTCCCATTGCAAGGCATTGAGAAAATCACAGACAGGGTGGTAACGATTTTCATTGGCAATAACCGCAACTGCGTCTATGATTTTCTTCTCTACGGTCAATCCATAGTTTTCTTCAAAATATAGGAGCAGATATTTCACATCCACATCCGTCAATGTCGGGCTGTCACGATACCAACCGAGGGGCTTCACAATGTCGATTCTTTCGGTCAGAAGATTTTTTCGGATAGCCCCTTTCAAAAGTGGGTCATATTGCAGAACACGCTTATAATTTGCGGCAGTATTATAAACCTTACCTTTCTCGCTCTGCTCTAAGCTGTTTCGGATTTCTTCTACTGTGCATGGTTCTGTCTGCTGACAGTTCTGCAATTCGCTGTTCAAGTTTTAACACCTCCTTTCTCTGTTCTGCCACAAGTGCTTTTCGTTCCTCCAATGAACCATACAGAAGAATATCAAGTAGATATTCGATATAGTTCTTCTTATACAGTGCTTCTGCAAACAGGGGATTCCATTCCTCATCCGGCTGTTTAGGAGCGTATTTCTTTTCCCATTCTCTAAGAAGATGAAAATAATCCGTCAGCACCTTGTAGCAATGATTTTCTTCTTTTTGATACTTCTGTTCCGGTGTCGGCTCACGAATACGAGGGCGAATACTGGGCTTTTGTCGGCTGTCATAGTTAAGACCAAAATCTTCAGCAAGTTTGACAGCAGCTTCCCTCAGCCCGATACCGAATAGCTTCGCTGTCAGATCAACAGCGTCTCCAGTTGCTCCGCAGCCAAAACAGTAATAGCGTTCATCCAGCTTCATACTGGGGGACTTATCCGAGTGAAACGGACAGCACGCCATACCAGTGCGACCCACTTTCAAGCCATAGGCTTCTGCGGCTTGTCGGGCAGTAACATTTTCTTTTACAACTTCAAATACATTCATGTGACTCCTTTCCAGAAACGAAAAAAGCACCTGTCATTTTCAAAACGAAAATAGCAAGTGCCTTAAAGTTCCATATCCTGTTTTTTGCTTTTCGCCGGAATTGTCCGGCTGACTTCACGCTCTGCCATTTCCTTCTTCTTGCGGCTCAACTGCTCTATAATGGAACTTTTGGCTTTCTTCTTGATTTGCTCCGTTCCGGCTTTTTTGACCTCCGGTTTCATCAGCGTAGTTTGGATTTTCTGAATAGTTGATTTCATAGCATTTGTGATTCTGCCAATCACGCCATCCAATCGTTTCACTGCATACTCAACTTCTTTCTTTGAAGCCTTACGCTCAGGGGAGAGAACCCACGCCTTAGACTGCTCCACCAGCTTAATATCCTCCTTGTGCGTTTCCAGTTTTACAGTATCAGCAACGACCTCAACCGCCTTGTCATAGGCAATATCGGCAACCTCGTCCACCAAAGCTTCCACATCTTCAATCTTCATCGTGAGTTCTTCCAACTTTTGCTCCTGTGCTGCCAGTTGCTCCTTTTGCTTGAAAAGAATATAGTCCTGTTTTTCCAGATATGCACGACCACCATATTCCGGTTCTTCTTCCAGTTGTAAGCCATGCTTTTTCGCCACATCAAACAGCAGCACTCGGCAAGCTGAATCGAAAGTCATCTTGCGGTTGTTTTTTCTTCCGACTGGCTTCTCCGGTTCCGGCAGTTCAAACCCCAATGCTTCCAAAGCCTTTTCCTGTTGTGGGGCAATCTCTCCATATTGATTTTCACAGTCGAACACATGACGCTCGTGAATATGAGGGGTGCTTTCATCCAAGTGCAGCGCCCAATTCAGGATATGGACATGAGAGCCGAAACGCTCATTTGCGATTTCCATAAATTCTGTGACGATCTCAATGAGCAATTCCGGCGGAACATGATTGTCAAGCGTTCCAATCTGATAGACCGTTTCCTCTGGACAGGTCTTTTTGCTTTTGAGTAAATCTCCAGTTTCCTTATTTCTTTCAGGGTGTCGGTTCTTCACATTTCTTTCATTCTGTCCTGTTACAAAATCATGATACCGCTGACGATAAAAAAGCTGTTCCACATCTTCAAAAGTGGCAGACAGCTCATTTTCCTTTTCGGGATTTTTGAAATTGCGAAAGCCATTGTAACAGTCCCAATAGAGATTTTGTTTGGCTCGTTCTTCGTCAATGTGTTCGCTGTTGGCAATGTCAAAACTGCGGTCATTGTGCTTCGGGTTATAAACGCCATTCTTTCCGGCTCGTCCATTGTGTCTTGTTAATTTCACATGAGTTCCTCCTTTTCTTTTTGATTTCCCCGACAGGGGAGAAGGGCAGCGAAGCTGATTCCTTGCGGCTTTCTGCGTCAAGTAATACCCAGTATTAAGTGGCGAAACGCCACTTAACTGGGCAAGGCTGCCGCCCTTGACCTGCACAGGGATATTGCATTCCCTGTACCCATGCACAAAGGGTTGCACCCTCCGTACTCCCGCCCGAACAAACTGACTTCGCCCCGTCCCAAGCTCTGTCAGTTCCTTCGGTTTTACAAAACAGTCCACCGGACTATTTTGCAAAAAGAAAAACCGACGCATGATCGCTTTACGCTCAATACATCGGTTTCTTCATCTGACCTTGACGGTCATATTCAGTTGTGGCAGATTAGCCAATTTGAAAAATTACTCTGGCACATCTACTGAGTAGCTCAGACAATCGCCTCTTTTATTGCTTTTCAAATCGTTATAATACCACATATACATCGTTCTACCATATTCTTCATATTCTATAATCCCATCTGGCTTTTGACCTTCTACTTCTAATGAGTAAATTTCTTTATCATGTGCATAGCCAAAAACGAATCTGGTATCCGGATAATTTGGATTTAAGTCTTGTTGAATATCACTTATTGTTAAAGATAAATGGATAAATTTTTTGAAGTCTCCCCCATAAGTGGTATCTGGTGTAGTGGTAGCTGGTGTAGCATTTACAAACGCATATTGTGTACTTTCATTTTCTATCTTTTTTTTGCAGCGTACAATCACAAAACCTTGAACGGGATCGTTATCACTTCCTGCCCGATAGAAAACCGTATCATACTGTTTGCCATTCCATATATGCAATATTTCATCAACATGATTAAGAAAATCTTCTGGAGCTGATAAATTTTCATGTTCTGCTTTTAAGGGGGAATTCAAAATAGCTTCTTCGATAGAGTTATAATATGTAAGTTTAGAATCGTCTTTGCCATTATCTGTCAACTTAAACTCAATATACTCATTTCCTTTGTTTTCTTCTTCCGGAACATAAGTATAACGACCATTTTCAATATGGTCATCATAATCAACAAACAGTCCAATACATATCAGCGCTGCAAAAATTAAAAAAACTATTCCTATAATGATTAGCAATATTTTCAAAAATTTTTTCATACAAAAGTCCACCTTCTTGCTTCATTTCAGTAAATTATATCATACCGACATGAACAATTCAATTCACACTCTATCAAGTAGTTTTTTACTTACCCGTAACGCGCATTTATGCAAAATCCATAGTCACCGATACTTTCCTCACGGGTGATATACAGTCGGAATTCTGTCAGCTCATGTAAGAAAAACCGACGCATGATCGCTTTACGCTCAATACATCGGTTTCTTCATCTGACCTTGACGGTCATATTCAGTTGTTTAACATCGTACTGTTATAAAATCTATGTCATTTACGATTTTTCTTATGCTGATTTGCCCAGTAAGATTTTACAGGGATTCTTCTTCTCTCTATATCCTCCATAAATTCACTATCATCAACACCGCTGTCAATAGTGAATAATTTTTTGCCATTGACATATACACGAATAGAATTTCCCTTCATCTCGCAATATGTAATATCTTCAAAGCGAAAAGTTCTCTTTCTTCCAAAAGTTGAACGCCATGTGATTTCATCTCCGTTCACTTCCAATTTCCACATAATCATGTTCAATGAGCCGATTAAAGAAACAATAAAGAAAATACTAAAACCAATTGGTGGCAATAAATCATCTTGTTGAATAGCACTGGCTACCGTAGCTCCCCCAAAAAGAAACACCGCCAATACAAAAAACATAGTAAGTACTTTTTCGGTTTTTATTATATAATGCGTCCTAATTATTCCCTTTTTCTGTTCTTCCTCTCGTTCTTTAGCTCTCTTTTGTTGAAGATTTACAAGATATTTCAAAAGAAGAAGTACAACTAAATAGGGACCTATTTGTGTAATTATATTAAAACACATTCGTAAAAAATCATTCATTTTGCCCTCCATAGTTCCAGATATATAAAAATGATTGTTTGAAATCGAGCATTAAAAACCTCAATTTTTCATATTTCATTATACTTCATCAACTTAACGAATGGAAGAAAAATTTGTGTGCAGAGTTCCTGTTCAAGCCTTGTAACGCACATTTCCTCAAAACCCATAGTCCTCGATACTTTCCTCACGGGTGATATACAGTCGGAATTCTGTCAGCTCATGAAATAAGAAAAACCGACGCATGATCGCTTTACGCTCAATACATCGGTTTCTTCATCTGACCTTAATGGTCATATTCAGTTGTGGCAGATTACAAATAGTCTGTAAATGGATAAACAAAAACGACCAACTATGCAGCTGATTATCATTTATGTGGAATATAAAGATTATTTATTCATTCGGTTTTAGCTTATATTTTTTTATCAAAAAGTACTTCACGAAAAAAAATATACTCATTAAACATAGTAACGAAAGAACATAAAATCCCAAACCTGCTATCCTAATCATGGATATATATGGTATTTTAGAACTCATTATTTTAGCGACGGATATTCCGAGCATTCCAAAACAAACGAAACTCCAACCTCCCATAACTTTTTTATTAGAATCTGAATTATATATATCCTTTTTTATGAGAAACATAACTAAACATGTATATGCTATCGCACTTATTATATATACAATCAATAAAATAGCCATATAAGAACTATAATCTTCCTTTTCTAATGTTGAAAATATGAGAATAGTTCCAAACCAACCGAACAAAATGCCCATTCCTAAACCTTGAATGCCATGAATCCAAAAAGTTTTTTCGCCAGTCACATCTGATTTTGAAAATGTAGCAATTACGAAAACAACATAGAATAGTATTAAAAAAATTCTGTAAAAAGAGGGCGACGGAGTTGAATCTGCTATAAACATTGCTAAAAAACAGAGAAAAAGTATTGCTCCATCAAATTTATAAATCTCTTTCCTCTCTATTTTATTTTCAACACCATATAGTATGAAATTTTTGGTTTTTTCACTAAGTTTCATCATATAAAAATTACCCTTTCGTCATTATTTATTGCTATTCTAACATATCTCCATACCTTAAATCTACAAATAAGTGTTAATAATTCCGAAGTGGCATTAAATTTTCACAGCTTTTTATCTTGCTACCCGTAACGCACATTTCTGCAAATTTCATAGTCCCCGATACTTTCCTCACAGGCGATAGGCAACGGTCAAAACATCAGGTCTGCACCTGACATTTTAACCGCATATCAGCCCTGATTATCACACTATCCCTGCTGACTGTTCAGCCCATACTTTTTCGCATATTCGCTGGCTTTCTGTCTGCGTTCCTCACTGTAAGGCGGCAGGAAGCGGATAGACAGACGGGACTTTGCCAGCTCATAAGAAACACCGCCTTGAACATTGGATTTTTCCAGTCTGCAAAGGTCAGGGTACTTCTTAGCAAAAGCAGCCAACCTCTTTTTCAATCCGGCGTTGTGGGTGTAGATATTTGCCTTGTCCTCGCCCTCATTAAAGAGAACGATTGTTTCTTTCTCAATCTTCGTCAGTCTCTCCATAGCAGCCCTCCCTATGGTTTTTCAACACACGCAGCTTGCAGTAAAAGCAGCAATACCACCTTTCAACACCCTCAGCACTCAGCTTGACGGAAAGCATATAAAACAGCTTCTTCGCCACTGGATCGGGTGCAAGGGCAGCTACCATACGCAAACGCTTGACAGTTGCTTTCAGGTTCGGACAGCCAAAGGCATAAAGGGCTTCCATTTCATTCCGGTTCATCTTCATTGTGTTTTCCTCCTTAAAGTTTGATAAATGAAAAGCGACAGACACTTCATAAGGAAATACCTGTCGTTTCGTTGACGATATAAATTTGTTGGTTTTGGACTTGATAAAATCAGCAGTAAATCATTTCCTGTCTGATGATTTCTTCGGCTCGGTTACGGATAGAGTTCATGGACTGTACCCACAACATCTGATTGTCTGCTTTCATGGTTTCGGTCACACCCTCGGCTTGTTTCATCTGCTCAATGATAAGGCTGCACCTTTCTGCTGCCTGTTCGTTCAGGTCAGCAAGGTAAGTATGCAGTTCGCCGGATAAACAGAGGGCAGATAACCTTGCAGGGCGGTACTGCTCCAAATATGTCCTGTGCAGTCTGCCCCACATACCGATAGGGCGATGTTCCTCCGGTAGCTTCAAGTCCGGCACATAGTAATCGCCCACAAGAACATAGTCCAGACCGTTACATTCATCATGGATTCGTGGTTTCAATTCTGTCATGCTATTTTTTCTCCTTTCACTTTTTGCCGATTTGATTTGCTTGTGGCGTTCTGTTCAACACACACATTGCTATCAGAGCTTTTTTCTTCTGCTATACGCTCATGCTCCGCAAATTCTTTTGATTTCTCACGAATCTTTTTCATATACTTACGATTGGATTCTCGTTTTCTGCGAAGTCGTTCCGCCTCTTTTTCAGCAGCAATCCTTTCTTCCTCTGTTGGTTCATGCTGCTCCACAGGTACTTGAAATTGCCCGACATAGTTAAGATATATCTCCACCTCTGTGGTGCGGTCTGCACCTTTTCCTTGTGGCTCGTGAACCAGTATTTTGTCGATAAATTCATTTATCATGGCAGGAGTAAGTTCTGTAATGTTCTCATACTTTTTGACCAGCTTCAGAAAACGCTCCACATTATTTTGACCGCCTATAATCCGTTGCATATCAGCGGTGTCAGTCTCAATAATCTTGTTCAGCTCGTTCTGCTCATTTTCATAATCAGTAAGCATACTCTGAAAAAGTCTGTCCGGCAATCTTCCAATCACATTATCTTCATAGATTTTCCTGATAAGCATATCCAGTTCGTGAACTCGCTTCTGATTTCTTTCAATGCGGTTTTTTACAGTTTCAGAAACAGCAATATCTTTCATCGCCGATTCTTCTTGCAGAGAATAGACAAACTCCTGCTCATTCAAAGAAACATAATGGCAAGTCTCTTGTATAGTTTTCAGAATGATGCTTTTAAGTGCTTTTGTTGAAATATGGTGGCAAGTACAGTGACGATCATACTTCTGATAAGCAAGATTATAAGTGGAACATTCATAACAATCTGCCGGATTGGAATAACTTGTCCTTTTTTCGCCTTTGGCAGTATAGTATATTCTTTCTCGCCCTTTCCGCTGCCTGTGATTATACATCGGCGCACCACAATCAGCACAGTAAATCTTTCCGGTCAGAACATTAGGCTCGCCCATAGGATCTGCTTTTCTTACATTCTGTCTTAACTTTTGAGCAAGCAGCCATGTTTCTTCATCGACAATAGGCTCTTGTGTATCATCAAAAACCACCCAATCTTCCTTGTCTGCCCTTTTCGTCTTTTTGTCCTTATAGGAATTTTTGAATGTCCTGAAGTTGACAGTCTTTCCGATATACTCTGGTCGGGCAATCAGAGTAGTAACCTGATTTCCTCGCCACATATACGGATTTTCTTTGTCATAGTTGCTTGCATGATTTCCAAGTCCCTTTTTTCCAAGATAATAAGACGGTCTTTCTATTTTTTCTTCTGAAAGTTCTCTTGCTATCTGATAAGGTCCTTTTCCCTCAATAGTCATGCGATAAATTCTGCGGACTACTTCAGCAGCTTCTTCATCAATAATCCAATGGTCGGGGTTTTCGGGGTCTTTCAAATAGCCGTATGGTGGGATATTACTTGTATGAGCGTTGCCGGAAGAACCTCTGGATTTCAGTACAGCTTTAATTTTCTTACTTGTGTCCCTGACAAACCACTCATTCATGATATTCAGAAAAGGGGCAAACTCACTGGTTTCTTGACGGTCACTGTCAATACCATTATTGATTGCTATAAATCGAACTTCCTTTTCTCTAAACAGAATGTCAGTGAAAAAACCCACTTGCAAATGGTCTCTGCCGATTCTGGACATATCTTTGCAGATACAGGCAGTGATTTCTCCGTTTTTAACACCTTCAACAAGTCTGTTCCATGAAGGTCTGTCAAAGGTCGCTCCACTCCAACCATCATCGGTAAAATGAACAAGATTCGTAAAACCATGTTTTATAGCATAATCTTCAAGCATTTGCTTTTGATGAATGATACTGTTACTCTCTCCAGCATTATCGTCATCACGAGACAGTCTTTCATACAAAGCAGTAATGCCATTGCTTCTATCTTTTTTTCTTCTCATGCTGAACTCCTTTCTTCAATTCCTATCCACTCCTTACGCTCACAAAATATCACATCCGTATAGTGTTTCGGCGGTGAAGTTTTCCCTTCACGGAGACTTGCTGATACAGCTTCAAAAGTCTGTCCTTCCTGCAGCACAGGGAGAGCGACAGCTTCATTTTCTTTGTGTTCCGTTTCACTCTGCCTGATACTCATACGGTGAATCCGTTCCACCTCTTTCCAGCCGGACTGTAAAATAGTCTTTCCTTTTGCCGTAAAAGTATATCCCTGGCAGTCCAATATAGCGGTGACCGCTTCAAATCGGTGTACCTGCGTTGTGGCACAAAGCAGTCTGACGGCAAGCAGGGTAAGCACATCCCGCTCCCCGGAAGGAAGCTCCGACAGGTCTGTCCGTGCAATCTCCACAGTTGGGATGATGGCATGGTGGTCGGTCACTTTGCTGTCGTCTGTTACCCGGTCAATGTCCGGCTCTCCGGCGCAGCCTTTTCCAAAGGGCATATTGTCACGCAGCCATAGGATCAGGGAAGCGGCGGTTGCCTGCATGTCCTTCGTCAAATACTGGCTGTCCGTTCTCGGATAGGTTGCCAGCTTCTTTTCATAGAGAGATTGCACATAATCAAGGGTCTGTTGAGCCGTATAGCCATAAATACGGTTACATTCCCTTTGCAGAGTTGTAAGGTCATAAAGGCGGGGAGGCTGTATAGTTTTTACCTGCTTTTCCGCAGAACGCACAAAAGCGGAGTTGTGGTCACAGTCCATACGGATTTTTTCAGCCTCGGATCGTTCCGTCATTTTTTCGCCGGAAGCAGTAAAACCTCCGCAGGTGATTTCCGGCACATAAAAAGGCTTGCTGATGAAGGATTCAATATCCGACTCACGCTGTACCAAAAGTGCCAGCGTCGGTGACATAACACGGCCGACATTTAGTGTGACACCATACAGGACAGAAAAAAGCCGGGTGGCATTGATCCCGATCAGCCAGTCGGCTCCTGCCCGGCATACTGCCGCATCATAGAGTTTATCGTAATCACTGCCGGGACGGAGATGGTCAAAACCCTCACGGATCGCCGCATCCTCCATACTGGAAATCCAAAGGCGTTCCATAGGCTTATTACATCCGGCATATTCATAGACCAGACGGAAGATCAGTTCTCCTTCACGCCCGGCATCCGTAGCGCATACCACGGAATCCACCCGTTTGTCCTTCATCAACCGGCACAAAAGGGCAAGCTGCGTTTTCTTATCCTTTGGCACTTCATATTTCCAGTTTTCCGGTAGGATCGGAAGATCCTCATACCGCCATTTGGCGTACTGTTCTTTGTAAGCCTCCGGCTGTGCCAGTTCCAAAAGATGTCCCACGCACCAGCTCACCAGATAGCCGGAACCTTCGAGATAACCGTCTTTTCTTTCCGTTGCGCCTAATACTGCTGCCAGTGACATAGCAACAGAGGGCTTTTCTGCAATCACAAGTTTCAATTTTTATTCCTCCTTCATAGTTTCAAATTCTTTATCCGCAAGTTTTCCGGTTTGCATAAGACACATCAACATAACGCCGGAAGCCATTCCTCCGGCAAAGGTAAGGAAATGTGAAATCAGGTTCCACATAAGCATTCCTCCTAAAAATGGGTAAAGAAAAACGCCCACTTCAAAGTGAGCGCATCAACAGGTATCTATTTTGTTTTTGGTTTCAAGTGATCCGGCAGGACGATCTCTCCAACCGGGATTTCCCGCAGTTCCTTTTTCATCCGATGGGTGAAGCGGATCGTCTTTGCCGTACCGCCGGTTTCCCGTCCGTCATATACAGCGATCACTCGGTCGGAGTGCTCCACCATATAGCGGTTTCTGTGGGAGTAGACGCTTGGGAGATATTTTTCCTGTATGACAACAACATCCGCACAAGCCTCCAGCAGTTCACGGGTTCTTGTTTTCTTATTCAGGCTGTCCAGACGTTTGCGGTAAGGGATCACTGCGATCAGCTCCAGCGCCGGATTAGTCTGCTTTCTTTCCAACACCAGCTCTGCAAAATACTGATCCACGCCATCTGCAAAGCCACTCATAAAACAGGTAAATCCATCTGTAACGGCAGCATCGATCTCATGTTCCAAAGCGGCTTTTATTTTGTTGATCTCATTCTGCGGCAAATCCCTGTGTCCGGTAACACAGCAAGTCTTTCCTTTCATCGGTCATCCCTCCATCTGATAGGTAAATTTCTTCACTTTTCACATAGTAATAGATTTTATTTAGCAAGTCAACGATAATACCCTTTTTCTCTTTGCGGATAATAAAGGGGTGTAAGGTACAATCTATTACAGAATGGGAGGTGAAGGCGATGTATGAAGATTTTGTCCCGGAACGATTAGCGAAGCTGCGGACACAGAAAGGAGTTTCCGCACGCGATATGTCTTTATCGTTAGGTCAGGCAAACAACTACATCAATAATATTGAGAATAAAAAGTCACTTCCCGCTATGCAGTCTTTTTTCTACATCTGCGAATATCTGGGTGTGACTCCGCAGGAATTCTTTGACGAAGGAAATACTTACCCGGAAACCTTGAAGGAATTCATTGCAGAGGCAAGACAGCTTGATCCTCAATCCATGCAATATATCCTTGGTATTATGAAAGAACTCAATAGCAGAAAGTAGGCGGTCACGGTAATGGCCGCTTTTTTCGTGACTTTCTTTATTATATTTTATAATGTTCTCGAAATGTCCGCTCCCTATACCGATAAGTATTCAAAAACTGTTCCCCAAACAGCCTTTTTCTATTCGCCGGTACTGCCAAAGCTGCCGGTTCCTCGCTCTGTTCCCAGATCTGTTACAAAATCCGCAATGACAGTCGGCGTGATCACAAGCTGCCCGATACGGGCTCCCTTAAAAAGAGACTGCGCCTGATTGCTTACATTGCTGATGATCGCATGGATCTCTCCTCGGTAGCCGGAATCCACAGGCGGCAGTTCACAGACCAGACCTTTTACCGCCATACTGGTACGGGGAAAGATATATCCCGCATACCCATCCGGTATTTCCAGTCCAAAGCCAAGAGGAATTTTGGCGATTTCTCCGGGCTGTAAGGTGCAGTCATAGGGCAGATAAACATCTGCTCCGGCATCATTGCCATGAGGACGGTAAGGACGCTGGTGCTCCGGCACGCCAAAATCGATTAGTTTTATTTTCATCGGCAGCCTCCTTCCCAAAGAGCGGGATAGTCTTTTTCTAAAATATCCTCTGGCGTCATATCTGCCTGCAGTTTTCGCCCGCAGGTCATTTTCCCTTCCAGACATCGATCCAACTGACAGAAAGGCCCGGTCAGTGACGGGGCAAACAAGGCAGGGCTTAGGTCATAAAGTTCTTTCCAGACCTTTAACAGCACGATCCTTGTTTCATCTGTATTTCTTCGGCATACCCGCTGGCCGATGATATGTTTCCACTGATAAGGGGTGGCGCTGATGAGCAGTACATTCCGTAATCCCTGGGGCGTGGCATAGCCGGCCGCATCGTGCCCGCTTCCGGCAGTGCACAGGGCTTCATAACATTTCATGCTTTCATTACAACTTTTTAAGTACAGCTCCTGTACCACAGCCGGAGCCGTCATAATAGAATACGGGACAGCGAAATCCGCCTGTCCCGTATAGTTGCTGTACTGCAGCGATGCACTCATAAATTTTACTTCGTTCTGGTGGCGGGTGATCTGCGCCAGAAAACGCCTGCTGGCGCCGACAATGGCTACCGTGATCACCGTAAATTTCTGGATGGTAGGATGGGGAAGCGCCCCCATAGCTGCTACTGTCTGAACGCTGAATGATTTTTCGTAGAGCTCCATCAGGTCGTCCATTGAGGCAATCTTATGTCCCTGCTGGGTAAGTCTTGCCGCAAAGACCATGTTTTTTTCTGCTTCCGCTACCGCCTGGCAGTTCAAAATTTTTACTTCAATCTGTTTAATTGGTATGTCCCTCCTTTACAATCGCTTTCAGTAAGAACAGATAGTTAAGACTGTCTGTGATCTTTTCGTCCCATGTGTCCATCGGATAAACTGTTTCCTCGGCAAAGCACATATCGTATAGAGAAACAATATGCTTTGCCAGCATACCGGCAAGGGCACGCTGGGGCGTTGTGTGCTGTAAAGTTGCCGCTGCCTTAAATGCACCCAGCCGGTCCGGATCATCCCCGGTGTATTCTTTGGTTTTCCGTTTCAAGGTATCAGCACAGAGCCGCACCTGTTCGTCAAAAACGGCATTGACTTCATTTTGCGTAATATAGCATCCCTCCTTTGAAAACAAGAAACCGGCTATTCTAAAGCATCTTAGAATAGCCGGCAAATAAATGGATATGTAATTGTTTATAGTGTATTGATCTCTTTTTCCAGTTCCTGGACCGCTGCTATGACTGTCTCAAATGTCGGAATATCCCCATACAACATATCCTGCATAGAGTTATAGTCCGTTTCCAATGCTGCGAACCGATATTCCGGCGGGAGTAATTTTAATGTGCCCGGCACAGCCTCCGGGTACTTCGCCCATGCTCTGGGATAGAATTTCATTTTGAAATCTACAACTTTCTTCAGGAGATCCAGCCTGGAAAAAGCAGCTTCTTTGACCGGTGTTGCAGCCATGCGGTAGAGATCATAATAATGTCTGGAATACCGCTGCGGCATTTCCAAATGTTCCGGTCTGTTCGCTTCATGGTGCAGGATTGTGGCTTTTTCCCAGAAGGTCCGTTCCGGGGCAACGGTAAGGATTGCGGTTTCTTTTTGCTCAAAAATCTTCGGATAATATTTTGCCGCGTATGGTTCGATCAGCGCTGTTTTTGCAGGAGTCCACGCTGCCAGCGCACCAATCTCTAAACGGATCACCTGTAAAGTCGCCGTATTCGTAAAAAGGTGCGGATAGGCGAAAATGACCGTCTGTTTATCCTTTTCATCTATGTAGACATTTGCTTCACAACCGATTTCCTGGGATAAGCCGGCTTTGACTGCCGGGCAGAATGTTTCGGACAGAAATACCTCTGCACGCACATTGGCTTCTTTGTTAAAAGCATCCTGTTTTGTATTGGAACGTTTCTCCCATGGTTCATCTTTGCCATATCCCAATACACGCCAGTCCAGAATCAAATCAATATCTTCTGAAAACCGGCTGATCAGGTGAAAGGCTTTTGAAAGGCTGGTACCTCCCTTAAAGGTGATGGACTCTTTCCATGGTGAGCGGTGAAATAAATAATCCAGCGTAAAACATACCCAAAAGTCTTTTTCCACGATGGCATCATTCAGCCCCATTTTATCTGCTGTATTTCTGAACAGCTCCCTGCGGTCGTTATCTGAAAGTCTTGCTATATTTCTCATTGTACCTTTTCACCTCCACAAATCTGCCGTATCGTATCGTAAACCCAATCCGTAGACTCGGTTGCTTCCTTCAAACAAGCCTGTTTATCCTTGTCTGTCAGTTTTTCGGAAAGCATCTGTATGACTTCTGGCGTAACATTCGATCTGCCAAGCGTTTTTAATGCCTGTATAACCAAACTTGTCATATAGGACAATCCGGTAATCTCCTTATTGGTCCGGTGCTTAAATTCCAGCTTTGTAGAGTTCCACTCGTAGGTCTTATATGGACCATCGCTGATATAGGACCATACTGCTGTTACCTGTGTTGAAAGACCTAACAGGTTCAATGCTGTATTCCCACATGGGGCAATCGTCCAGTGATAACTTCGTGCCAATGCGTTCGCCACCGCTTCCGGGTCTGCCGCCACATATTCATCCAGAAGTTTGCTATATTTTGGTTTTTCATAAACTCCTTTCAAAATACGGCGCAATGTTCCTGATTGCACTAAACGGCTTAAACTTTGACGAATAGTGGATGTATCTGCAATATCCGCAAAATCAGACATCACAAAAACAGTTCCATCTTCAAGAGAAAGAACACGCTCTCGTATTCGTTTTGTATATCCGTTGTCCACAATACCGCCTCCCTTCATGTCACGAATATTATATATTATTCGTGACATGATTGCAATAGGTCCTATTCCTCTTATTTTGAGTGTTCCCATTAAAAATCTGATTTATACATCAAAAATCAAAAATTTTGCAAGGCAGTACAGTTTTCATATATGTCACATATTTTATATATTATTCGTGACATCAGGCAGTTGGCAGGTAGATCCAGTCGTGCATCAGGCACACGCTGGGTTCATCCTCCCTGGGAACCAGACGGTAGGTACATTCCCCATAGACCGTGCGTTTGTCCTCGATCTCCATGCCATAGGCTTTATAAAAGCGGTATTCCAGATTGGAGATAATACAGCGCAGGGTTTGCAGAGCCTCCCTTTGAGCTGATACGATCAGGTCACGGTCAATGCTGCGCTTCAAAAACAGCAGCGATTTGTAAAGCTGTACCTCTGTGCGGTAAGGGCGGCAGTCTTTCGTTTCCAGCCATCCGCAAAAAGCGACCGGTCCGCTCTGGATCACACTGCGGTCCGGGTGATAATACTCATAGCAGTCCAGGTTTGCCGTATTCAGAAGATAGAGCATTTCCCGGACTTCATTTTCCGGCATGTCGTAAAACCGCAAAAGCGAGCGGTAAAGATGGACATAGCCGGGAATGGAAATCATGGTATTTACCATAAAATAAAATCCTCCTTGTAAACAGCAGGTGCGGGAGCTTTTGCCCCCGCACCGTCTAAAATCTATATTTCGTTATCTACTTTCACGAGTTTTCCCATGACAAGAAAGCGTCCTGTGCCGCCCGGCGTACAGGTAGAAAGGGTCAGTACCTTATCGCTGCAGGTCACAGTCACATCACTTTCCACCGCAGAACGTTCCTTCATAGCTGTAAGCCAGGTAGTATAAGCACCGTCATCCTTCCAGGAAAGCTGCCAGGGAGAAGTTTTACTGCCGGATTCTTCCGGTTTTGCTGCAAATGCCGTAAAGATCTCCATGACATAACCCCCCTTCGGAGTAACGAGATACATCTGCCTGTGAGTATCAAAGTAACTTTGTTCATCGTACCGGTTCAGCAAGGCAAACATGGAACCATCCCGCATATTATGACCGTAAATGATCGTATTGCGGTCTGAAAAATCTGCCCGGTTTTCATAGTCGGCAAACAGGCAGCCAACCTTGTTATAGGTCCCGTCATAAAGATGGTTCAGGTAATACTCGTTGTTGTCGGTATGCGTCACCGGATAATTGAGCACCGTATCAGGAAGAGAAAGCCATCCGATGATGTCCGGTCCATTTTCACGGAGCGTTTCAAAGTCTACCGAAGGCAGGACAATATCGGCATCGTCCCGTTTTGGTTCTGTCGGATCGGGTGCCGACTCCGGGGAAGCTGTCTGCTCCGGTACTTCCACATATCCGGCAAGATCTCGATAGGCATCTTTACTCTCAGCATACTGGTTCAAGTCACGGAACACCAAAAAACCGCTGCCAAGAGCCACCAGAACGCAGAGTGAAAGGACAGAAACCCCGACAGCCGTTCTTTTCGGGGAAGTCCTGCTGTATTTTCCCTTTTTGAAATAATACACAGCAAATACGCTGCCACCGATCAGTACGGCTGCCAGCAGTCCGCCATACAGGAAAATATACGGATCATCCCCGGTCTGCGGTACCGGCTTTTGAGGGGTGGAAGGATTGGAGGGAACAGAAGGCTTTTCCGGGTTCTTTGGGTTATCCGGCTTTTCCGGTTTTTCATTAAAGAACTGGACTGTAGATGTCTGATCTGCCTTGATCTCCACCGTAGCGGCATCAGGAATGATGTAATCCTTGCTTGCCCGGTTTGCAACTTCTGTTACGGTATAAATACCGACACGAAGGCCCTTAACTTCAATCACGCCGGATTTTGGAGTGGTGAATGTCTCGCAGTAGGAGCCGTCCGCACTCTTAACCTCGATGGCAAAACCATCTTTGCGCCCGTCGCTGGAATCCTTTGTGATCTTTAAGTTGCCGCGGTAAGCCTCATTGGTAAACCCGTGCCCGGCTTCTCCATTTTCCACAACTGCGACCTGTCCATCTTCTGTGATGGAAAAATAGTAAGCGTTTGAGTCAGGCTGATAGCCCTCCGGCGCTTTGCTTTCTTTGATAAAGTAGCCGCCAGCCAGAAGGTTTTCCGCCGTATGATAGCCTGCATCGGTTTCTTTCAGCGTACCGATCTTTTGATCGTCAGGATCATATTCCTGGTTGGCGTTGGAATCCGCATACAGGTCGAACACTGCACCGGGCAGGAAGCGCAGGAAAGAATTCTTGTCTTTCTTATCCTCCTTTTCCACAGGGGACGGTTCCTCCACAGCTTCGGTTTTAGTTACCTGCACACTGCCGCGGATCAGGGTGTTTTCCACACGGATCTCGATATGCTGTCCGTCTGCACCGATATATACATGGTGCTGCTGCGGGCTTACCGTATAAAGGTCAGGGGCAGAGATCTCCTTGACGATCCAGTGTCCGTAAGGAATGTTCTCAAAGGAAAAACTGCCGTCTTTTCCGGTAATAGCAGTAAGCAGCGCATTTTCTTCAGTAAATTCTTCGGTATCAGGTCTAAACAGACCCATGAGCGCACCGGCAAGCGTGACATCCTCGCCGCCTTCCGGGTTTTCCCCGACTTTTACACCGTCTACACGCCCACGGAGAAGTTCATTGGAAACAGCCTCGCCTTCATTGACAAGGATCTGTACCAGGGCGGTTTCCTGACCAGCATACTCAAAGACAACCGGATATTCCTGATCCGAAAGGATATAGGCGCCGTTGGTTGTGCGTTCCTTGACATAATAGCTGCCAAAAGGCAGGTCGGAAGCGAAGGAAGCGCTGTAACCGCCGGATTCCTCAGACGAAACAGAGACCACTTCCAGAAGTCCACCTGCCGGGATTACGCTGCCATCTGCCGCCGTCAGGTCTGCGGAAGCATAAAGTCCAAAGGAAATATCCTTATATTCCTCGTTCATGCCAAGACCGAACAGGTCATCGGTCTCCATTGCCTTGAAAAGTGTGACATCCACTTTCTGGCGTTCGTCATAAAGACCGGCCGCTGTCTGTGTAACCTCTATGGTCTCACCCGCATAGGTCAGTTCCACATATTCCGGTTGAGGATTCAACACACAGCCGGAAGGCGCCTGACGTTCCTCCAGACGATAACGGCCAAGATAGAGAGACCCGCTTTTCGCTGTGCCGTCCTCGCCGGTCGTAAGTGTTTCCACAACCGTATCTTTTTCTGCCCGCAAGGTACCGTCACCGGTATAAATATCTTCATCTGCGATCACATCATAGACCGCTCCAGGAAGTCCGGCAACCTCATATACCGGTTGGTACAGTCCGTCGTTTTCCTGGACAGAAGCAAATACTTCTCCGGTCTTTGTGATGGTAAGCTGGCCTTTCTGCGGCATATTGTACTGCGTGACCGTCACAACCGCCTCGCTGCCGTCAATGGTAAACGGTACCGGCTGGTCGGAAAGCACATAGCCGTAAGGAGCAGCTACCTCATAAAGTTCATAATCCCCGGCGGCCAAAGGCTCCGGCAGCATCAGCCAGCCCTCGTCAGAAACATAGAAGGTATTCAGTGTTTCCGGGTTCGGATAGTAGACGGTCTGGGTGATAAATTCCCCGGTGGAAAGATCCTTGATCTGAAAACCGGTTCCGGTCACAGGGATAATCTTTCCGGTCTCTGCGTCACATTTTTCAACTTTCAGACGGGCTGTGATGGTGCGGTTGTTCAGGATATAGCTGTAAGTCTTTCCGTCAGAGGAAATGAATACCGTAAAGTCCGGGACAAAGGCTTTGCCTTCCTCGCCTGCGATTTGATGGACCGTATAATGCCCATACGGAAGCGGTTTACTGGAAGCAAAACCATCCGCATCCGTGGTAAGAAGGTCGCGTTCACTTTCCTTTGCCGCGTCATAGCTTCCGGCTGCCTTTAAGTAAATTTCAAAGACTGCGCCTGCTTCCGGGCGTTCGATGATACCGGCATTGGGATCGTCGGTATTTTCGCCCTCAGGCACATCCGGGTCCAGGTCATCGGTGTGCTTGACAAGCTGGATATTTCCGTAAATAACCGTTTCCGTCACCTGATTTTCTGTGGTATTGAGTTCCACTTCATACAGGGAAGGGGATGCACCCACTTCATAAACGGTTTCATTCAGAAGATACCCGGTGCTCGGTTCGATCTCCCGGATCGTCCAGTTATCCCCGCACACATAATAGCGAGTCATAAAGCTGCCATCCGGCCCGGTAGTATAAGTGTCGATCAGTTCGCCATCACGGAAGATCCCATAGGTCGCCCCTGCAAGCGTGGCGTCCCCCTGGGCATTTCCGGTATCAGCGTCGCTCTTTACCACATGGACGCGGAACTTCTTCAGGATATTGCTGAAATGTACCGAAGAAGTTTGCCCGCTTTCAATGGTCACGTACTGTGCGGAAGGGGTCACATAGCGGTCCACCGGCAGCTCTTTTACCAGATAGGTTCCCGGCAGGAGCTTCTTTTCAATCTGGCCGTTTTCTCCGGTCGTGACTTCCTCATTGACTTCATTTCCCAAAATGTCCGTACCGGAAATATGGAAGGTGATACCGGAAACAATGCCGTCCTCACTGGTCTTGACAAGTTTTGCAGTACCGTAAGTTTCCGTTTTGATCTTTACAAAGAAGGAAACCGGATCGCTGGCGCCGGTCATCATGGTCTGGTAGCCTGGTCTGCCCCAGATCAGCATGTCATTTGCCACCGGGATATTCTTTCGGAATTCAAACAGCACCGGGTCCATCATCATCTGCCTGCTGGTAAAGGTGTATTCATTTCCGTTTCTTGTCACAGAAACGCCGCTGCCTTTCAAAGCCTCCAGGTCGATCTTCAAGTTGTTGGTATCTGTGACCGTCAGGGTATAGACCTTTTTTTCTACATCCCATTTCAGTTCCAGTTCCGGTGCTTCGCTTTTCTTAGAAGAAGTAAAGGAAGGGACTGTGGAATGGGAAGCGACCTGTGCCAGAATCCAGTCATAGGCTTTTTCAGCCGGTCGTCCGGCGATCACGCTGAAATACTGGTCACCATCTGCGTGGCCGTTTCCGTGGCGGTTGTACGGATCGCTTCTAAGCTGCTGCTGGTATTCCCAAAGGATGATCTGGGTTGCCATCTTATAGTCATCCTCGTTGATCCCGGAAACAGGGAGCGTCGCACCGGGTTTCCAGCCATAGATCGCAGTCAGGGTGATCCCCCTCCTTGCCTCGGCAGGAAGCAGGTTCAGGTATTGGCTGTTGGTCCCGCTTTCTGAAACATAGGTGTTTTCCGAAGTATGGTAAGGAATCCCGCTCTCCACACAGTAAACCTGATGGCTGATCCCGTCAGAATCCGTCAGCATATAGTGCCGGTAAGCATTGCCCCCGGAACTGGTGTGTACGTCGATGGTTCCGTCTGCATGGTAGGCAAGATAGGTGTAAGGTGCCGGGGCGCGGTAGTGGTTTCCATCAGAGCCCACATACTGGTCGCCCAGCCAGGAGCTTGCCGTTTGTCCGACAGACATGGCAAAAGCCTGAGCCGGAAGAAGCCCCAAAATGCTTGCCATACAAAGCAAAAACGCCAACAGCTTGCGAAAGCCGCGGCGCCTGGTTATGATATGTTCCATGAAAAAATCCTCACTTTCATAAAATCTAAAAGGACAGCCTTATTTGCTGTCCTTGTCGTCAAAATCATCCTCGGAAAGATATTCCGGTTCCCCGTATGCCTCATCCGGGTCAAAGCCTTCTCCATAACCGTCATCCTCAAATTCCGCATCGTCCTCGGCCTGCTGTTTCGGACGCACGATTTTTACATAGTAACCGATCCCGCCGACCGCAAGTAAGGCAGCAAGGATAAACAGGATCGTGCCGACACTGCCGGTCTCTTTCTTCGGCTTTTCCGGTTCAGCCGGTTTTTCGGTTTCCGTCGGCTTTTCTTTTCCTTTGCAGCCACTCAAGTCATTTTTGCAGACCGGACAGCCGGTATTGACTTTTCCTGCCTCACATTTTTCGGTGCAGTTGCAGCTTTCTTCCTGGGGAATCATGCTCATGCTGCCATTGTTCTTTTCTGCAAGCGCCATCAGGTCGGACTCTGTGACGCCGTTTAAGAAGTAGACATTGTTATCTTCCCGTTTCCCGTCGATCACCAGATAAAAGACATTGCCCGCGTCCGTAGTGATGGTGTAAAACTGTTTTTCCCCATCCGTACCGCTGATGTTGTCCTGTACCGTTCCGGTGCCTTCCGGGGTAAATGCACCTTCCGGGATCGCAGAAGTATTTTCCTGCTGTCCGGTACTGTTATCTGAACCGGAAGAATTTCCGCCGCCGGAAGGGGTTGCAGCGTTTGAGCCGGAAGGTTTTTCTTCCTTAGGCGGTTTTGTCTGTGTACCGGACGGACTCTGGGGTGCTGCCGCAGCAGGTTTCTTTTCAGGAGCCGGTTCTTTGTAATACGGATTATCCAGCTTTACCACATCAGAACGGTTGCCGGCATAATCTTTTGCGTATATGCTTACCTGTTTTTCTGTTCCTGCATAATCTTTTAGTGCAACCGACGCTTTCCCATCGGTGAGGGAGTTGATACGGTTTTCATCAACAAAGACCGCCTCCACGCCGGATAGATCGTCACTGCTTTCTATTTTCAGGGCATCGCCCTCCAGGGAAGCAGTCAGCGTTGGCGGTGTGGTGTCTTTGGAACCGCCGGCATGAGCCGTTACAGGTAATGCGCTGACACTTACAAGAAGCGTAAGCGCCAGCAGCAGGGAAAGTTTTTTAAGCCTCATGCACATCCTCCTTCTCCTGCGGTAAAACAGTTTCCGAAGGGGCTGCCTGCTGTGATTTCAAAAAATCCGCAAGCTGCTGGGGCGTCAGTTTGAAACTGCGCGCCACCGCCACATAATCGGTATTTTCCAGTTCTGTTTTCTGTTCCTCCAGCTTATGGAGCTTTGCCTGCATTTCCGCAATCTTTGTTTTGGTCTTTTCAATTTCCTTTTCCAGTTTTTCAATTTTAGGATTCAATTTATTACCTCCAATCTGTTAAGGCAGACGCCCAAATGTATAAAAATGCTGCTGCCAGTAGCTTGTATTGATGTTTGCATAAGAAATCGGGTCTCCACAGTGGATCATCATTCCATTTCCCACATAGATCCCTACATGGCTTGCGCCGCTGGTGTTGTAGGTCCCCTGGAAGAAGATCAGGTCGCCCGGTTTTGCATCCGCACTTGATACCGGCGTACATACACCTAAAAGACCATCCGCGGTCAGCCTTCCGAAATTCCAGCCAACGCCGCAGTTGTTGATCACCCAGGACACATAGCCGGAACAGTCAAAGGAAGTGGAAGGGCTTGCGCCTCCCCATACATACGGATAGCCAAGATATTTTTCCGCCTCGGCCATCATTGCGGCAAACTGTTCATCCGCAAGGGCTTCCGGTGGAATGTCATAATCGAAGTAGTTTCCTGTGCCGCCTGAACCAACTTCCGGCAGGTGCCGTTCGCTGGTATCGCCGGTATCGGCAAAATACAGGGGATTCAAATACTGGCCGTCAACCAGGACTTCTAAGTGCAGGTGGGCCCCGGTAGAATTTCCGGTATTCCCGACCTTTGCAATCACATCCCCGGCTTTGACCTCCTGCCCGGCAGAAACAAGGATCTGGGAACAGTGCCCGTATTTGGTCGTCAGGGTATGTCCTTCGTATGCCTCGCCTTCAATAGCGACACACAAGCCATAACCGCCGACATTTCCCGCAAGGGTGACCGTTCCGTCATGCCCGGCAAGGATCTCTGTGCCCTCCGGCATCCCGATGTCCACACCGGTGTGATAGTTCTTTTCCCCACTGATGGGATGTACCCGGTAGCCGTAATAACTGGTCACATAAGGGAGCCAGTTGGTGCCAAAGACATTTTTGACATACTGGCGGTTTCCTTTTGTCTGCAGCAGGATCTCGCAGATCTCTTTCTGGTCTGCGTTCATCCGGGAAACGACCAGGTTTTCTAGAGGTGTGACTGTGAGCTTGACATTTAAGATGCGCCATTCATAAGGCACTTCCTCCTGGGTTTCTTCCCCGGTTTCCGGATCAACGGAAGTTTCGGTGCGGTAACGGATCTCGGTTTCTTCTGAAAAGGACAGGGTATATTGTTCCTGGAAAAGCTGCCGCAGCACGCTTTCCACTTCATCGTAAGTAAATCCCTGATAAGCAGAAGTCAGATACCCCATCAGCACATACGGGTCATGCTCGATTGCGCCCAGGTTATACTGGTATTCGTCATAGCCGGGGCGGTCTGATTCCACCCGGTCTATTTCCATTTGCAGATCCGTTTCCCATTCGGTATAGGTAAGCTCCGCCTGGTTGATGTCCTGATCATCTGCAAGATAGGTAGAAGCAGCCAGACTTCCCAAACCGCCGGTCCCGATATTGGAGAACGTGGAAAACAGGGATGTGATCAGGAAAATTACCAAAAGGAGAAGCAGGAGGACAAGGCAGATTACAGGGTGCCGTTTGACCGCATGGACAATACCGACGCTGACCCTCTCTGTTGTGACTGCGGCATTTTTTGCCTGTTTCCCGGCTTCACGGGCAGCCTTGGCATACTGCCTTTTCAGTTTTTGTTTCTGCCATATCCGGGCAATCGCATGTTTCTTCAGCTCCGGGTGGTCGCTAAGAGCCTGCCGGTAAGCAAGTCTTGCGTTGGCCTTTGCTGATTTTTGCTGTAATTTCGCTGCCTTTCGGTAGGGGGCAGTTTTATGCCGGTGATATGCCGTGCGAAGCCCTGCCTCGCCCACAAGTTCAGAGCGGTGGGATGCCTTGATCCCCACATTTTCATCCTCTGCCTCATAAATCTTTTTATGGGCGTAACCAATGGCAGTATTGGCGCCCGCCTTGACCGGACGCAGTGGTACAGGCCCTTTTACATGGGCCTTTTGTGATTTGACCTCCTTTTCAAATTTTAAGTGTTTTTTGGCTTTTCCGGTCTCCGGGTCGGAAACCGTCTCCATGCGCAGTTTCTTCCGGGCCGGCAGACGATTTTGTGCCTGCTCTGCTTTTTGTGCAGTACGTTCGGCCTTCCGCCTTGCATGGGTGAGCTTTTTATCCTCTGTCTGCGGCGGCAGTTCATCCGCAGTAAATTCCAGCTTGGATGTTTTTGGCGGTTCGCTATCCACACCCTTTTCCTTCTGCGCTGCCTGTTCCTCCGCCTGTGCCGCTTCCTGAAAACGCTGTTGATATTTGTTCCCATGCTGATGTGTCCGGTAACGGTGTTCCTGACTGGATCTGTCTGTGCTGTCCGGTGTGGCTGAGCCTTCGGAAGAAGGAGCATATTTTCCGGTATCATGGTCTGTCGCATTCTCTGTTACAAGAAAACGTCTGGAAGCCTCCTGCCGGAAATTGCTTCGCACGTTGTCCTGTATCGGGGGCGCTGTCCTGGCAGCATCCGGTGTCTCAAAGTGTTCCGAAAAACCATCCAAAGCGGTTGCATACGCTTCGCCCTGTTCCAACAAGGACTCCGGTGTTTCCGGTGACAGATGGGAAAATTCCGTCTGTACAGGGATGTCCTGCCTGTGTGTCTTGCCGTTGACAGAAGAAGGGGTGTCCCGTGCCCTGCGCAGGTCAAAATCCTGTTCGGTCTGCCTGGCTGCCGGCTGATCCTCCCCGTGGGAATCACGCACCGGCATCCGGGTATCTTTACGCTTCCTTTGAAATTCCCTGTCGTGTGCCATTGTTCTCACCTCCGATCCATTTTAATTTTTGCCTCATGCTTTGGTCCCCGCCACTTCATCCGGTCTTGTGGTAAGCACGCTGTACAAGAGTGTGTCCTTCGGGAAGTGGTCCACAAAGGGGATGATCACATTTCCAAAGAACAAAAGCCCCTCGCCGGGACCGGAATGGGTCACATACGAAAGTTGGTGCGGGGAGATCCCCAACTGCTTTGCCAAAATCTGACGGTCTCCCTGGGCCTGGTTGAGCATATAGATAAAGTCCGAGTTCTCAAAAATATTTTCGATCTCACGGGAAGCCAGAAGGTCCTTGACATTCTGCGTTAAACCTGATGGGATTCCGCCCCATTTACGGAAGCGTTTCCAGATCTCCACGCTGAAACTTCCTGTCTGCCCTTTCAAAAGAAGATGGAATTCGTCGATATAGAACCAGGTTGTTTTATGTTTGGAGCGATTGGCCGTGACACGGTTCCACACCGCATCCTGCATGATCAAAAGCCCGATTTCCTTTAAGGCTTTTCCCAGTGACTTAAGCTGGAAACACAGTACCCGGTGTTGATCCATCTGGATATTGGAACGGTGGTTGAACACGTTAAGGGAACCATTGACATAGATTTCCAGTGCCGTTGCGATATTCTGTGCTTCCGGTTCAGACTGTTTCAAAAGCAGCTCGTAAAGATCGCCTAAGATCGGCATATTTTCCGGGCATGGGTTCTGCAGGTATTCCCGGTACACCAGTCTGGTACAACGGTCGATGATCGTCCTTTCAATAGGGGAAAGCCCTTCTTTGCCGCCGATGATAAGGTCGCACAGCGACAGGATAAAATCACTTTTCAAAGTAATTGGGTTTTCATCATCGGAATAGTCCAGATTGATGTCCATCGGGTTGATGTAGTTCGTGGAAGTAGGAGAAATATCAATGACCTGCCCCTGGGAACCGAACTGCTGTACCAGCGGCCCATACTCATTTTCCGGGTCAGCGATAATGATGTCGTCCTCCGTCAGAAGAAACACATTGACGATCTCACGCTTGGCAGAGAAAGATTTACCGCTTCCTGGGGTACCGAGAAACAGCCCATTGGGATTTTTCAGCGTTTTTCTGTTCGCCATGATCAGGTTATTGGAAAGGGCGTTCAGACCGTAATACAACGCCTCGCCCTCCTGGAACAATTCACAGGTGGTAAACGGTACAAAGATCGCTGTGCTGCTGGTCGTAAGCCCGCGCTCAATTTCAATCTGGTTCGTGCCAAGAGCAAGCGAGGACATAAGCCCCTGTTCCTGTTGGTAATCCAGCCGTTTTAAGGCACAGTTGTATTTCTGTGCCACACCCGAAGCGGCAAAAATATCATTAAACAGCTTCTGACGTTTGGCAGCGATATTTTCCACCAGTACCGTCACAAGGAACATGCGCTCATTGCGGCTCTGTAAATCCTGCAAAAGATTTTTGGCTTCCTCTCCATAGGTGGCAAGGTCGGTGGGAATGATGTCCATGTCATACCCGGATCGGACCGCTTTCTTTTGTTCCTCAATGGTCATTTTCTGCAGGTCCGACATTTTACGCTTGATGTTTCGGATCGCCTGCGCCTGGTCGATAGACTGGATATGCAGGTTGACGGTCACGGCGTCGTTTAAGTCAAGAAGATCCGCTAAAAGCCGGTCGGTAAGCTCCGGCGCCAAAATCTGCAAAAAGGAGACAGCACCGGAATGGTCGCCTACCCGGAATGTCTTTCCATCCTTTGAAAAAGACAGCCCGGATGGGGAAATGAAGTCTTTGGTAGAAAGACCAGTCTTAGGCAGATCCGACCACTGGAAATGAAACTTTTCCTGACCGTCCGGGTGAAGCTGGCTGTGAAGAAGTTCCAGACGTTCCAGTCCGTTTAAGGATCTCGCCTGAACTCCCAGGGTCTTGAAATTTGCCAGCACATCCGTTTCAATGCGTTCCAGACGCATTTTCGCAGTACGCAGGTCATCTGCCTCGATTCCAAAGGTAATGTATTTGCGTTTGGTGAGACCGTTATTTCCTTTCTGCAACTGGTTCTTTAACATATCCCCGTATTCCCTGCGGATTCCGTCATACTCGTCGCCGCGGGGAGGGATGTCAATGCTTCTGGTAAAATCCTGCATATTGGCCCGCTGGTTGATAAAGGTAAGCTGCACATGGATCGAGGCATCGAAGTAATTTAAGAAATCGCAGTAACCCTCGAAGATCTGTGCTTTATCATCTGCCTGTGCAAGCTGATAGTTAATATCAAAAAACTGCACCGTTTTGGTGTAAAGGGTATCAGTCAGCCGGCAGATCCCATCCCGGTACATTTCACGGTAGGGGATGCTCTGCTGGACCGTCTGCGGGGCATCTGCTTTCAGCCCGGCAAAAAAGCCGCCTTTTTTAGACGGCTTGGAACGGGCAGACTTAGTTTTGCCCTGCTTTGCATCGGCTCTGGTCTTTTTGGCCTGCCTGATATTTTTTTGCAGACGCTTTTCCTGAGCTTCCTGCTGCTTGTTTTTTGGCAATCTTTGTAACCTCCTTCTTTGACATAGATTTATACAGGTTATCCGTCCTGTATGGACGGTCCTTCGGCCAGAGCTTATAACGGAGCCGGTTCTTCAAGATCTTTTCTGCCGGCTGCCCGTCACGCTCATACATGGCGAAGAAGAAAAAGGGCATCATCAGCCCGATCATCAAAAGTACAGCCGCCGAATTGCCGATCGCCCCGCGGGTAAAGAAATACACCGGAAGGCCGACAAGTCCGGCAAGGCTGAAACAAATAAGCTGGCGCTTCGTCAGATTGAAGGCCAGCTTAGTCTTAACTTTGGTTAAATCCTTTGGTACAGGTACATAAGGCATCTATACACCTCCCATCGTAATATAATTTCCGGCCCATTACCGTGCACCGAAATCGCGTACCGGTTTCTCCGCAGCCGGACATTCCCGCACTTCCTGAGCCGCATTTTGCAGCCGTGCCAGGACAGAAACAGCCGGCTCTCTCTGACACAGGTATTCCTGGCTGTCTCGGATTCCGGCAATATTTTCCCGAATATCCATATCCACGTCGAACACATCTGAAACCGGCATAAGCCAACGGTCTGCAAAGTATTTCAAAGGATTCTCAAGCGCCAGCACATCATCCAGCATTTCATCCCTGAACTCAAACTTTGTTGTCAGATAGGAATACGCCTCCTGCATGGCTGTAATTTCAGCAGCTTTTTCAATTAAGGATTCCTTATCTCTTGACATAAGGCTTTCCCTGTAAGCAAAGTAATTCTGTCCCAGCCGTTTCATCAGGAGCGTATATTTGTCCTGTGCGGAAGGTTCGCTTGTGAAATGTTCAAATTTTTGCTCTGCATCAATTTCTTTGAGAAGATCGCAGATCGGGAAACTGTGTTCATGGTTATTTTCTTCCCAGCACCATCGGGCTACATCCAACGGGTCCTGAAAAGAAAGAAGTGCCTCTACTTCCGCCGGAGTAAATACATGCTCAACCTTCAGATAATAGTGGAGTTCCGAAAATCCCTGCAACTCGTAAATGCTGCCGATGTTCTGTGCATCCAGCATATCCGCATGAACCTTCAAACACTCGTCCAGCCGTTCCATAAGCAGCCGCTTTGCATCTTGTTCTATCAAAATCACCCCTTTCGCTCCGGCATAGTCAGCGTACAGTTCACTTCATTGCCCCATACATCCCAGCCGGGAGTCTTTTGTCTTGCAAACAGTTCCACTCTGGGCTGATCGCCCATGAGTTTTACGATCTTATCCCGCACCTCGTCCGGTTTCTTGCTGTGCTGCTCAATATGGGAGATCACAAACTGATGGATTCCCGCACACTGGCGTTTCGGACGGCCTCTGGTTGCCAGCAGGCAGACCTCCGCGTTTGAGCGGGTCCAAAAGCCCATGCCATAAAACCAGCTATCCGCTTTCCGGTTCTGTTTGAGCCATAGAAAAGCTAGCGTTTTATATTTGAACCCCCAGGCGTCGATCACCCGGAAGGCTTCATTAAGCTGCGGAAAGGTTGCCCACAGAAAGAGGGCGCTGTCTTTTGCGGCAAGTTCCGATACCGGCAGGGCACAGATTTCTTCAATGCTCATTGTGGGGTAATGGTTTTCCGCAACGCCGCTTCCATGTTTCCTGTCATAATGCCAGGGCGGATCGGCATAGATAATGCCGTACTGTTTCGTTTCCGGCATTAGCGAGCCTGCTCATTCTTAGATGGGGCAGGTTTAGTCGGCTGTTCTTTGACCTTACCGGCATTTTCCTTCAATGTACCGGTCAGGGAAGGTTTTTCCGCAGCTCCCTTTGTCGCTTCAAGAGTCGCCTGCAAATTTTCAATAGCCTGGCCGTACCCATCAATGAGAGCATCGTTGAGCTGCTTGCGGAACTCTGCCGTAACCGGCCAGCAGACATCTTTCCAGTTGCCGCCCTTATCCTGGGTTGCGGGCATATTGACATACAGCCCCTTTTCACTGGAACAGATACGGAAACCGTCAATCTTAAAGCATCCGCCAATCGTAACATTGGCAAACGCCAGCAGGTTTCCCATTGGAGCAATCGGACGCACGCGGACATCCAGCTTCATGCCGTTTGCCATTTCCGGCGTCTGTGTTTCCGGCGCCATTTTTTCTGTATTGGTTTTACTCATATATAAAATCCTCCTTTTTAGAATTGGTTTTGTTCATGCTATCTTGCATTAAATATGGATTTGGATAACGAACCTGTCTTAAACAGGGCAAAAGCCAGCAGTACCGTATAACCCGCCGTTCCCCAGATCGCGCCGTGCACGTCGCCGGACGATGGGATAGACTGGACCAGCACTGCATAAATGGCAACACAGATCAGGATCAAAAAACCCTGAAAACCCAGGGCAAAAAGGGAACGCAGATACCCGGTTCCCATTTGTCCCCATTCCCGGTTTGCCATTGTGGAAAACGGGATCGGTGCAAGGCTCACGGTTAAATAAATCTCGATCATACGGCCATATACAATGACAAAGATCACGATGGACAGTACCCACATACACAGATTGATGATGTTGGTTTCCAGCCACAATCCAATCAGTTCCCACATTCCCATTGCTTCAAGCTGGGTTTCCAGGTCAGACAATGCCGCCTGCACATCCAGGTTCCCGTTTATGACACCGGCACTTTGCGACACCACATTTTGGGCCACATCAAAGACCGCCATCACAATCGTAAAACAGTTGGTGAGCAGGTAAGTGGCAACAAAAGTCTTGAAAATCCACTTGAAGATGTTGAATGTATCGAATTCGTGCATGTTGTTCTTTTCGAGAATCATCTGGATCAGTTCATACACCAGAACAAAGGTAAGGATCATGCCCGCAATGGGAATGACGACGGTTTCCGAAAGATTCTGGATCATGGAAAACACGCCGCCATTCCAGCCCTGCGGGGTCTGTCCTACCTGATTTGCCACATCCGCAACCTGGTTGTTGACGGAGTTGAAAATACTGGTGTACTGTCCGGTGATCGCATCGATCAGGCCCTCTTTAATCCAGTCTGTTATCCATTCAAACAGACTGCCCATAAGTCAGCCCTTAACCGAACAGGCCGGAAAGCAGCGGGATCAGCGTTGCACCAACCAGAGCGATACCTCCGCCTGCCATAAGCTGTTTTATCCCCAATTAGGTGTAAAACTCTGCTCGATGGCGGGCGGCGGCGTACAAAAAATCTATATGGTGTTTTTAAGAGAACCGTCCCGGTAGGACAGGTCAGGCAGTGACCTGTTCCACCTCTGGGATGGGTTTGAGATTAAAATGAATTTCGATAGAAATGTGTCTTGTTTTATCGTCGTCAATGCGCTCATGCACGACGATTTCTTTGATTAAGCGGTTAAGGGTGGCTGCGTCCAGCTCTGTGATGTTGGCATATTCCTGAATGGCTTCCACCCATTGTTTTGCGTCATTGGCAAGCTGGGCTTCATCGGACAGCCGCTTCCTGCCCTCGGACACTTTTGCTTTAAGCTCCGTCTGCTCGGTCTGTGTCTTTTCCAGCATGGTGTTGAAATTCTGCTCACTGATACGCCCTGCAATCATATCCTCATAAAGCCGCATGACCATTTTATCCAGAACCTCAATCCGTTCCTCGTCCCTTGTAAGGGAGCGTTCCATTGCTTCCCGCTGTTCCCGCTGCTCGGCTTCACAGGTATTAGTCAGGCGGTCGGCAACCGCTTTCCCGTCCATCAGGGCAGCTCTGGCACATTCCCGGATTTTCCGCAGCACATGGCTGTAAAGGGTGTCATAGTCAATCCGGTGCTGGGTGCAGTGGTTCTTTCCAAAGGCATTGTAGGTCTTGCAGGAATAAATCTGCTGGGGATGTTTTGCGTTTGTGTAGCGTATCGTCAGCGACTTCCCACACTCGCCGCATTTTATCAGTCCGGCAAACAGGCTGATTTCATTGGTCTGCCCCGGACGCTGGCGGGATTTCAGCTTGTTCTGCACAATGTCAAAGCTCATGCGGTCAATCAGCGGTTCATGCTGTCCCTCCACCACAATCCAGTCCTCCGGCTTCTTTTCTCCAATCGTGCCGATTTTGAAACGGTAGTCTTTTTTCTGGGAAGCAATCGCCCCGGTGTAGACGGGATTCATCAAGAGGGCTTTGATAACGGAGAAGTCCCACATATACCGTCCGTTTTCTGGGTCTTTCTTTTCCCATTTGGTGCGGGTATTGCGAAGCCCCCGTTCCCGGTTCCACCATGTGGGGCAGGGGATTTTTTCTTCCTCCAGCCGTCTGCGGATATAGTTCGGACCATGACCGTTCAGGGCATATCCGAAAATCAGCCGCACAATCGGGGCGGTTTCCTCGTCAATGAGCAGATGGTTTCTGTCCTCTGGGTCTTTCCGATACCCAAAGGGGGCAAGACACCCGGTAAACTGTCCTTTCTGCGCTTTCAGAAGATAAGAGGAATGGACTTTCTTGGAAATATCCTTGCTGTACATCTCGTTCAGGATATTCTTGAACGGGGCAATATCGTTGTTATCCCGCAGGGTGTCGATACCGTCATTCATGGCGATATAGCGGACACCGTTTCTTGGGAAAAAGTCCTCAATCAAATGCCCGGTTTGCAGATAGTTACGCCCCAGTCGGCTGAGGTCTTTCGTGATGACAAGGTTGATTTGCCTGCGCTCAATGGCTCTCAACATTCTCTGTAAATCAGGACGCTCCATATTAAGACCTGTGAAGCCATCGTCCTGATAGACTGCCACAACCTCCCATCCCTGCTTTTCGCAGTATTTTTCCAGCATATCACGCTGGTTTGCGATACTGGCACTTTCGCCTTGCAGGTCATCGTCCTTTGACAGCCTGCAATAGACCGCTGCACGATACCCTCCGGCAAGTGCCGAACCGATTGTTCTGTATTCCATTTCGTTCATCATAGCCATTTACCCACACAATCCAGACGGTATCTGGCTCTTTTGAACCTCATCTTCATTATAGCTCATATCTTTCCTTTTAGCAAGATATTCTTTCGTATTTGTCTTACCGTATTTCTGGGAAATCAGGCTGACGAACACATCGGTTGCGTCCAGTTCCCCGTCAAATACCGTTGTAACATGAATCTCTGTTTTGTTTTTTGCCATAGGCAGTTATCCTCCATACATGAAAATAGCCAGACAGAGGGTGTCGGCAACGAAGTCCGGCAACGGGCTTCAAAAGACCTTGCAAACAATCTCAATCTGGCGATGGTTACTATTTATACTTTTCTTTTATTTTTCTGTTGTTTTGGTTGTCATAGGGGAGAAAAGCCGATAGTTTCGGGATTTTCCCCGGCAACCGGCTCGGCAACGGGATAGCAACAGGGGGTGCAACGGGCTGCCATTTTCAGAACGGAAGCTCCATCTGTTCTGTGACCTCCACAAAACCGTCCATCGTTTTTTCAGACGGGTTGCCGGAGTCCGTTGCCGGGTTTTCACGCTCCCAGCCCTTTTGTCTGCCATATTCGGAAAACATTCTTGGGTTCGGGAAGTACCGCCAGCCAGAAATGCACTGGTTCATAATCTCGTTGATTTCCCGGATTTCCCATTGCTTCGGCTCGTCAAAGGCATGGTTCAAGGCTTCCTTATAGAGCTGCTTGGAGCAGACCATGCTCCCGGTGTACTTATCAAGATACGCCTGTATCATCCCGGCTTTGGTGTCCTCCGGCATAAAATCCCGCTGGTGTTCTTTGAGATACCGCTGCATGGCAGGGCTGAAAGCCAGCTTGAACCTGCCGCTTCTGTAAATTTCCATCGCTTCTGCCCACATCTGCTCGATATAGGCTCTGGAAGCGGCTTCGTCCTCCAAAATGTGAACCTCGGCTTGCTCCGGGTACACCATGACGGGGATAAAGCGGCGGTTGCCGGAACGGTCAAGGGGCAGGAAGTCAAGGGCATTGGAAGTGCCGCCAAACACGCACTGACGGGGGCGGTCTGCTGGGTGGGTTTCATAGGGTATCTTGTAAACCTCTTTCTGTCGGCTTAAAAATGACTTGATTTCCTCAATGCTCTTGGCGTTTGCGGTTGCCATCATTTCCGACATTTCGATAATCCAGTGACCTTGCAGCTTACGGTACACATTGTCATCGTCCAGCTTCCGCAAATCATCGGAGAACCACTCGTCCCGGACTGCCAGCAGACGGAAGAAGGTGGACTTTCCAGCCCCCTGACCGCCTACCAGACAAAGCATGATTTCAAACTTGCACCCCGGCTGAAAGGCTCGTGAGATTGCACCCAGCAGGAACAGCTTCAACGCTTCATAGGTGTAATCGTCTGCGTCAGCCCCCAGAAAGTGCCGCAGACAGAAACGGATTCGTTCTGTACCGTCCCACACAAGGGCGCTTAAATAGTCCCGGATGGGATGGTACTTGTTTTCATTCGCCACAATCCCGATGGCATTATCAATCTTTTTCTCATTGGTAAGCCCGTAGGTTTCTTCCAGATAAAGAAGCAGATACTTCATGTCCGTATCGTTCAGGGCGGTGCTTTCCCTGTGAAAACCGATGGGCTTTATGATGTCCTTGCGGTCAGTCAGGATGTTGTATGCGATAGCCCCGGAAAGCAGCGGGTCACGCTGGAATACGGTCAGGCAGTTCCGTATGCTCTGACGGACACCGCCTTTCTCGGTGGTTTCCAGCCCCGCCTTGATTTCCTCAATGCTCTGGGGCGGCTGCATGGCGTTCATGGTGTTTTTTAGTTCTTGCTGCGGCTGCGGCTGCAAGTTCTGCCATTCGCTGTTCAAGCTGTATCACATCCTTTCCGTAGTCCGTAATCAAAGCCGCTTTTTCCTCCGTTTCCCCAAAGAGCAGCACATCCAGCAGATATTCCACTTGGTCTTGCTTCTGTAAGGCTTCCACAAACCGGGGATGAAAGGCTTCCTCCGGGGAGTGCGGGGCATATTCCTTTCTCCATGCCCGGAGCAGGTGGAGATAATCGGCAAGGATACGGAAGCAACGGTTTTTTGCTTCCTGAAACTGTTCCTCCGGGGATTTCTGCCGGGGCTTGGGCTTTTTTGCCTTTCCCGGCGGTTTCCAGTCCTCATAGGAAAGCCCGAAGTCCTGTGCCAGTTGTACGGCGGCTTCTTTCTTTCCCAGCCCATACAGGGCGGCGGTAAAATCAATCACATCCCCATCAGCACCGCAGCCGAAGCAGTGGTAACGCCGATCCAGCTTCATGCTTGGGGTTTTATCGTTATGGAACGGGCAGCAAGCCATCCCGTTCCGACCTACATGGATTCCATAATGCTCCGCAGCCTGTCTTGTTGTGACGGACTGCTTCACAGCTTCAAATACATTCAAATCTATCCCTCCTTGAAAACAAAAAAGCACCTGACATTCTCTGATTGAAAATGGCAAGTGCCTGTTAAAGTTCCATATCCTGTTGTTTGTGTTTCGTCTGTGCCGGGACAGTTCTTTGTGCTTTTTTCTCGTCAGCCTTATCCTGCAAGACTTCCTTGATAGGCTGCTTCTTGGGCGGCTCTTTGCTTTCTTCTGTGCCGGGTGTAGCTTTCCGTACCCAGTAGCGGATGTCCCGCAGCTTCTTCAAATCTTCCTGCACCTCGGTCAACGGTACTTTCAAGTCTGCGATTTCGCCCACAAGCTTCGCCTGTTCCTGCAAAAGCTCCTTTTTCGTGCTGTCCTTATCATCCGGGTGCTTGGCAAGGTAGGCACTGGCTTTCTCAAACCGGGCAACCTCCGGGTGTTCCAGCTTGAATTTTTCCTTAGTTTTCTTGAAAAATATCTTCTGGTATTTCTCATAAACGGGCTTACATTCCTTACAGTCCGTCCGGGCGGCAAGGATAGCGTCAATCACGTTGCTGCGGGTTTCCTTTGGCTTCATCTGCTTTCGGTAGTCGGCGGCAGATTTCCCGGACGTTTCTATAAAGTTTTCCAAATCCTCCACGGTGGAAAGTCCCTTTCTCTGAAGATAGGACAGGGCTTCGCTGACTGCCTTTAAGTCTTTGGAAGTTCCACGGTTTTGTCCCGCCCGTGTCCAGTCGCTCCGTTCTGCCTTTCGTACCTCCATGTACTTCATCAACAGATTGGGAAGAAATACCGCTTCCTCCGCAGCTTTTTCCGCAAGCAGTTCTTTTCGTTTTTCACTAAGCTCGATAATCCAGCCTTTGAGATTTTTAATAAGCTGCCGGATAGACTTCATCAGGCTGTTGGCGGCTTTGATTTCCCGGTTCAGATTTCCGATGTTGGTCTGAATCCCTCGCTTTTCCATCTGCCGGACAGCAGCACCCTCATGGACGGTAGGGATAATATCAAGCCCCTGTCTTTCATAAGAACGGAGATCCACCCGCTCCGGGCGGTTGTTGGCTTCCAGATAGCGGTTCTGGATGATCTCCCATTCATGCCGCCAGATTTCACAATACTTGCGGTCGTTCCAGTCAACCGTATCTTCCTTGTGACTTTTCCATCTGCCGGACGGAAGTTTTATCCGTTCCCCGTTCTCGTCAAGGTCATAAACCTTGCGGCTCTTGGGAAGCCATTTCCCATGTTCATCCATTGCCCGCATAGTCAGCATGACATGAGCGTGAGGGTTTCCGTCCCCTTTGTCATGGATGGCAAAATCCACGCACATTCCTTTGGAAACAAACTGCTGATTGCAGAAATCCCGGACAAGGGCGGCGTACTGGTCGGGCGGTATCTCTCTGGGGATGGTAAGCACCCACCGCCTTGCAAGCTGGGAATTCCATTGCTTCTCCACCGCTTCGGCGGCGTTCCATAAAGTATTGCGGTCTGCATACGACCGTGGGGCATTTGCCGGAAGCAAGATTTCATTGTGGACGATACCACGCTTTTCCGGGTAGTGCTTCACTTCCTGATCGTATCCACAGAACAGCTTTTCGCCGCTCTGGTAGGCAGCGGCGGCAACCGCAGACTGCTGTTGGCTTCGCTGCACAATCGAGATTTCGTTGTGTGGACAGGGCATTTCGTGTCCCTCCTTTCGGTAATTGGTGGATGGGGTGGCGTTTTACCACCTCATTTGGGGCAGAAAAAAAGCAGGAGACCTTTTCAGATTTCCTGCTCGGTGGTGCCGCCGGTGGGCGGCTGGTATTCAGTTTTGAAAGTTCGGGTCAGGGTGGCCCGATGATGAAATAAAATATCTGCATGAAGATTATTCAACTTCTTTTAGTAATTCTTCAACAGAAATACCGTAAAGTTTTGCAAGTGCAAAAAGATTTGATGTGGAAGGGTCGGATGTTCCATTTTCCCATTTTGAAACAGCCTGCCTGCTAACACCAATCGTTTCAGCAACAAATTCCTGCGTCATTTTGCACTGTGTTCTGTGTACTTTGAGTGCTTCACCCAACGATTTCCTCACTACGGATTTTTCCTGCCGTACATCTTTTGAATGGATATATTTGAGTAATGCACGAACAATAAGGGTAAGCAAACCAACAAAGATACATAAGAAAATTATTCCAACGATTATCATAAATACGGTTACTTTCATTTGACCACCTCCTAATGTTGCTGTTGGCTTCATTTCTCTGTACGGATATATTTAAGCAATGCACGAATAACAAGGATAAGCAAGCCGACAAAGATACATGAGAAAACTATTCCGACTACAATCATAATGATGTTTACTAACATTTGGATGACCTCCTTTCTTTGTTGGCTTTATTCTATCTGAATTACCGTGTTGCTACCACCAACTATCAAGCAATTATCAGTTGCATATCGGTTACACAATGATAGCGTTCTGTTTTTTGACCTTATTATACTAAATTACCGTAGATAAGGATAGCTCGACTGATAAAACTTGCTGGACGGGAACAGCTTGCAGCGCAAGGTGTTTCCGGGCGGCAAGTCCACAAAAGGGTAGCTGGCGACAGCCAGCGCAGGGGAAGCGTAGCGTCCCCTGTATGATTTGGAGCAGACCATGACTGCGGAAAATCACAGCCCTCCGGCGAGGAGCCTTCGGAGAACGCAATGCACCAACCTTTGGGTGGTGTATAATTGCGCCCTTAGTAAACTAAGGGGGTTCCGGCATCTCCCGTTCCAGCAGTTTTTTCAATAGTTCCTGCGTGTCCTGTCTGTGAAAAATGAGTTTCAACAACAGCATGACATCATCATCTGTCAGGCGTTCCGGCTCTTGCAGAAAACTTTCCAGCATACCGCCACGGGTACAGAGCCGGTGCGTCCGTTCCTTTCGGGTAAGCTGTTTCAACTGGTGCTGCAATGCCTTTTCATCATTGATGGCTTTCCGCAGTTTCTTTTCGCTTTTTTCCAACTCCCGATTGAGTTTTTCCAGCTTTGAGGTATCAGGCAAGGGCAGCGTCCTCCTTTCCCGGTATCAGCACATAAATCCGGTTTGGTTCTCCAATGCCCTGACGCACCCGCATGATAAGTCCGGCAGTTTCCAGTTCATTCAGAGAACGCTTGACCGTCATGGAGCTGCGGGACAGGACTGCGGCAATGGCTGTGACAGGGAAGCAGACAAAGAGGATTCCGTTCTCGTCCTCCTGCCCTTTGGAGAGCATAGCGTCCAGCATCCGGCAGTACATGACCTTTGCGGTGCTGCTGACTGGAAATCCTGTCAACGCTCTGGGAAAAGGCATACAGGGCGGCAATGGTGTGTCTATCGTCATAAATTCAAAATTCATTCTGTGTGTTCCTCCTTTTTCTTTGCTCGTTTGGATAAATAACAGGGGCAGTCAATCACAACCGCCCGGAAGCTCTGCTTGCACCCATGCTGGCATTTCCGGCATAATTCGTTGTAAGTGACACGCCCCCGGTCATTGAGGTAAAAGGAAAGCTCATACTTCCTCTTTTTGCTCATTCTCGGCATATTGCGCTTCCTCCCGTTTTAGTGTATGGTTTCGGGGCGATTTTCGGTAAAATTACAGCCATAGAGCCGCTTAAAATCTCCCGAAGTATCAGCGATAGGGTAGACTGTCCCCCTATCAGATTGTTGTGTTTCGGTATCATTTCGGTGTCAGTTCGCCAGTTCTCCCCGGTGTCGTTCCTCCCCTGAATCTCACAGCGGCGTATCGCTCCCTTTGGTACGCTCGTTTTGGTCAGGGTTCCTCCATATCCCTGCCAAAATTCATGGCGCTACATCGCCGGGGAAGCATATCCCACACAGGCTGGTCATTCGATTGGAATAATCCATCGATGAACTACCTGTATCATAGAACATTTTTGTGCCCTGTGCCGTATGTCCACAAAGTAGGAATTAAGGGTAAAAATCAGAAATTTCCACGATTACGGAAAGTGTGATATAATCCAGATAAGCGGCAGCAATGAAACCGTTGGAAAGGAGCGTGTGCCCATGAAAGGAGCAACAAGCATACAGGAACGCCTTTGGGAACTCCGCAAGGACAAAGGCTTAAATCTGGAAGAACTATCAAAACTAACGGGTATTTCTAAATCAGCCCTTGGCAGTTATGAAAAAGAAGATTTTAAGGAAATCAATCATGGCAACCTTATCACGCTGGCAGACTTCTATGGGGTTTCCGTCGATTATCTGCTGTGCCGGACAGAGAACAGGGAGCAGATCAACACGCCACTGACGGAGCTGCATTTGAACGATGAAATGGTTGCACTTCTGAAAAGCGGTCGGATCAACAACCGTCTGCTCTGCGAACTTGCCACCCATAAGGACTTTATCAAGTTTCTTGCGGACATTGAGATTTATGTGGATGGGATTGCCACCATGCAGATTCAAAACCTCAACACCCTTGTCGATACTGTCCGACATGAAATCATAGAACGGTATCGCCCTGGCGAAGATGACCCACATTTGAAAGTGCTGCAAGCCGCCCATATCAGTGATGATGAATATTTCAGCCACATGGTTCTGGATGACCTAAACCTGATTATCCGGGATATTCGGGAAACCCATAAAAAGGATAGTGAGAGTGCGCCCCAGACCACTGTTGCCAATGAACTGAAAGAAAATCTGGAAGCGGTCGAAAATTTCAAGGGCAGCCGTTTGGAAAAACTGGCAGTGCTTTACTGCAAGCAGCTCGGTATCAACTATAAAAATCTGTCAGATGAAGAATTTCGCTGGCTTATTCGGATTCTCCAAAAATCAAAGAAAACGGGAACGCCTATCAACCAGAGGAAAAAACGGTAAAGGAAAACCGCTGTTGCATGGTTTGTTGGATTCCATGTAGCAGCGGTTTGTGCTGTGGTTATTACTTCATTCGTTTTCTTAATATTCGGCGATAATTTGTTTCTCCCTTTGGTGCGTCCTGTATAATTTCCAACACACCATCTTCAAGCATTTTATCAATGCGATTGGAAATCCATACATCACTAATTCCAAGTTGATATTTTCCTAAAACATTACCTATGACAATAGCCATTTTGAATTGCTCTGGCTGTTCCGCAATTTCACGAAGAATGAAACTATCATATATATCTTCTGAAACGCTTTGCAATTTACCATTTAACATTGCACGCAAAGGTGCATTTTCATTTTGAAGTTGATTCCATTTCATAGCACAAGCTGAAAGAAATACAGGATTAGCTTTCTCTTGTAGAGTTATATAGTTTCCCCATTCGCCAGGAGAGACCTCGCCCCATGCTATTTTGGATGTCATAGTATTTTCTTTTCCATATTCCCATGTAGGTAACTTAACCAAATAAATTGTTGTCTGGCAGTTTAAGGGTTGAAGTTGTTTCATAAGCCAATACATACCACAAAGCTCATCTGGATTATAGCTATACCAAATGCGAATTTCTTCCCCAGCTACATATCGTTCAATCACTGAGGTCAATGTAGTTTTAATTTTCTGTATTTTTTCTTCAACCTGATAATCTAAATCCTCTACAAAGCAGACAGACAGCATTTTCTTGAAAACATTTTTCCGCTGTTCGCCAATTCCATTATCAGAAATATCTCCCACACTAAGAGCCATATCAAAACAATAAACATCACAGCTCTTGCCTCCCAATGGAATAGCATTCTCCCAAGCAATGCGTTCTTGTTCCTGTGCTTGAAGCTGTGCTTTTTTCATTTCATCTGAAGATGGAACACTCCCGTCTTCATGCCTCATAAATATTGAAACAGCACTTCCTCTATACTTTCCCTTGCCGTAAGTTTGGGCAATTTTCAAACTTCCACAGGCACTTTCACCAAATACAATTTCAATCATCTTATATACCTCCGATTTAATTGCTCCCGTTATGAATAAATCATCTCATGCAAAACAATTTCTTCTGCCCGGTTATGAATGTTATTGCAACGCTGCACCCATTCCATTTGGTGGGTACGCTTCAATTCCTCGGTTACGCCCTCGGCAGTTTTCATCTGCTCCATGATGGTGTCTAACCGTTCCTGTGCCTGTTCGTTCAGGTCTGCAAGATATGTCCACAATTCCCCGGTCAGTATCAATGTATTCAATCTGGCTGGGTGGACTTCCCTTAAATATTCCCGGTGCATCCGTCCGTACTTTCCGATAGGGCGGTGTTCCTCCGGCAGTTTCAAGTCCGGGATGTAATAATCTCCGACAAGGATATAATCAATTCCGTTTTCCGTTATTCTTGGTTTCAATTCGCTCATGCTCCTTACCTCCTGTGGAAGCAGGCTCGTCTGATACTAACTCAATCACATCGGTAATCTCACAATTCAGCGTTTCGCAGATACGGGCTAATGTATCCATGCTGATGTGCTTTCCCTCTTTGCTCATGTTGGCAATCATATTCGTTGTCATACCAGCAGCAAGCCTTAAATCTTCTTTTCTCATATCACGCTCTAACAGTGCATGCCAGAGTGGTTTATAGCTGATGTGCATATTGCTTTCCCGCCTTCCTATCCATACCACCGGGGCGGCTGCCCCGGCAGGAACTTTTCTCTTATTATAGCATCAATCTTGTGAAATCACAATTTATTCTTGTAGCCTGCCGCTGATACCGTCTGGATTGGTTTTTCCTTTCTTTTTGTTCCCTTTAATTAGCCATGAACTGCTTGATCCCCTGGGATTTTGCACCTGGGTTATCATTTCCGTAACCTTCGAGAAGGTTTACAACACCCCATGCGCCCAGACCTGCGCCCAGGGCGATCACAAGGATCTTCAAAGTATCAATCGCGCTTGCAAAAAATGCCATAATGTTCCTCCTTTAATTTCAGAAATTTTAATTTGTGATATGGCCGTATCAGGCCGGAAACAAAAAAAGCCGCCGCACTGTTTTTAGAAAAAATCTGTTTCAAACAGCACGGCGGCATGGGGCAGGAAAAATCCTGCGGTTATTTACTTTTCAGGGAGAATCACGAATCCTCAAAAAATCCTCCTTTCATCGTGACAAAAACAAAGCCTGCCAGGGCGTCATGCTTTGACAGGCAGGAACAACTTTATAAAGTCTGGGAAGCCAGATCTTCGGCTGTGACTTCATAATTGCGGTATCGTTCACCGGGACGCATCGGCATCCGGGTAGAAAGAAACTTTTCGATATTAAAAGCGTTCTTCTCATTAAAATCGGAAAGCAGTTTGTAATTTGGGTGTTTGGTTATATCGTATTTCCGGGAGAGGAACGGCCGCACACCCCTGATCTGCAACAGACATTTACCCCCGTCCATGACTGCCAGTTCATCCACCGACATCAGATCCTTTCCCAGCTTTTGAAAATTTTGTCCGTGGGATTCCTGATTGCCCTTTGTGACACTGGTGTTATACAGGTCGATGGTCTCTTTCCCCAATAGGGAGTTCCAGCTTTTTAAGGTGGTTTCTTCTTTGCCTCCTAAGAAAAGGGAGGCGTCACAGTTACCGATGATGGTGTCCATGTTGTCTTTATACAGGGCTTTGAGCTGGCTTTGCGCCTGCAGCACCAGGCAGGCAGAGATCTCACGGCTTCGGATGGTCGCCATAAGACGCTCCAGGTTCGGGATCTGCCCGATATTTGCCGCCTCGTCGATCAGGCAGCGCACATGGATGGGAAGCCTTCCACCATATACATCATCCGCCCGCTCACACAAGCGGTTAAACAAAATGGAATAGATCAGACTGATCAAAAATGCAAAGGTCCCGTCCGTATCACTCATAATAAGGAAAAGAGCAGTCCGTTCATCTCCCAGCATATCCAGATCCAGTTCGTCATACATGGTAATTTCCCTGACTTCTTTAATGTCAAAAGGAGCCAGTCTGGAAGCACAGGAAATAAGGATCGACTTGGCTGTTTTTCCGGCAGCGAGCTTATATTTCTTATATTGACGCAGGGCAAAATGATCCGGGTCTTTCTGTTCCAGCGCGTCAAAGAGAAGGTCAACGGCATTTTTGAACGACTCATCATCCTCACGGACTTCCATTGCGTTCAGCATTTCTACCAGTGTGGCAAAATTCTGTTCGTTTGCCGGAGCCTCATAATAGATATATCCGATCAGTGCCGTATAGAGCAGGGTTTCTGCCTTGACCCAGAAATCGTCTCCGGCTTTTCCTTCGCCTTTGGTATTGGCGATTAGGGTAGTGACGATCTTCAGAATATCTTTCTCGGAATGAATGTAGGCGAACGGGTTAAAGTGCATACTTTTCTGGAAATTGATCGTATTGAATACCCGTATTTTATAGGACTCATAGATGATCTTTCCTTTTTCATTACGCACAGGCTTTCCGTCCTTGTCCAGCTTTGGTGTGCCTCGCTGCAACATCTTTCCGCATTCCACAAGGACTGTACCTTTCGGATCGGTGACGACGTAGGAACTGTGCATTTGCATCAGATTGGGCTTGATGAAAAAGCGCGTTTTTCCCGAACCTGATCCTCCGACTACCAGTACATTTTTATTTCTTGCATTGGCCGGATTTTTGGGCCTTCCGTTTAACATCAGTCCTTCACTTTGGGTAAGAATGATATTGTTTTCCGGATTTGGGTCCATAAACGGGGCAATATCGGCTTTATTTCCCCATCTTGCAGAACCATATTCCACATTTTTGCGGTATTTCTTAGCGTCTTTCCCTCTAAGATAGACTGCCAGCCGCATAATGGCTGCACCGCAGAAACCGATCAGCCAGTCCATTGCCGCCCCCGGCCACATACTCTGAAACGCAAGGGCAAAGCCTTCGGACAGTCCTAACAGCTTTTGGGAAGCGTCTGCTCCGGGAGCCAGCCGCACCGCTTCGCCCAGCTTGGCAAATACCAGAAGGAACAGAACATAAGGCAGATGGAGAATGACCTGTTTTTTCAATGTTTCTGCATCAATCTTCATCGTTCCGGTCCTCCGTGTTCTTTGTTCTTTACACGGTCACGGCCAAGCGACTGTGCCAGTTCTTTGAACTTATGAAGCTGTATAAGCAGCGACGGTCTGGTGCTGCGTGTAAGGTCTTTCTTTGTATATTCCTTAAAAGCTGCCGTCAGTGCATCCGCCTGGTTTGCCTTGAAATATACCGTCCATTTTGGGGGATCGGTCCCAAGTTCCTTTTCTATATGGTAGCGTACCTGATGTTTTCTGGCATACCGTTCAAAAGAGCGGATTCGCCCTGAAACTTCAATGGTATTGGCTCCGGGGTCTTTATAAGTCAGCCGCTTCATGCTGTTGCGCCCGACTTTTGGCATTGTGCGTTCCTGTTCCATCTTTTGGAGTACCGCAGCAATAGCCGCACGCAGTACCCGCCCTGACAGTTTTGCTGCCTGTATAGAAACAGAAACCGTTCGTTGTTCGAGTTCTTCCTGCAAGAGCATCCTCCTTTCTGATAAAATCGGTATTTATAATATGGAAATAACTTTTTACCGGCTTTCCCCAAGAACCTGCTGTCGGGAAGCGTGTTCAAAGGCTTTTGCTGCCTGATCGACCTGAATTTTAGCATGTTTCAAAAGCGTCTTGATGATCGTAGCCGGGCGTTCCTGTTCCTCCAGATGATCGACCATCCCTTTGCACTCATCCGGGAGGTATGCCGCCATATCTTTCAACACATCGGAAAAGTTACCCATAAAGCCCCAGCAGCTATCCGACAGCTCCCCGTTTTTATAAAGCTCAAACCCATAACATTCGCCACGCAGATAGGAATCATAAGCGGCGACTTCGCTGCGCATCAGTGCGTCCGCTTTCTGCCGGATGGCGCCGGTCATCTTGTCAGCGTCAAATTCCTTTAGGGCATCTTCTTTGGAAACATAGATCCAGCCGACCTGTCCGCTGTCCCATTCTGCATGAGGAGCCCTGCCTGAGAAACTTTCTGTACTCATGGCAAGACCTGAGTGGTCGTAGAGATAGAGGGGGAGCATCAGATACTTTTCCGAAATTACTTTCTGCATTGCTTCATCGATCGCCCGTTCCTCTGTCTTTGGTCCATGCCGGAAACGGCTGCTTACAATGTTTACCATCCGTTCATAGCGTTTCATGCCGGCTTCATCATGTCCTACGGTATCTAAATACATTTCCCGCAGGAAGTCATCTTTGTCCATATGGTTGTGATGGTCGCCCAGCGCATAGCGGGGATGAAAGCATACCATCGTCCCAAAATGTTCATCTACCTCACGGGGAGAGATCAGAATATCGTCCGGCTGCACCATAAGGGCATAAGGTTCATTTACTGCCATTAACATAATTGGCTCCTTTCTTTCTACAAATCCGGGCCGGAATGGTGCATCATCGGTTTTTCCCGGTGCTCATTGGTTGCAGGCTGCTTGACTGCAATGATCTCGCCGGCAAGCCTTGCAAATTTTTCAGGGTACTTGAATTGCTCCCCATATTTCTCCATCAGATCCGGGGAAAGGTCTGTAAAATTTTCCTCGCCAAGACCAACGATCAGAAAATTCCCGGACACAATATCATAGATGTGGCCGTCATCGTCAAAGAGAGCTCGGTTCAAAGGCAGCCCCATCAGCTTGCCTTCTTCATTGCAGATCAGAGCCACCGGGTCCTCATACGGATAGACCGCCTGAATATCTCCGCCCACTGCCGCCTGCAAGGATTTCAGACCACTTTCGATCTCCGCAGCATAAGGGGACTTGCCCGGCTCTACCATTAACACTTTCATAATTGTATATCCTCCTTCTTTTTCATTGCCGTACCGGGAGTGGTTGGCGTTTTTTCCTGAGTTTTTGCCACAGAGAGCTTCCCCAGGACGGAAGGCTTCTCCTGGTTTTCGGGTGTAAAAATACCGCCCTCCGAAACCTCGGTGGCGGCATGTTCCGTTTTGGCCTGTTCCAGTCCTTCAACCGTATAGCCAGGTAAAAGAGTACCGTGAACCATAAAATGGTGCTCATATTCTTTCGGGATCGGCGGGGAAATTTCCGTGAATAAATGGGAATAGGCTTTCTTTCGCCCGTCCAGGTATTTTATGGCTGCGTTCTTATCTGTATATCGTTTCTGGTTTTGTCCGGCAATCTTTGCTCCATATCCCTGCTTCGGGGAATGAATACGGACTTCCCATGTCACATACCAGGCAATCGGAACACTCTGTTTGGTTTCTCTGTCATATTTCGTATCTTCCCAAATACTGCAGGTCATCTGATAGACCCGGTTGCTGATTTTCTGATCCGCCCTCCAGTTATCGGTGTCTTTCCACTGGTTGCCGGTATGTTCGATCTCCGGTGTACGAAGATATTCCAAAGCCCGGTTGATCGTCTGTGTTGCCGCTGCCTGCTGTTCCCACTGTTTTGCAGCAGCCACCACGATTTCATAGGCTTTCTGCTCCCCGTCAATACTTCCCTGGCGCATGGCTTCCAGGCTATCGGTTCCCATTGTGATCAGAGTAGAAATATCCACATTTTCACAAACTACGCTGTGTTCAATTTTAAGCTCTGATCCCGGCGTCAAGTGGTCGCCATACCGGTAGGCATGGTAATCCCTGTTTTCTTCCAAAATGCTGTTCACCTCCTGCTATATTTCCGGCTCATGGTTTTTTCTGAAAATCGTCTGTGCCGGTGATTTTTTATCTGCCGGTCTGTTTGCCGCAAGCTGATCCATCACGGAAGGACGGCCGACGCCGAACATGGATAGCTGACCGTCCGCTGCCTCACGAAGTTCAGAAACAGAGAGAGGAAGCGTTACATCGGCATGGGTCAATAGCTGTTCCCGTTTCAAATCCTGAATGATCTCGTCAAAAACAGCGTTGATCGCACGGCGTTCTTCCCCCACAGGAAAGGCTTTCAATACCTCCATTTCTCCGTCTTTACCGGAAACCAGGGTAAGGGCACAGTCGGCATGGCCTGCCAGATAATCCGATGTGTAGGGCAGTTTGTCCTTGATATAACAGGCAAAGGCTCTGGCTGTCATTTCCACATTGCTGTCCCAATAACCGCCGTCTTTTTCACATTCTTTTCCCATGCGTACCGAATTACGGTAAAAATCAGTTTCCGTCCGTCCAATCTGCGGAGCTTCCTGCGCCTGCATCCTGGAAAGCATACGCTCAAAAATTTCCAGCCGTTCCCGTTCACTTTTGGGAATTACCCGGCCGGTAACATTCTTCTTAAATGCGCTGATCTGTCCCACAGAGCCGGGTTCGCCGGACAAAAATGCTTCCCGCAAGACTGCGTAGGTTTCCATCTGTTCCTCATTGCCATACCGTTTCAGAGAGGCAAGAACCGAGGAATCCAGCCAGCTTGCCGCATTTTTCCGGGTGCGTTCTGTTTGTGCTTCCGTGCGCTTTGCTGCCTGTTCCGGTGTTTCCGGTTTATACTTCATGGTGTCAATGAGTTTTTGGAACGGCGCATAGAGGCGGGGCTGTTCTGACAGCATCCCTTTTGCGCCCATCTTTGTACCAAGATAATCGTCAAGTCCATGCCACCATTCATGTGCCAGCGAACCGGCCCCGTGCATTTTCGTAAGATTGATGACTGTACGCAAAGGTTCATAATGAGCCGCAGCATTGCCGCTGCCTCTTGCACCAAAAGCGATAGCAAGCGTTCCCTGATAAGCAATATCTTTATCGCTGATCTTAAGGGCTGACGCCAGATCCTTTAGTGCTTCAAATCCCATGTTAAGGGAGGTCTGACGGTCGTTCTGGTTCATCCAGTTTCCAAACTCGCCGCCGCGGAATCCAAATGTATCAAGATAATGCTGTCCGGTGATCTCCACGCCATTCCGATAATCCGGGCCGGTACGTTTGACATGGGCGAGCTGGGGAGGGACAAACCGGATCTTCCCATTTTTGTTCCTGCCTTTGGCAAGTTCCTGCACCCATTTCAGGGCAGCTTCTTTGGTCTCAAAATTGGTCCGCAGGATCGAATAGCCTTTTGTCACATAGTAGGTACCGGGTTTCCAGTCCTCATTTTTAGAATAGGTATGTTTCCCGTCGTTGAAGTGGATCGCATAACCTTTCGGTATTTTCTGCTCTTTGGAAACACAAAACTGTTCCTTTTTTGCTTTCTGAGTAAAGTTGCGCTCAAAATATTCAGCCGAGCGGATCAGCATAGTATTGGATAATTTGTTTGTAATCACGGGATTGTCCTGACCCTTTTTCGTTGCCCGGTAATGGATTCCGCTTACCCAGCCCTGTACCTTTTCTAAATATCCATTGTCAACGAAAAAGCGGTCATAGGCTCTCATGGCATCCTCCACAGTACGGACATCTGAAAGCACTGTCTGCAATTCCCGGACTGTTTTTATATACTCCTTTTGCCTCGCAGTCCGTTTTTCCGGGGTGTCATCCGTGCGGTAATACTGAGGAGAGGCGTTTAAGCCGTCCCTTACTTTTTTGATAAAATAGACCACGCCAAGAGGAATCCCTTCCTCCAGCATGGCTGCATAGTCCGGCTTTTTCCAGACATTATCCTTTTTCACAAATTTTTCGGCTTCGCGCTCATTCATGGCTTCCAGATCATCCGCATACAGCCCGCGGTCTTTCCACAGGTCTTTTTTCGCACCGCCGATCTTTTCACCGAAATCTTCATGCACTCCTGCCAATCTTCATCACCTCCAGTCAGTGTAAAATTCTTATCGCTCCGGGGCAGGGCGACGTTCTTCGTTTTTGTGAAGTTGTGGGAGGTTTCCTGTGAGCCGGTCAGTTTCCCTGCGGATCAGTTTGTCCAGAGCGCCTAAATCCTCCGGTGCAATGGCAAACTCCCGGTAATTTTCATACCACAGGCCCGTAGAGATTGCCGCGATGGGCGCAATTTTCTCCGAACCGGATGGAAGAAGGCGATACACAGGGGCTTCGTCATAAAGAAGCATCTGCTTTGCCGTTCCCTGTGGTATGCGGTACTTATCCATATCCGGGTTCTGGGCTGCCTCCATATATTGCATATTCAGGCGTTCTTCTAAATCCTGGGGCATATAACGAAATGCCTGATCCATCCACTGTCTGAACATCGTGGAATAGTGGTACTGCCATTCCGTAACTTGATTCGGGGCATAAGAAAACCCCCAACTTTTCAGAGCATCTTTTTCGTAAAGCTCCATTTCAGTCCATTCTTTCAGGCTGACCGTAGCCGCTGAACCATCTTTGCGTTCGATATTGACGCCGCAGGGATAGAGGATATTTCTTTTTATATCCTGCCGCAGCGTGTCTAAATCCATCATCAGGACATCTCCGTACAAGTGACCGCCCTCGCTCCGATCCGTATGAAACAGGAAAGCCCTCGCTCCGATGAACTCCGTTGTTAAGATCATTTGATGAAGATCCGCCGTAGAACAATAAGCAAATAAGGCGTCGGAAAGCCACATGTGATTTTTCCCCATGATGGCAATGGAATCAGCCCCGGTATTTGTTGCCAGAGAACGCATATTGAATTCGCATTCTCTAAGAAAATCTCCGGCAAAAATATGGAGTTCATACGCAAAGACGGATAAGTCTGTATCGCGGATCAAATGAATCTGCGGTAGTGGTTCCTGATTCAATCAAATTCCTCCTTTCATGTGAAGCAGCTCTTTGACCTGCTCATTTTCCGCAAACGGCTGGCTATCTGTCCCCGCCATTTAATCAATCCCTCCCATCTGCCGGTAGCTGCCCGCCGGCAATCTTGCCGACAATCTCCGGACCGGTTTCATAAATCTGCATGAGGCGTTTTGCTGTGCCGCAAGGCTGTGCAGCTCCGCTGGTCCAAAGACGCACTGTGGATGGGGCAACATTCATCAAAAGCGCAAAGCCCTTTTCGTTCATGTCCAGCTTTTTCATCAGCGATTTAACCATATCGGGGCCGTAGTCTGGACACCGGGAAGCCTCGGCAATCATCTGCAAAGCGGTATTTTCAATTTTTTTCATTTTCAAATCCTCCTGTTATTTGTTTTCCAGCCTTATGCCGGGGCAAAGCTGATCTGGTTGTGTTTCATCCTTTTGGCAAAGTCCGGCATCGAATAATTTACCCCGTCAATTTCTGCATGGGTGTCATCCAGACGATGACAAACAGCAAAGTGCCTGTCCCCGTTTCCATAGAACAGGCAGAGTAAACCATTGTCGGGAATGGAAAACAGCGCTTTTCCGGCGCTGTCTGTAAAGCAGATATGTTGAGATCCATTCATGTTGAAATCCTCCCTAAATTGAAACAGCCGCCTCTTTTGGGCGGCGTTGGTGCTGGCTGGTTTGCAGTTGTTCCCGAACCAGCAGCAATTTCTCATTGTAATCTTTTCCCATCCGGGGAGGGTTGACACTTACCCGGATATGACGGAAACGTTTATCCTCGTGAAGCATGGTCTTGATTTTCCGGGCATTGACAAATCCGGCAAGGTCGTGGTCCATATAAAGGGTAACACGCCGTATCTCCGGGTGGCGTTCCAGGAAAGAAGTCAGCGCCACATGGGAAGTACCGCCCAAAGACAAGCGATAACCATTCCATTTCCATCCCTCCAGCTCTTGAAGTGTCGCATGGGAAAGCGCATCAATAGGAGCTTCAAAGACTGCCACATGCCGGCTGCCCGGACTTTGCGGGGGATAACAAAAGTTATATCCTTTGTCGCTGCCATAGACATCCTTTTTGAGATTGCCGCTGATACTGCGCATACAGGCAAACTTCGCTTTCCCGGAATCATCTTTCCCAACAAACACACAAACCGGTTCTCCATGATACCGGGCTTCGTAAAAAATCCCGGCTTGTAAACACTGGCGAATGACTTCTGAGCTGATCCCCCGTTTCTGCAAATAGAAGACCGCAGCGGTCGCGCAACGTCTGGCCCAGGGGAGAGCGAATGTTTTCTTTTCCGGCTCTTTTGATACCTGTATTTCTGCCGTACTTCGGTAAGCCGGTTCCTGTGGGATTTCGCCACCTACCAGAGCATGAACCGCATCCACAAGACCATATCCCCGAATCTGGATCAGGTAGTCCAGCGCATTGATACTCCGTCCGCGGCTGTTCCAGTACCAGTACCTTTTCCCGGTCACATATACCAGACTGTCATGCTCCTTATGCCGGAAATTAGGTCCATCCTGTTTCAGCACGCCGGGTTCATGGAATTGCAGGTAAGTAAACAAGTCAGCTTCCCGCGCTGCCTGAATCTGTTCTTTGGTTACGCCGGGCATAGTACCGGCACAGTGTTTCTTTTCATTGTGCTTTGCCTCCTTCCTGTGATGAAATGAAAAAAGACACCCAAAGGTGCCTAACAGCCGTACAGGTCGTGATTGACCTCGGCACGGTAATAGCTGTCCATTGTAGCCGGGGCATTATACAGCGCCGCCAGCAGATACGCTTTGATGTTTCCGACCTTCGTTGTGTTCTTGTCGATACAGTCAAAGACATACTCTAAGTGGCCGGAATTGATCTTCAGGAACCGGCTCTTGACGATTTCCCTCGGAAAATCATCTCCGGCAATGCGAATGTAAGGGCGTTTCGACAAAATCACTTCAAGCATAAGTTCAAGGGCTTCATCCAAACGTTCCCTGCCATACCGTAAGACCAGTAAGTCATATTCAATATTTTCTTTGATGATTTCACGATAGGCTTCTATCAGCTCTATCCGATCCATCCCATCCGTGCGGTTTGCCGCTTCCGGCTCTGCCGGATAGATTGATGGATAAGTTATTGATTTATCTTTTTTTGATTTTTTTGTTTTTAATGGATTAGTATTTAATTGTGCCGGATTTTCCTGTTCAGGTTCCGCCTGTTTAGGTTTTGCCTGTTCTGGTTTTACCTGTCTTGGATTTTCCCGTTTAGGTGAAAGCCCTGTGTTTTCGGTACTTACAGGCTGCTCATGGATCGTATATTCAATGTCTCCCAACTGCCCGTTATCATAGCGGAGGCGCTGTCTGGTGAGATAACCATGCCGCTCCAGTTCCTTCAGGGCAGTAGTGATAGAATCCACACCATCCTTGCAGATATGGGCGAGTCCCTTTGTGGTATAATCCCAATCTTCCGGCAGCGACAACATAAGTGATAAAAGCCCCTTTGCCTTTAAGGACAACTCCGTATTGCGCAGATGGTGATTGCTCATTATCGTAAAGTCCTTTGTTTTCTCTACACGGAATACTGCCATTGTACCGCCTCCTTTCTTCGACTATTCCGTTACAAGGCATGATCCCTGCGGTCATAATGGAGATGACCGTCAGAGACCTTCGCATGGTTTTTCAGTTTCACTTCGCCCCGTTCCTGGCTCTCTAAAAATTTCTGATAGCCGGCATCTGTAAGGAACAAGCGCATCTTATCGCCTTTGTCGCCAACAGGGGAATCGTAAGACAATACATCAAAGACGATCATGTGCTTTACTTCTGGATCAAAGCGTTCAAGTGCCATGATGTCATGCCCCTTCAATTTTTCTGCCCCTGATTGTTGTCTGGCCTCGGCGATCTTTTCTCCAATCGTCCGGGCTGGATAGGGCAGACGGTAATTCTTCTGGATATCTTTTACCAAGTCCATGCACTCTGCATTTGACAGAACACGAAGTTTTGCCATAAGACCTTCTGCCGCCTCCCGCTGTTCGGAATTATTTGAATACCGCACGGTCATATAAAGTTCATTCAGGATCTTTGTCTGATAATCGCCCTCCACTTGAAAGAGCAGCTTTTTTTCCATTTCGTTTAATTCCATGTGGATCTCCTTTCTCTCGAAAATGAGTATGAAAAAAGGGCGTCCACCTATAAAAGTGAAACGCCCACGGCAACCAGCGGTCAGACATAAAGCCGGACCGCTGGCACTATTAAATTTTGTCGTTAATAAAACAGCCTCCTTTTTTCTTTATAGTTTTCGTCAATTTTCAACTTGGAAAAGGAATTGAATAAAAGACGACAAACGCTCAAACCCCTTGAAAATAAAGGCTTTTTCTGTTTGTCGTTATTATACCGTAACGGCACACCTATACCAGCAACCTGCTCTCCAACGGGGCGGCTCCGAAAGATGTACAGGAACTGTTAGGACATTCTGATGTCAGTACCACAATGAATATTTACGCTCACTCAACAAGAAAAGCAAAACGGGATTCCGCAAGACTTCTTGATAAAGTAGCGAGCAACGCTTAAACAAAAATTTCCCTTATTTCCCTTACGGATTCCGCATAAGGGCAAAAATAAGGGAAAATACATATCATTTCACTATCTAATGGGCTGAAAAGCCTGTAAAATAAGGAAAGTTCAGGAAATCTCTCCACAAATCCCGATTTTTCAAATTCATATCCGAATTATATCATAAAAATAACGACACTGTATATCACTTTCGCAACCATACAATGCCGTTACTTTTATTTTCTTTAATGCACCAAACCAAACATATTCCTGTATACGATAAATATCATATACAGGGTTCGACTCAGTTTTAGTGGACTAGACGGGAGTCGAACCCGTGTCCAAAAACCAATCCCCTGTCCTTCTACGAGCGTAGTTCATAATTTGACATTCCCTCTGCAATTCCGGTATGAACACCGTAACTGTTTCAGTAGCTTCATCATACGCCCACGGGTTCAAAGCTTTGCCCGTGTCGTTTCTCACATAGTCGAAGCCTGGTTCCTAAAGTGTGAGTGCTCTAGGTCAGACTGCTGCCATTAGGCAGCGTAAGCTAATTTATTATCGTTAGCGTTTAATTTTAAGTTTGGAATTTAACGCATCACCCTGCGGCTCGCTTCTCCAGCTTCATAATCCCTGTCGAAACCTTTACTAGCCCTTATATATTTATTCTATTATAACCTGCCTCCGCTATTCCTGCAAGAGGCAAAGATAGAACCACTGTTTGTATTGCCATTAACTGACAATTTTTATCCGCCTATTAACCAAGATTTCTTACTTTGAAATCCCGCTCTGCTTCACGGCGCATATCTTTCTTTGCAATATCATTCCGCTTATCATAAAGCTTCTTACCTTTTGCAAGCGCAATCTGGACTTTTACCAGACTTCCCTTGAAATATACTTCCACCGGAACAATGGTATAACCTTTTTCCTTAATCTTCTGCTCTAATTTACGAATCTCGTTTTTGTGCATCAGAAGCTTCTTCGGGCGAAGCGGATCACGGTTAAAAATGTTTCCCTTTTCATATGGGCTGATATGCATACCATATATGATGACTTCCCCATGTTCAATGTGTATGAAAGACTCCTTGATACTGCATTTTCCCATACGGAGTGATTTTACTTCTGTTCCATGCAGGCTGATTCCTGCCTCATAAAGTTCTTCCAAGAAATAATCATGTCTTGCCTTCTTATTATTGGCAATCATCTTAATCGATTCTTTTCCCATTCTTCATTTCTCCTGTTCCTGTTGCCTCTGTCAATTCAAAATCGATGGTTCTTACAATCTCATCCACACCGATTACCCGGATATATACTTTCTGTCCCAGCTTATAATGGCGGTTCGTTACTTCGCCAACCAGTTCAAAAGTGTCTTCAAAATACTGATAGTAATCATCGGTAAGACTGGTTACATGCACAAGACCCTCTACCGTATTTGGCAGCTCGACATACATTCCATAGGATGCCACCCCGGAAATAACGCCTTCATAAACTTCTCCAATATGCTCTGCCATATACTGTGCTTTTTTCAGTTTCTCCGTCTCGCGCTCTGCCTCATCTGCCCGGCGTTCTGTCTCGCTGGAATGTTTGGCTACTTCCGGCAGAATCGTTTCGTAATGTGTCATCCGCTTATGATTCATCCTGCCCCGCAAGGTTTCTTTGATAATGCGGTGTATCTGCAAATCCGGATAACGACGGATTGGTGAAGTAAAATGGCAATAACAGCTTGCTGCCAGTCCGAAATGTCCGGTGTTTTCTGTGGTATATTTTGCCTGTTTCATGGAACGGAGGGTCAGCCGGCTGATTAATGCTTCCTCCGGTGTTCCTTCGATTTTTCCTAACAGCTTCTGCAATTCCTTCGGGTGAATTTCCTCCTGGCTGATATGCAGTGTATATCCGAAATTTCCAATTAGTGTTGCAAGTTTTCGGATTTTTTCTTCGTCCGGTGTCTCATGGGTACGATAGAGAAATGGTATCTCCTGCCAGAAAAATTCCTGCGCCACCGTCTCATTGGCAATCAGCATGAAATCTTCAATTAATTTTGTAGCTGTATTTCTGTCGTATGGCTTGATTTCCAATGGTCTTCCATTTTTATCCAAAAGGATTTTCGTTTCCGGGAAATCAAAATCAATCGAGCCGCGTTTCATACGATTTCCTCGAAGCAGTGCTGCCAGCTCTCCCATTTTTTCAAACATCGGAACCAGTTCTCGATATGCTGCAATTGTTTCTTCGTTATGGTCTTCTAAAATTTCTTTTACCGCTGTATAAGTCATTCTGCGGTCAATTTTTACCACAGACTCTACAATTTTATGGTCAATGACCTTGCCCTTCGGGTTAATGGTCATGATGCAGCTCAATGCCAGCCGGTTCTCTCCTGCATTCAGGGAACAGATTCCATTGGACAATGCATGGGGCAGCATAGGAATCACGCGGTCAACGAGATATACACTGGTTCCGCGGTTCAATGCCTCCACATCCAGTGCACTGTGCTCCTGCACATAGTTGGACACATCTGCAATATGCACACCCAGAATATAATTTTCTCCATCCATAGTAAGGGATACCGCATCATCCAAATCTTTGGAGTCTTCTCCGTCGATTGTCACCATCTGCCAGTCCCGCAAATCTTCCCTGCCTGCCATATCAGCCTCACTGACTTCTTTGGCTACATTTTCCACCTGTTTCATAATCTTCGGTGCAAATTCTGTCGGCAGGTCAAAGCCTCTTACAATGGATAAAATATCTGTTCCCGGGTCATTGATATGACCAAGTATTTCAACAATTTTTCCTTCCGGTTTCTTACCGTTTTTACCATAATCAGTAATCTCAACGACAACTTTGTGTCCATCTACTGCTCCTTTGGAGCGTTCGATTGGAATAAAAATATCCTGCGCCAGCTTCTGATTATCCGGCACCACAAATCCGAAGTTCTTACTGCTCTGATAAGTTCCGACAATCTGATGCAGACCTCTGGATATAATTTTTATAATTCTGCCTTCCCGGCGTTTTCCGGTCTTCTGCGGATTTACTGCAACAGATACAGTGTCCATATGCATGGCTCCGTTGGTATTCTCCTCCGGGATATAGATATCTTCCTCTTCACCCTCTACCGTCACAAAGCCAAAGCCTCTGCTGTTTCCGGTATAAACACCGGTTAAGAATCTTCCGGAAGCCTTTACATATTTGCCCTTCTGGGTCAGCTCTACCTTGCCTTCTTCCAGCAAAGCATCCAAAACCGCATGCAACTCTTCCCGCTGCTCTTTGGATACCTGCAGAATCATTGCAATCTCTTTGGCTTTCATCGGGACATATAAGTCATCACAGATAAACTCATATACAATTTTCTTTCTTTTTTCCAGTGCTTCTCTATCCATTCTTTTCTTTCCTATTTTTTCTCGCTGCTCACATAACTTCAAGAAACTGCTTTACACTTTTCTCGTGCCTGCGGCGGTCGCTTGCGGCATCTACCTTATACACCGCAGTGTGCATCTTCGCGGAGCTTTTTTTACTTTACAGGAAAGCAATTCCTGTAAAGTAAAAAAAGCTGTCGTTCACACGACAGCTCTTTGGTTCTTAGAAACTTCCAATATTCAGTACGATGGAAATTAACAGGAATAAGATTACCAGTACTCTGGTTACCTTTACCAACATTCCTTCCATAGAACGACCTTTATTCTTGCCCCAATAAGTATCAGCTGCTCCGCTGATTGCTCCAAGTCCTGCAGACTTACCTTCCTGAAGAAGAATAATTACTGTCAATGCGATAGATATAATAATAAATACAACTGTTAAAACCGTTTTTAAAACTGCCACGAATGACACCTCCTGTGGATTTATAATACTCGTAACTTTGACAGTATATCATACACAAGGACAAATTACAACCACTTATTTCGCATTTGTATTGAAATTTTTGCTGATATCTATTACGATTCTTCGATCCGAATCAGACGATTATATTTTGCCGTCCGCTCGCCACGGCACGGTGCTCCGGTTTTAATCAGATCACTGCCAAGCCCTACTGACAAATCCGCTATGGTCGTATCCTCGGTCTCGCCGCTCCGATGGGACATGATGGTCTCATAACCATGTTCTTTTGCCATGCGGATGGCTTCCATAGTTTCTGAGAGCGTTCCAATCTGGTTTGGCTTAATCAAAATCGCATTACCGCATCCCATGGAAATTCCTTTATTCAGGCGCACCGGATTCGTGACAAATAAATCATCGCCTACCAGAATCACTTTATCTCCCACTTTTTCTGTCAGACGTTTCCAGCCATCCCAATCCTCTTCGTCCAACGGGTCTTCAATGGAATAAATCGGGAAACGGCGAATCATCTTTTCCCAGTGCACAATCAGTTCATCCGTGGTATAACGTTTGCCGGATTTTGGCAGATAATATTCTCCCGGTGCATTACCTTTCCATTCGCTGGCAGCCGCATCCAGAGAAATCATAAACTGTTTGCCTCTGCCACAGCTGTATCCTGCTTTGGTAATGGCTTCCATGATAAGCTGGATGGCTTCTTCCTCATTTGCAATGTTTGGGGCAAAACCGCCTTCATCTCCCACTGCCACAGACAACCCACGGTTCTTTAATAATTTTTTCAAATGATGATAGACTTCTGCACACCAGCGGATTCCTTCGGTAATGCTGTCAGCACCAATTGGAAGTATCATAAATTCCTGAACATCCAGATTGTTATCGGAATGTGCACCGCCATTTAAAATATTCATCATCGGTACCGGAATCGTCACTGCATTTACACCGCCCACATAACGGTAAAGCGGCATCTGCAATGCTTTTGCTGCTGCTTTGGCGCAAGCTAAGGACACACTTAAGATTGCATTGGCACCAAGCTTTCCTTTATTTTCTGTTCCATCCAGTTCCAGCATCAGCGCATCCAAATTTTCCTGACGCAATACGTTTCTGCCTAACAGTGCTTTTGCAATTCTTGTGTTTACATTTTCCACCGCCTGCTGCACACCATTTCCACCATAACGCTCGCCGCCGTCTCTTAATTCAATGGCTTCAAATTCTCCGGTGCTGGCTCCGGAAGGTGCTGCCGCCCGGGCAGTCGACTTCTTTCCGGTTGTCTCTGTCTCCACAGTTACTTCTGTTTCTATTGTGGGATTTCCTCTGGAATCTAATATTTCTCTTGCATGAATTCGTGTAATCGTCATTTTTACAGCCATAAAAAAATCTCCTTTTGAAAATATTCTGAATTAATAGTTCAGTATCTCCAAAAGAAGATTTTTTATTCTTTCGAAATAATTTGATTATACGTTAATCTCGGCTGTCATACCAAGAATCTCTTTGTTGTCATCCAAAATCGGCTGTACCACATTCTTTAAGAAGGCATCTACCTGAATTGGTGCTCTTCCTACATATTTTGCAGGGTCCATATTCTGCTTCAGCTCTTCTAAGGTTGTATGGAATGCAGGTTCTGCTGCAATCAGCTCAAGAAGGTTGTTCTCTTTACCCTCCTGTTTTACATTTTTGCCTGCTTCCATGGAAAGTACACGAATCTTCTCATGTAATTCCTGACGGTCACCACCAGCTTTTACAGCATCCATCATAATATTTTCGGTTGCCATAAATGGAAGCTCGCTCATCATGTGTTTGTAAATAACTTTTTCATATACAACAAGTCCGTCTACTACATTTAAGCAAAGGTCTAAGATTCCGTCGATTGCAAGGAAGCCTTCCGGAATGGAAAGACGCTTGTTTGCAGAGTCATCAAGAGTTCTCTCAAACCACTGGGTTGCGGATGTAATTGCCGGGTTTAATGCATCAATCATGACATAGCGGGAAAGGGATGCAATACGTTCACTACGCATTGGATTTCTCTTATATGCCATTGCAGAGGAACCAATCTGGCTCTTCTCAAACGGTTCTTCCACTTCTTTCAGGTGCTGCAGAAGACGGATGTCATTGGACATCTTATGTGCACTTGCTGCGATGCCTGCTAAAATGTTGGCAACTCTGGTATCTACTTTTCTGGAATAGGTCTGTCCGGATACTGCATAGCACTCCTTGAAGCCCATTTTCTGTGCAATCATCGGATCAATCTTATCGATGGTTTCCTGATCTCCGTCAAAAAGCTCCTGAAAGCTTGCCTGTGTTCCTGTGGTTCCCTTGGAACCTAAAAGTTTCAGGCTGCCTAATACATAATCTAAGTCTTCCAAATCCATAATAAATTCCTGGCACCACAGTGTTGCACGTTTTCCAACGGTAGTTGGCTGTGCCGGCTGGAAATGAGTAAATGCCAGTGTCGGCTGATTCTTATATTTATCTGCAAATTTTGCCAGTTCTGCAATGACATTTACTAATTTCTTACGAACCAGTTTTAATGCCTCTGACATAATGATGATATCGGTATTATCTCCAACGTAGCAGGAGGTTGCTCCTAAATGGATGATTCCTTTTGCTTTCGGACACTGTACGCCGTAAGCATATACATGGGACATAACATCATGACGGACTTCTTTTTCTCTTGCCTTTGCCACATCATAGTTGATGTCATCCTTATGTGCCTTTAATTCATCAATCTGTTCCTGTGTAATATCAAGTCCAAGTTCTTTCTCGGTTTCTGCCAGTGCAATCCAAAGTCTTCTCCAGGTACGGAATTTCATATCCGGGGAAAAGATGTACTGCATTTCTTTGCTGGCATAACGCTCTGATAATGGGCTGTTATATCTATCGGTACTCATATGTGTGCTCCTTTTTATTTTTTATATTCATAATTGCAGACTCAGCTCCACTCGGAAGCTTCGCTTCCTCGTTGTCCGTTGCACCTTTGTGCACCGTACAATCCTTACAACCATACCGGCTGGTTCATGCAAGCATGACAGCCGGTACGGTTGTAAGGATTAGCCGCTGTGTCAGTCTGCTTATCGCTCATATTCGCCACGGATATCCTCTTTTGGCGGCTCCATCGGATATTTTCCGGTAAAGCATCCTTTACAGATTGGAAGTCCTCCTACCAGCTGTTCCAGACGCTCTATTTTTAAGTATCCCAAAGAATCTGCACCTATTATTTTCCGGATATCTTCGATGGTTCTGTTATAGGCAATCAACTGCTCCCTCTCCGGAATATCGGTTCCAAAATAACATGGCCATAAGAATGGAGGGGAACTGATTCTTACATGCACTTCTGTGGCACCGGCTTCTTTTAACATATTTACAATACGGTCAGATGTGGTTCCACGCACGATGGAATCGTCAATCATAATAACACGCTTGCCACGGACTGATTCTGCCAGTACATTTAATTTTACTCTTACGCTGGATTCTCTGCTGCTCTGCTTCGGTTTGATGAAGGTTCGTCCCACATAACCATTTTTTACAAAAGCAGTTCCATATGGAATTCCGGACTGCAGGGCATAACCCTGAGCTGCTGCATTTCCGGACTCCGGTACTCCTACTACCAGGTCTGCATCTACCGGTGAATCCATTGCAAGGAAACGTCCTGCCTGGATACGGGATGCATAAACGCTGACCCCGTCAATATGGCTGTCCGGTCTCGCAAAATATATGTATTCAAAAATACAACGTGCTTCCTGTTCTTTTGGAAGACACATAGTCATATCAGACTGAATGCCGCCTTCCGGTGAAATTGTTACCACTTCTCCCGGCAATACGTCTCTGACATACTCTGCATCAATGGTCTCCAAGGCACAGGTCTCAGAAGTAATGATATAAGCATTGTCACGTTTTCCGATCACAAGGGGTTTGAAGCCATATGGGTCTCTTGCGCCAATCAGCTTACGAGGGCTGGCTACAACCAGAGCATAAGCTCCTTTTAACTTCTGGCAGGCTCTGCGTACTGCTTCCTCGGCTGTCTTGGAATTCAGACGCTCTCTTGCAATGTGGTAAGCAATTACCTCAGAATCAATGGTGGTCTGGAAAATTGCTCCGGTATATTCCAAATCTTTGCGAAGCTCCTTCGCATTGATGAGGTTTCCGTTGTGTGCCAATGCCAGCGTACCTTTTACATAATTTAATACCAGCGGCTGTGCATTCTCACGGGTGGAAGAACCTGCAGTGGAATAGCGGACATGACCAACTCCGATATCACCTTTCATTGCTTCTAACTGTTTTCCGGTAAATACTTCGTTTACCAGTCCCATATCTTTATAGGAAGTAACTTTTCCCTTCGGTCCGTTTGTCTCACTTACTGCAATACCACAGCTCTCCTGTCCTCTGTGCTGTAATGCAAACAGACCATAATAAATACTGGAAGCCACATCATTTCCGTCAAAATCATACATGCCGAAGACGCCACATTCTTCATGCAGTCCGTCCCATGGGCTTTCCTTTAATTCATTGTTATTCATAGGGTTCTCCTGACTATATTTTTAAGCAAATTTCTTACCGGTCAGTAATTCAAATGCTTCTTCGTATTTCTCAATTGTCTTCTCGATTACTTCATCCGGAAGGAGATAATCACTGTCTGGATTTGCTTTTAACCAGTCTCTTACAAACTGTTTGTCATAAGAAGGCTGTCCCTGTCCCGGTTTATATCCTTCTAATGGCCAGAAACGGGAGCTGTCCGGTGTCAGCATCTCATCACCTAAAACTACATTTCCATTCTCATCGAGACCAAATTCAAACTTGGTATCTGCAATGATGATTCCTTTGCTTAATGCGTATTCTGCACATTTCTTGTAAAGTGCGATGGTATATTCTTTAATCTTTTCTGCGTACTCAGCACCCTTGCCCGGGAATGCTTTCTCTAATACGTCAATACTCTGTTCAAAAGAAATATTCTCGTCATGGTCACCAATCTCAGCTTTGGTACTTGGTGTGTAAATCGGCTCAGGTAATTTATCGGATTCTACAAGTCCTTCCGGTAATTTGATTCCGCAGACGGTTCCGTTCTCTTTGTAGCTTGCCCAGCCACTTCCGGTAATATATCCACGAACAATACATTCGATTGGAATCATTTCCAGTTTCTTGCACATCATGCTGTTGCCATCATATTTCTCATTCTGGAAAAATTCCGGCATATCTTTTACATCAACGGAAAGCATATGGTTTGGCACGATATCCTTTGTAAAATCGAACCAGAATCTGGACATCTGTGTCAGAATTGCGCCCTTATTGGTAACCTTATTCTTTAAAATATGGTCAAACGCTGAAATTCTGTCTGTTGCAACAATGATAAGGCTTTCTCCATTATCATATACTTCTCTTACTTTTCCTTCTTTAAATGGTTTAAATTCCTGCATACTGCTTTTGTCCTCCATTTTATGCTTTCGCAAATTTTTGTTGTGATAAAAAACACTACTGGAAAATTATAATACAGTGCCTTTTAGAAAGTCAATGAATTTGGGCGAAGTGCGCCTTTTGCCCCATATAGAAAAATGAGCGAAATTTATTAGTTTTTTTGTCTAATATTTTCTATTTATAAGTATTATTAATATATGTGCCGGAAAATACTTATCTATAGCAAAAGATTCTGTACCTTACACTTGAGATACAGAATCTTTTTATTTACGCGAGCAGCGAGATAAATTACATGCTTGCATGCAGATTTGCCAAGCACTGCGATAACTTGAGAAACTCGCAAAGCGTGTTTCTCGTAGTTAGTATTTCGCCCTTACGGTCTTATTTTTTGATTAACAAAGATTTCCCTGTCATTTCTTTTGGCTGTTCCATTCCCATCAGCTCGATTAATGTAGGAGCGATATCTGCAAGACATCCACCCTCTCTTAAACCGTATGCAGGGTCTGCATTTACCAGAATGAATGGTACCGGATTGGTAGTATGTGCTGTAAATGGTTCGCCTGTTTCATAATCGATTAACTGCTCTGCATTTCCGTGGTCTGCGCAGATGAACATCTGTCCGTCAACCTCTTTTAATGCTGCAACAGCTTTGCCTACGCACTCATCAACTGCTTCTACTGCCTTGATTGCTGCAGCCTGAACTCCGGTATGTCCAACCATATCCGGGTTAGCAAAGTTGATTACGATTACATCATATTTTTCAGATTTGATGGCATCTACTAATTTATCACATACTTCGTATGCACTCATTTCCGGTTTCAAATCATAGGTTGCTACCTTTGGAGATTTTACCAGAATTCTTTCTTCGCCTTTGTTTGGCTCCTCTACACCGCCGTTGAAGAAGAAGGTTACATGAGCATATTTCTCAGTCTCAGCGATTCTTGCCTGAGTCTTGCCATTGTCTGCAAGGAACTGTCCAAATGTATTGGTAAGTTCTACCTTGTGGAATGCAACGGTTTTGTTTGGAATGGTTCCATCGTATTCTGTGAAACATACATAAGTTACGTTCTTTCTTGTGCCTCTGTCAAATCCGTCGAACTCATCTGCGCAGAATGCTCTGGTAATCTCTCTTGCACGGTCAGGGCGGAAGTTAAAGAAGATAATGGTATCGTTATCCTGTACGGTTGCAGTTGGAGCACCATTTTTCATAATTACAGTCGGAACTACGAACTCGTCTGTTACATCTTTTGCATAAGATGCATCAATTGCTGCAACAGCGCTGTCTGCTGTCTCGCCAACACCTTCTGTAATTGCTTTATATGCTTTTTCTACACGATCCCAACGGTTGTCACGGTCCATTGCATAGTAACGTCCGTTGATGGTTGCGATTTCACCAACACCGATTTCTTTCATTTTTGCTTCCAGCTCTTCGATAAATCCTTTTCCGGAAGTAGGTGCGGTATCACGGCCGTCTAAAAAGCAGTGTACATATACTTTGTCTAAGCCTTCTTTTTTTGCCATTTCCAGAAGTCCGAATAAATGTGTAATGTGGCTGTGAACTCCACCATCGGATAACAATCCATATAAATGAAGTGCAGAACCGTTGTCTTTTACATTTTTCATGCCGGCAAGCAATGCTTCGTTTTTAAAGAAATCTCCATCTTCGATTTCTTTGGTAATTCTGGTTAATTCCTGGTATACAATTCTTCCTGCACCCATGTTCATATGTCCTACTTCGGAGTTACCCATCTGTCCGTCCGGAAGTCCTACGGCAAGTCCGCTGGCATTTCCTTTTACCCATGGATAATCTTTCATCAGTGCATCAATGTTTGGCTTGTTTGCCTGAGCTACTGCATTACCCTCAGTTTTGTCATTCAGACCAAAACCATCTAAAATCATCAATACGGTTGGTTTTTTACTCATGTTTTTTCCTCTTTTCTTTAAAATCTTCTATTGAAACGGATTACTCCGTTGCTGTCACATAACCATCATCATCTATGGTAATTCCCACGGAAAGGGATTCCATAAAATCAAAAATACGTCTTTTCTCACTTTCATCTGTCACCAGTGAGGTCTTGTAATTCTTCTGTATACACGGCAGAAACCGGAAATCAATAGTTCCGTCATCCCGGATGATTACCTGGGATAAACCGGTATCTAATGTTGAAGCTGAAAACCAGAAATTGCCAAGGCTATAGATAATCGGCACGCCATCCATATATTCCATGCCCTGCAGGCAATGGGTATGTCCGCCGATAATGACATCCACACCGGCTTCCACAAACTGTTTTGCAAGAGCCACCTGGTCGGAACCAAAATAGTTATTTCCTTCTGTTCCCCAGTGTACAAAAGCAATCACATAATCGCTGTTGTCTCTTGCTTCTTCTATTACTTTCAGAAACTTGTCCGGATTTAAGGTCTTTAACACGCCCGGTGTCGTCTCAGTTGCTTCCTTCGTATAATTTAAAGAGCGTTCAATCTGTGTAGCTGATACAATTGCTATTTTCTTTCCATTTGCCACAAAATATACCGGACGCATGGCATCCTTTAAATCTTTTCCTGCTCCTACATACGGAATTCCTGCCTCTTCCAGTGTATCTATGGTATCAATCAATGCAGCTTCGCCATAGTCATAGACATGATTATTGGCAAGACTGACAATATCTGTTCCAAATGTTTCTAACAAGTCGACACGCTTTGGATCTGCCCGGAAAGTATAATCCTTGCCAGCTAAAGGTTCCCCCCTTGTACTGTAGGTGAACTCATTGTTTATCATCATTATGTCAGCGTCATTCATTTCCTGTAACAAATCAGCAGAAAAACAGTCATAGATTCCATTTGGCTGCCCGTCCATATGCTCTGTCGTGCCCCAGCCTTCTGCGAAATTAATATCGCCGGTAAAATCCAGCACGATCTCATCTGGCGAATTGCATGTTTTCCAGTAAACCTGCTGCAGATCCTCTTCATTCATTCCTGTTGCCTGACAATAAAGAAGCCACAACACATGTATGGAATTTCTGGTCTCTTTATACCAGATATTTACATCCTGTTCTTCCTGGGACTCCTGTGCAATATTTAATACTGCTTCTTTTCCGTAATTGGCATAAACCCAGTTTAAGAAACTTTCGTCAATCCGATAATCCCCGATAAATTCTTTGCTGCAGGAATCCAGCAGTGCTTCGTATGCATCATCCAAATCTTCTATCACCAGCTTCTTCGTCTCTGTAGAGACTTCTTCTGTTTCCGTCACTGCATATTCTATTTTCTCGCTGCTTTCCGGTTCTGCATTTACCTGCGCTTTCCTGTCACATCCACTGCAAACCATTCCAAACAACAATATTCCTATCCCTGCCATCTGCAAAGCTTTTCTTCTCAAATCGGTATCCTCGCTCAACTCCTCTTTCATCTCTTGTGTCCTGCTTTATTGCCGATAACATTATACACTATCTTTCTTTTTCTAACAATCCTTATTTTAGGCAAATAGCGTATTCTGTTATCGGATAAACTATCCGTGCGAATCATTCGTCGGCAAGACCACATAAGGGCAGAAAGGGGTACTGGGAATTTCCACTATACGCCTTTTCTTCCCGCAACCGGTGCATATTCACATCCATGCTCAAATGCACCTCGCAGACACATCCCTGTGCCTGCGTTGCTAACTTTATATAGGAAATTCCAAGTACCCCTAACAGCCCTTACAAGGCTTGCCGGCGAATGACCTGCACAGATAGTTTGCCGTATATCAGAATCACACTTCTTTTATATCAAACCTCATCATTTAACATTTCTTCTAAGGTATGCCAGCCTAATACGGCGCACTTTACTCTTGCCGGCATATGGGAAATATCCTTTAATGCCGAAGCTTCTTCCAGCTCGTCAATTTCTTCATCCGAAGCTTCTCCTTTTATCATTTTTAAGAATAATTCTCCTAAATGCAGCGCTTCCTCTTTCTTCTTTCCGACAATCATGCCCAGCATAATATCGGCAGATGCCTGGGAAATAGCACAGCCATCTCCTACAAATGCACCGTCTACGATTTCATCACCATCTAATTTTAATTTTAAAAAGATATCATCTCCGCAGTTTGGATTCACGCCTTCCAACACCAAATCGGCATCCGGAAGGTCATGCTTGAACTCCGGGTGAATATTGTGTTCGGTAAGGATTTCATTATAAAAACTTCTACTCTCCATATCCCATTCTCCTTCTGACTCCTGCCACGCTTTTTACCAGTGCATCGACTTCTTCTTCTGTATTGTAAAACATCAGGCTTGCTCTTGTAGCGGAGCGGACGCCCAGATACTCTAACAGCGGCTGTGCACAATGATGACCTGCACGGACAGCCACACCGTCGGATTCCAATACCGCACTGACATCATGCGGATGCACGTCTTCAATAGTAAATGTCAGGATTCCGGTATGCTCTTCTGCCAGTTCAGAGCCCAGCACATGAACCTTTGGAATTGCTTTCAGTCCTTCCAAGGCTCTTTTCGTAAGTGTAAGTTCCCGCTCCTGCATGGTTTCAAAACCGATTTTGTTAATATAATCAATGGCGGCAGCCAGTCCCACTGCGCCTGCTGCATTGACGGTTCCTGCCTCAAACTTGTGAGGAAGCTCTGCATATTTTGCACCGTCTCTTGTTACAGAATCTATCATTTCTCCGCCGGTAAGGAATGGTGGCATTGCCTTTAAAAGTTTTTTCTTTCCATATAAGACACCGATTCCCATCGGTCCCATTAACTTGTGACCGGAAAATGCCAGAAAATCCACATCCAGCTTCTGCACATCAATCGGCATATGTGGGGAGCTCTGGGCTGCATCCAGCACGACTACCGCATTGCTCTTTCTTGCTCTTCGCACAATTTCCTCTACCGGAGTCGGACGTCCCAGCACATTGGACACCTGTGTGATTGCCACCAGTCTTGTTTTATCAGAAAAAGCTTCGTCTAACTTTGCTTCGCTTAAACTACCGTCCTTTTCACATTCCAGATAAATAAGCTTTGCGCCGGTCTGTCTTGCCACCATCTGCCACGGCAGCATATTGCTGTGATGTTCCATAATGGAAACCACAATTTCGTCCTCCGGACAAAGATTATTTAAGCCATAGCTGTACGCTACTAAATTCAGGCCCTCTGTGGTATTTCTGGTAAATATAATTTCTGTCTCAGATGCAGCATGGATAAACTGCTGAACTGTTTTTCTCGCTGCCTCATAGGCATCGGTTGCTTCCAGGCTCAAAGGATAGAATCCACGCATCGGATTGGCATTATGTTTTTCATAAAATTCCTTTTCCGCTTCAATGACGCATGTCGGCTTCTGTGCGGTTGCTGCATTGTCAAGATAGATAACATCCCGGTCTTTAAAAAGAGGAAAATCCTTCTTAAAATTGTACATCCTAAATCACCTCTTCCAGCGCTTCCTTCGCAATTTTTTCTGCTGCTTCATCCTTCATCAAATCACAGATATGCTCCAATTTTGCACCTGTCACAATACGTTCTGCAGCTTCTTTATCAATACCTCTTGCTCCAAAATAGAACATGGTATCTTCATCTAATTCTCCAATGGTTGCTCCGTGATTTCCCTTTACGTCTTCCTGTGCACATAAAATCAGCGGAATGGTCTTATTTTCCACATCATCACCCAGCAGAAGTACGCTTTCCTCTTCCTGTCCTTCTGCGCCGGAGGAACCACGTTTAAAATCAATGGTTCCGCGGAAAACTTTATGTGCCTGTCCGCGAAGAGCTCCGTCAGAATTAATATAGCTCATGGTTTTCTCGCCAAAATGATTGGCTACCATATTATAGTCTAAAATCTGCTGTGCCTGGCCAAGATATCCGGTCTCTGTGGCAAACTTACTTTCTTTTCCATTCAAATCCATGCGGCATCCGGAATAGAGATTTCCTTTTCCAAGGAACAACTGGATATATTCCACCTTTGCTCCTTCGCCAATTAAATTGCCGCCTATATCACTTAATAAAGTCTCATGCTCCTGCGGCATCTGAACCTGAACTAATCTTACAGATGCACCGCTTTCGACTTTCATCTTGACACGGACTGCCAGAGATGCTTCTGCGGTACTGTCTTCCTCTTTTGTGGCATCCGGAGCCACACGGCTGTCCATCACAACAGTAAGTGTACTGTTTTCTTTTGCAACTATCTCTACACAGCCTGCCGTATGTGCATCTTTTTTGCCGGAAATGTGCAGTCTTACGGTTTTATCCTGTCCTGCATTATCTGCAAGAATCTGATATTTTGCAGTATTTTCTGTTGCAAAGATTGCATCTGCTTCTCTTCCGGCACCGGTTTCAATGTCCGAAAGCTGCTCTGTTTCAGTAGATACTGCATCTCCCTCTGCTGCAATCTCACAAGGTTCTATCTTATTGCTCCATTTTATTGGAGTTTCATTTACCTTCAGCCAGTTCCAGGTAGGAGAAGGCAATTCATTGATTTTCATACTTACATTTTGTTCCATGCTCTTTCCACATCCCTTCTGCTATCCTATGCTGCCCTTCATCTCAAGGCGAATCAAATTGTTCATTTCCAATGCGTACTCTAAAGGCAGTTCCTTGGAAACATTATCCGCAAATCCGCTGACGATGCAGGCTCTTGCGTCCTCTTCACTCATGCCTCTTGACATCAGATAGAAAATTGCTTCATCACTGATGCTTCCAATCTGGGCTTCATGTCCCACATTGGCATCCTTGGTACGGATGTCCATTGCCGGAATGGTATCGGAACGGGACTCAGAATCTAACATCAGAGACTGACAGGATACTGCTGACTTCGTGCCTTTCGCTTCCTTCGTTACCACAACGGAACTACGGAAAGTACTGATACCACCATCCTTGGAAATGGAACGGGTATTCATATAGGAGCTGGTGTCCGGTGCGCAGTGTACCACTTTGGCTCCGGTATCAAGGTTCTGTCCTTTTCCTGCAAAAGTTACACCGGTAAATTCCATGCGGGCACCCTTTCCTTTTAAGACACTCATCGGATACAGATAAGATACATGGGAACCGAAGGAACCGGATACCCATTCAATGGTTCCGCCCTCTTCTACCAGTGCCCGCTTGGTATTTAAGTTATACATATTCTTTGACCAGTTCTCGATGGTGGAATAACGAAGTTTTGCATTCTTGCCAACATACAATTCCACGCATCCTGCATGCAGATTGGCCACATTATATTTTGGTGCAGAACATCCTTCGATGAAATGAAGAGATGCTCCCTCATCTACGATAATCAATGTGTGTTCAAACTGTCCGGCACCTTTTGCATTCAGTCGGAAATAGGACTGCAGCGGAATCTCTACGTCCACACCCTTTGGCACATAAACGAAAGAACCGCCGGACCAGACTGCACCGTGCAATGCTGCAAATTTGTGGTCATTTGGTTTTACCAGCTTCATAAAGTGCTTCTGTATCATATCTGCATATTCACCATGCATTGCACTTTCCAAATCCGTATAAATAACGCCCTGTGCGGCAACTTCTTCTCTTACATTATGATAAACCAGTTCGGAATCATACTGTGCGCCAACACCTGCCAGTGACTTTCTCTCTGCCTGTGGGATTCCAAGACGTTCAAAGGTATCTTTAATGTCCTTTGGCACCTCAGACCATTTTCCCTTCATCTTTGTGTTTGGGCGGACATAGGTTACGATATGCTCCATATCCAGTCCTTCAATCGATGGTCCCCAGTCTGGCACTTCCATTTCATTGTAAATCTGTAAAGACTGTAAACGGAAATTCTGCATCCAGACGGGGTCATTTTTCTCTTTTGATATCTGCTCTACGATTTCAGGAGTAAGACCTTCTTTCAGCTTATAAGCATCCTTCTCATCATCCCGGATATCATATATGCTTCTGTCGATATCTTCTACATAGCTTTTCTCTTCCATTCCTTACACTCCTTACTCGTATTTTGCAAAACCATTCTCGTTTACTTCATCAATCAGGGATGCATCTGCGGTCTTAACAATGTGTCCCTCCACCATGATGTGTGTGAAATCTACGTGTAATGCCTCTAAAATCTTGGTGCTGTGTGTAATAATCAAAAGGCTTCCCTTACTGCTCTTCTGGTATTCTTCGATTCCTTTTGATACGGTTCTTACCGCATCTACATCCAGCCCGGAATCGGTTTCATCCAGAATCGCAAGCTCCGGCTTTAACATCAACATCTGTAAAATTTCAGCTTTCTTTTTTTCGCCGCCGGAAAATCCTACATTCAAATCACGTTCTGCATAAGACGGATCCATCTGTAAAAGTTCCATTTTCTCTGCCAGTTCTTTCTTAAAATCATAGAAACGGACTCTCTTTCCAGTCTTCTGTTCCAATGCACTACGGATAAAGGAACTTAAGGTAACGCCCGGTACTTCCAGTGGGTTCTGGAAAGATAAGAACATGCCGCTCTTTGCGCGTTCATTCACCGGCTCTCCGGTAATATTTTTTCCCTGGAAAAAGATTTCTCCGCTCTCTACCTGATAACGTGGATTACCAACCAGTGTATAACCCAGTGTGGATTTACCGGTTCCGTTTGGTCCCATCAGTACGTGTGTCTCATGTCTTCCTATTTCAAGATTTACGTCATGTAAAATATGTTTTTCTTCTACACTGACATTCAGATTTTTAACCTCTAAAAGTAATTCTTTGCTCATTTTTCTTCCTCCTGCATCTATTGTTTCTTCTTCGCTGCTTTCTTCTCCGCTTCCTGCTTCGACTGCAGAACATCCGCCAGCGTCATTTCATCAAAATATTTATCTATCAAATCTGCCAGTCCCTTCCAGATTGGAAGTGTACAGCAGGAATCTGATTTCTCACATGGCTCCTGGTCTTCTCTCAAGCAGGATACCGGTGCAAGCGTTCCTTCTGTCAGCCGCAGGATATCACCAACCCTGTATTCTTCCGGTTTCCGCTTCAGACGATAACCGCCCTTCTTGCCGCTGACTCCTTCTATCATATGTCCCTTGGAAAGAATGGCCGAAATACTCTCTAAATATTTCTGGGAAATATTCAGTTTCTCGGCAATTCCTTTTAACGGAATATATTCTTCCGCATCATGCTCCGCCAGCTCGACCATGACCTTTAATGCATACCTTCCTTTAGTTGAAATCATGCTCTGCATTCCTCCTTTTCTGGTTCATTCGCATCATATACCCATTCGCCTACTATGTCAATGGGTGAATCGGTTTTCGTTTGTTCTTTTCGGGGAACAAAAAAACGCCACCAAATGCATTTCACCGGTAAATACTACCAATGTCATAATGCATTTCGTGACGTTTCTTCTTTCTTATGAAAATATTCTATTTTCCGAAAAGCTTATTTATTGTAATTTACAATTTTTCCGAAGTCAGCCTTTAAGGAAGCTCCTCCTACCAGACCACCATCGATATCAGCTTTTGCGAACAGCTCTGCTGCATTTCCTGCATTTACAGATCCACCGTACTGGATACGGATAGACTCAGCTGTTGCTTCATCATATACTTCACGGATGCAGGCACGGATTGCGCCACAAACTTCTTCTGCCTGATCAGAAGTAGCTGTTTCACCAGTTCCGATTGCCCAGATTGGCTCGTAAGCAATAACTGCTGTTGCAGCCTGCTCTGCTGTTACGTTCTGGAATGCAATCTTAATCTGCATACGGATCCAGTCAAGGTAGATACCCTGTTTTCTCTGTGTTAAAGTCTCTCCACAGCAGATGATTGGTGTAATACCATGTTCGAAAGCTTTTAATACTTTCTTATTTACAGTCTCATCTGTCTCTGCGAAGTATTCTCTTCTCTCAGAATGTCCTAATACAACGTATTTTACGCCAGCGTCTGTAAGCATTGCCGGAGAGATTTCTCCTGTGTATGCTCCGCTCTCTTCAAAATACATGTTTTCTGCACCGATGCAGATGTTAGAACCTTTTGCTGCTTCCATTGCTGGAATAATATCAATTGCTGGTACGCAGAATACTACATCTACGTCTTCGTTTGCTACTAATGGTTTTAATTCATTTACCAGCGCAACTGCCTCGCTAGGAGTTTTGTTCATTTTCCAGTTGCCGGCAATAATTTTTTTTCTTGCCATTTTAAAATGTCCTTCTTTCTTAAATATATAAGCTTTTGCCTGCATACAGGCATGTGCTTTGATTACTTATTTATCATTTGCTGCTGCAACGCCTGGAAGCTCTTTACCCTCTAAGAACTCTAAGGATGCTCCACCACCTGTTGAGATATGGCTCATTTTGTCACCGAATCCAAGCTGGTTAACTGCTGCTGCAGAATCTCCACCACCGATGATGGTTGTTGCATCTGTATCAGCTAAAGCTTTTGCTACAGCAATAGTACCTGCTGCAAGAGTTGGGTTCTCGAATACACCCATAGGTCCGTTCCAAACAACAGTCTTAGCAGTCTTAACAGCATCTGCGAAAAGTGTCTGTGTCTTAGGTCCGATATCACAGCCTTCTCTGTCTGCCGGCATCTTGTCTGCATCATAAGTTTCTACTTCAACTGGAGCATCGATAGGATTTGGGAAATCTTTGATTGTTACAGCATCTACCGGAAGAAGAAGTTTCTTTCCAAGTTTCTCTGCCTTTGCCATCATTTCTTTACAATAATCGATCTTAGTATCATCTACTAAAGAGATTCCGATTTCATATCCTTTTGCTTTTAAGAATGTGTAAGCCATACCACCACCGATGATTAAGGTATCACATTTCTCAAGTAAGTTGTTGATTACATTTAATTTATCAGCAACTTTTGCACCACCAAGAATTGCAACGAATGGTCTTACCGGATTCTCTACTGCATTTCCAAGGAAGTCGATTTCTTTCTGCATTAAGTATCCAACTACTGCAGTGTCAACTAACTGTGCAACACCTACGTTAGAACAATGTGCTCTGTGAGCTGTTCCGAATGCATCATTTACAAATACATCACAGATAGAAGCAAGGTCTTTAGAGAAAGCTTCTCCGTTCTTTGTCTCTTCTGGTCTGAAACGTGTATTCTCAAGTAAGATAACATCGCCATCGTTCATAGCTGCTACTGCTGCTCTTACGTTCTCACCAACAACTTCAGGGTCAACAACGAATTTAACTTCCTGTCCTAATAACTCTGTAAGTCTTGCTGCTACTGGTGCAAGAGTTTTGGTCTGTTTGTCTTCTTCTGTTTTTACTTTTCCTAAATGGGAGCAAAGGATAACCTTTCCACCATCAGCGATTAATTTCTTGATTGTAGGAAGTGCTGCAACCAGACGGTTCTCGTCTGTAATCTTTCCTTCTTTTAATGGTACGTTGAAATCACATCTGCAAAGAACGCGAAGTCCTTTTACATTAATATCATCTATAGATTTTTTATTTAATGACATATTAAGTAGTCTCCTTTAAATTTTATTTCTAATAGCAAGAAAGAGCCCGGTCCTAAAAGACCGGACCCTTTTCCTGAGTCTTATCTGCACTCTGGCAGCCTGTCGCTTAAAAAAGTAGTCTACCGTGCAGTGATTGTTCGTTAAACTACGGGAAACACGCTTTGCGGGTTTCTCTCGTAAATTATGCTAACTCGCTGAAGTATTTGATTGTACGAACCATCTGAGATGTGTAGCTGTTCTCGTTATCATACCAAGAAACAACCTGTACTTCGTACAGATCATCAGATACCTGGTTAACCATGGTCTGTGTTGCATCGAACAGAGAACCGAATCTCATTCCAACGATATCAGAAGATACGATTTCGTCTTCATTGTATCCGAAGGACTCGTTAGCTGCTGCTTTCATAGCTGCATTGATATCTTCTTTTGTAACGCCAGCTTTCTTAACAACTGCTGTTAAGATTGTTGTAGATCCTGTAGGGGTTGGAACACGCTGAGCAGATCCGATTAATTTTCCGTTCAGTTCTGGGATAACAAGTCCGATAGCTTTTGCTGCACCAGTGCTGTTTGGAACGATGTTAACTGCTGCTGCACGAGATCTTCTTAAATCACCTTTTCTCTGTGGTCCATCAAGAGTCATCTGATCACCTGTGTAAGCATGGATTGTTACCATGATACCAGACTGGATTGGAGCATATTTATTTAATGCATCAGCCATAGGTGCTAAGCAGTTTGTTGTACAAGAAGCTGCTGAAATGATTGTATCAGATGCTTTTAATGTCTCATGGTTTGTGTTGTATACGATTGTAGGAAGGTCATTACCTGCTGGAGCAGAAATAACAACTTTACGAGCACCTGCATTGATGTGTGCCTGTGCTTTTTCTTTGCTTGTATAGAAACCTGAACACTCTAATACAACGTCAACTTTTAATTCACCCCATGGGCAGTTGTTTGCATCTGGGAATGCATAGATTTTGATTTCTTTTCCACATACGATGATAGAATCATCTGTGCAGGATACTTCATCAGCATGCTCATATTTACCCTGAGAAGAATCATATTTTAACAAGTGTGCTAACATTTTAGGGCTTGTTAAATCGTTGATTGCTACTACTTCGTATCCTTCAGCACCAAACATCTGTCTGAATGCCAGACGACCAATACGGCCGAATCCATTAATTGCTACTCTTACTGCCATTATTAATTCCTCCTAGAAATTTAATATAAAATATCTTTATTTGGGATTGTACCCAATCTGGTATTATTCTAACCAATTTTTGTCGAAAGTTCAAGTAGTTCCCATCACTTTGTTAATTTTTTCACTATTTTTATTTCTTCTTTCTCATTTTCAAACAAATGTTACAATAGCTTTTCCATTTTTCATACTGTCTTTTGACAGATTGTCAAATTTCTATTATAGTATTCTGTGTATTATATACAAAGATTTTACTATACTTGTGAAAATGTAACATTTTTCTTAGTAGAAATGTGTAAACACCGGGTAAGGTTTGTGCAATATGTAGGCGAAAGGAATAGGAAAGCTTCTCCCCGAAAACACTGGAACAGTTATGATGTGAGAATCCGCAGCACTTCACGGGCAGTATTTTTCTTGAAATTAGGCTGTCTTTCCGGCTGCTTTGACCGGATACTGCTTTTGTCTGCCAGCAGCGGATACCACACTTTGTCTGAAGGGACTCTAAGAATTCCTGCAAAGATATTTGATTTGCGGCAACCGGCACAAATTCATATCCATATTCAGATTGTGCCTCGCTGGTACATCCATGTACCAGCGTTGCCGGGTTGCAAAAGGAATTCTACGAGCCCCTAACAGACGCTGTTCACGGTATCCGCACGCCGGCAGACAAAATGCAGTATACTGTCAAACATTGGAAAGACTGCTTATTATAAAAGAAAGAAAAATACTGCAGGTTGAAGTGCCGGCTTCTTACATACAAACGTTCCGGTGCTTTTGGGAAGAAGCTTTCTCATCCAGTTCCCCACCTGCACAACCTTACCCGCCATACACCACCCACAGAAAGGAACACACTATGCTTTGGGACACACATATGCACACTGCTTTTTCTACCGACAGTGAGACCTCACCGGAATCCATGATTAAAGCCTCTATCGAACTGGGACTTGGCGGAATCTGCATTACCGACCATATGGATTATGATTATCCAAAAGAACATCCGGAGGATGAACCGGAATTTATCTTAGACACTCCGGTCTACTTCCCAACTATCCAGAAGCTGGGACAGCAATACAAAGATAAAATAAAAGTGCTGACCGGCATTGAGCTTGGATTGCAGCCTCATCTTGCAGCGAAACATCAGGAACTGATAAGCCGGTATGACTTTGATTTTGTCATCGGCTCTTCCCATGTAATCCACGGCAAAGACCCTTACTACTCCCGCTTTTTTGAAGGAAAAACCGAACAGCAGGCTTATCTGGAATATTTTGAATCTATCCTGGAAAATCTTGCGGTATTTGATCATTTTGATGTATATGGACATATCGATTATGTGGTACGCTACGGTCCAAACCGAAACCTTGAATATTCTTATCAGAAATATGCCGATGTCATTGATGCAATTTTAGAAAAGCTCATTGATATGGGAAAAGGAATTGAAATCAATACCGGTGGTTTCAAATATGGTCTGGGACATCCGAATCCAACAGAAGATATTATAAAACGTTATCACGAACTAGGCGGTGAAATCATTACCATCGGTGCCGACGCCCACAAACCGGAGCATGTTGCATTTGATTTTGCAAAAGTACCGGATATTTTAAAGGCCGCAGGCTTTCAGTATTTTACTGTATTCGAAAAGAGAAAACCGGCTTTTCTTCCGTTGTAAACTATGGGAATCACGCTTTACGAATTTCTCTTCTTATTGCGGTGTTCACCAAATCTGTATGCAGGCATGCGATTTTTCCTGTGTATGCAAAAGTAACGGTGCGGTTCGTCAACTTAAGAGAGGCATGATAAGTGCCCCTAACTGTACTTATCATGTCTCCTAAGTTGACGAACCACACCTCCTTTTTCTATCATAAGAAAATTGTTTTTACTTCAAATCCTACCCCAGCAGATGCAGCCGTTCGAATGCATGATACAGTCCGTCTTCATCAATCTTATCCGTAACCATATCCGCATACTGTTTTACTGCCGGAATCGCATTTCCCATTGCCACTCCTGTTCCTGCAAATTGCAGCATTTCCACATCATTTGGTCCATCACCAAAAGCAATGGTATCTTCCCTGCCTATCTTTAACTCATCCATAAGCCGCTGCATTCCGGTTGCCTTGTTGACTCCCATCTTCGTCATTTCACCGGACATCTGACGATCCTTGCCAAAGCTTGCTCCGGTTATCTTGATATAATTTCCGACTTCCTTCTGCATCACATCCACCGGAATATCGGCATCAAAATACATTCCACTTTCAAGAGCCGGCATCTGTTCCGGATGTTCAACAAGCGTCAATCCGTTTAAAGCACCGTCGATGTCAAGTCCAAGCCGCATACAGCGTTCTCTCATTTTCTTTGCATTCTCTTCATCCACATAACGTCCGTTGATTCCCTGCAGCATAAAGCATGCACCGTGCTCCTTCAGCACCTCTACCATATCCTGCACCTTATCATTTGCCAGAACGCTATGGTAAATTACCTTATCATTTGCAGACACATAAGCACCTGCCGAAGCCACAATGGCATCAAATCCAAACTCTAAAAGCCATGGATACACATTCGTTACAGTTCTTCCGGTACATAACGAAATCAGATGTCCCCGCTTTCTGGCAATGCTTAATGCTTCCCTGGCAGATTCCGGCATGTGCATGGTGAAATCCACCAGGGTTCCGTCTACATCCAAAAAAATCAGTTTACGGCTCATTATTCTGCGTCCCGAATCGCTTTTCGAACCGGAAGAACACAGCCAGGAGAAACAGATAATTCATCTACCCCCATCTCTAAGAAACGCTGGGTCAGAGTTGTATCTGCCCCAAGTTCTCCACATATTCCTGCCCAGATGCCTGCCTTGTGTGCATTTTCCACGGTCATCTGAATCAGCCGGAGCACTGCTTCATGATGCGGATTATAGAAGCTGTCAAGCTTTGCATTCTGACGGTCAATTGCCAGTGTATACTGGGTCAGGTCGTTGGTTCCGATACTGAAGAAATCAACCTCTTTTGCCAGTTCATCACTCATTACTGCTGCTGCAGGAGTTTCAATCATGATACCCTGCTCCACATTCCCAAAAGGAATCCCTTCCTTCGTAAGTTCTTCTTTCACTTCTTCTGAAATTGCTTTAATCTTACGCACTTCATCTACCGAAATAATCATCGGATACATAATTGCAATATTTCCGTAATTGCTTGCGCGGAATAAAGCACGAAGCTGGGTCTTAAAAATTTCCGGCCGGGTCAGGCAGATCCGGATAGCACGATATCCCATTGCCGGATTGTCTTCTTTGTCAAGGTTAAAGTAGTCCACCTGCTTATCGGCCCCGATATCCAGGGTACGGATAATGACCTTCTTCCCTGCCATGGTCTCTGCGACCTGCTTATAGGCTGCAAACTGTTCTTCCTCTGTTGGGAAGGTATCTTTTTCAAGATAAAGGAATTCACTACGGAAAAGTCCGATTCCACCGGCATCATTCTTAAGCACAGCCGCTAAGTCAGAGACATTTCCGATGTTGGCATAAAGGTTGATTTTCTGACCACTCTTTGTCACATTTTCTTTTCCCTTTAAAGTCAGCAGTAATTCCTTCTGCTTTGCATCCTCTTCTGCCTTTTTCTTATATTCTGCCAAAGTTGTTTCATCCGGTTCAACGATAAGAGTTCCGGTATAGCCATCCACAATTGCCTGTTTTCCGTTCCACTCTTCCTTGATTTCCACACCAATCAGTGCCGGGATGCCCATGGTTCTTGCTAAAATTGCAGTATGGGAATTCGTAGAACCTAGCTGTGTTACAAATGCCAGCAGCTTACTTTTATCCATCTGTACGGTTTCACTCGGAGCTAAATCCTTTGCCACAATAATAACCGGTTCATCTCCAAGATCGCCGCCCATGTCATTTCCACATAATACATTGATAACACGCTCAGAAATATCCTTCATATCAATGGAACGGGCTTTGAAATACTCGTCATCCATATTTGCAAATACTTCTGCAAAGTTATCTCCGGTAACACCTACCGCATACTCTGCATTTACACTCTGGCTCTCAATAAGATTGTGAACAGAATCATTATAATCTCCATCCTCTAACATCATGGCATGCACATCAAAAATCTGTGCATTTACTTCACCCACTTCTTTTAATGCTTTCTTGTAAAGCTTGTGGAGCTGTTCAATTGCAGTCTGCTTTGCTGCTTCATAGCGGGCAATCTCTGCTGCCGGGTCTTCTATTCTCTTTCTTACCACCTGATTTTCAGCTTTTAAAAGGAGTTTTACCTTTCCAATTGCAATACCGCTGAATACCTTTTTTCCATTAAACTTTTCCATAGTCCATACCTTCTTTCTTTTATAAGTTTTCTCCATTTGAAGCAATTACTTCTTTATACCAGTCGAAGGATTTTTTCTTTCTTCTTGCAAGAGTTCCGGTTCCATCATCATATTTTTCTACATAGATGAAGCCATATCTCTTTGCCATTTCTCCGGTGGATGCACTTACTAAATCAATGCAGCCCCATGGTGTATATCCCATCAGGTCAACGCCATCTTTTACCGCTTCTTTCATCTCTTTGATATGATCCCGCAGATAATCGATACGGTAATCATCCTGAATGCTTCCATCTTCTTCTAATTTGTCATAAGCGCCAAGGCCATTTTCTACTACCATAACCGGAATCTGATAACGGTCATAAATTTCATTTAAGGAATAATGTAAGCCCTGTGGGTCAATCTGCCAGCCCCAGTCACTTGCCTTAAGATATGGATTTTTAAGACCGGCAATCAGGTTTCCATCCGTCTGCTCGCCATTTGGATCTTTTGATACACAACTGCTCATATAATAGCTGAGGGTATAGAAATCCACACAGCCTTCCCGCAGAATTTCTTCATCGCCCGGTTCCATTTTAACATGAATATTATTTTCTTCAAAATACCGCTCCATATACGCCGGATATTCTCCTCTTACCTGCACATCGGAACAGAACCAGTTCATAATCCGCATTTCCTTCTGTGTTGCTAACACATCCTCCGGATTGCAGGTAAATGGATACTTGGTCATAAAGACATTCATATCACCGATAAGATATTCCGGATATTTTTCATGTGCTAATTTTACTGCTTTTGCGCTGGCAACAAACTGATGATGCAATGCCTGGAAACGAACCTTCGGGTCATCCGGAATCTCAGTAATTTTTCCCTCATAGCCTTTTACAGTTCCAAGGGAAAGCAGGTTGCCAAGCGGTGTGGTTCCACCATTGATTTCATTGAAAGTCAGCCAGTATTTTACTTTGCCCTGATATCTTTCGAAAATTGCCTTGCAGTAATTCAAGAAATAATCAATACATTCTCTGGCTTCCCAGCCATTGTATTTTTCAATCAGTGCATATGGCATTTCATAATGGGAAATGGTTACCAGCGGCTCAATGCCATATTTTAAACATTCATCAAATACTTTATCGTAGAATGCCAGTCCTGCTTCGTTTGGTTCATTCTCCATTCCGGTCGGGAAAATTCTTGTCCATGCAATGGATAAACGGAATACTTTAAATCCCATTTCTGCAAATAATGCAATATCCTCTTTGTAATGATGATAGAAATCAATTGCTTCGTGGCTCGGATAGAGATATTCCGGATGAATGGTTCTTGTTACCTTTTTCGGCTCGGTATGGGAACCATTCGTACACATATCAGAAACAGATGCTCCTTTTCCATCTACATCCCATGCTCCCTCAAACTGATTGGCTGCGGTTGCACCGCCCCAGAGAAAATCTTTACGAAATGTCTTCATTGCTTTTTCCTCCTGCTTCTTATTATTTTTATTTGTAAAAATTTATAATTTCTGTTTTTATATTTTTCTTTTCTCATTCTGCCCTGCAATAAGGCTTCTGATTTTGCTGGATAGAGCACGAGCCCTTTATCAGAGCCCGCACCCTTAGGTATAAAAAACTATGGAAAACTAATTTATAAAACGGTAATCAATGCGTCCAACGCTGCAACTTTCTTTGCATCTGTCGGAACTACATCTGCGTAATCTGCTGTGTTGCTGATGATAACCGGAGTCAGAACGGAATATCCTGCTCCTGTAATCTTTGCAATATCAAATTCCAATAAAAGGTCACCTTTCTTTACTTTGGCTCCCTGTGCTACCTTCGGTGTAAATCCTTCTCCATCTAATTTCACGGTATCCATGCCCACATGAATCAGGATTTCTGCTCCGCCATCGGATACTATTCCAATGGCATGACCGGTTGGGAAGAAGGTTACTACTTCGCCATCACATGGTGCATATAATTTGCCTTCGGACGGGAGAATAGCAACACCCTGACCTAATGCTCCGCTTGAAAATGCTTCATCTTCTACTTCTTCCAAGGCTTTTACTTCTCCGGTAAGAGGAGATGCAATTACCTGGTTTGCTGCGGTTTTTGTGTCTTTCTTTGCTATTTTTGCTTCATCATTCTGTGGAGCATCATCATGATAGGTAATGTAAGTTGCTACGAATGCAACTACCATAGCTACTGCCATACCGATTAATACCCAGATCAAACTGTAAACGCTCTTTGACTCACCATCGATGAATGCCGGAAGTCCGAAGAATCCAAGACCACCCATCATATAAGTTTTAACTCCGGCAAATCCTATGATTCCACCACCAATAGCGGATGCAATACAGGAAATCACGAATGGTTTTTTCTTTGGAAGTGTTATACCGTAAATACATGGCTCTGTTACACCAAAGAGTCCGGAGATAAATGCCGGTAATGCAATATTTCTAAGTTTCTTATCTTTTGTCTTTAATACAATTGCCAGTACAACCATGGACTGTGCAAAAGATGCTGCGAAATATGGAGAAAGGATGAAGTCATATCCTAAAGTTCCATAATTAATCATTGCCAGTGGAACAAGTCCCCAATGTAATCCGAAGATTACCAGTACCTGCCAGAATGCTCCGACTAAGATACCTGCTACAAGACCTCCTACAACCGGAAGGTTATAGATTGCTCCGAAAATAATACCGATAATGTTGCAAAGGAAAGTAGATACCGGTCCGATTACCAGATAGGTAAGTGGAACCATTACTGCCAAAGTTACAACCGGAACGATAAATGTTTTAATAACGTCCGGAATTACTTTCTTTAATCTCTTTTCCAGCCAGGCAGCACAAGCCACTGCAATAACAATTGGTACTACCGAAGAAGTATAACCACTGGATGGCATAATAACAGGAATTCCAAAAAAGGTTGTATAATAATTCATTTCAAAGGAAGTTCCTGCAAACAGGGAACCTATCAGTTCTCCTGAAGTCAGATTAACCAGTGCCGGATAGGTAAGTGATATACCAAGTGCCATTCCGATAAATTCATTCATCTTAAATTTCTTTGCTGCAGTATATCCTAAGATAATCGGCAGGAAATAGAAGAATCCATCTCCAATGGAATACCAGAGCTGATATGCTCCGCTTGTGGTAACATCAATTCCTGACTGACTTGCGATAAAAGACCACAGCGCCAAAAGACCTTTGATAATACCTGCTGCACAAAGCACACCAAGGAATGGCTGGAATACACCGGAAATCAAATCAATGAGTCTTGCACCAAGCCCCATCTTCTCTCCGCTGTCTTCTGCATCCTCGGAAACAGCTCCGTTTCCGGCCAGATGTGCATGTTCACAAACCACATCATAGACATCCGGTACATGATTTCCGATTACTATCTGATACTGTCCGCCGGATTTCATTACTGTCACAATTCCTTCCGTTGCTTTTAATACTTCGGTGTTAGCCTTGGACTCGTCTTTTAATTTAAAACGAAGTCTGGTAACACAGTGCGCAAGGCTTATAATATTCTCCCTGCCGCCTACGTTCTGGATAATAATTCTTGCCAGTCCATCATACTTACTTGCCATAACAATCCCTCCATTTTTATTTTTTTATAGCATGTTCATTTTTATCTAAAACACTCTTGTGTTTTATTCATTTTGTAAAAAACAACGAATGTGCCTTGGCACATTCTCGCACCTGCGGCGATCGCTTGCGACATCTACCTTATACGCCGCAGTGTGCATCCTCGCGGAGCGTTTTTTAATTTACAGGAAAGCAATTTCCTGTAAATTAAAAAAGCCCAAACAAATAAAACTCTTCCTATGAGTCTTATTCGTCTGGGTTTTGCCGTCTTAACGTAACAATCCCTTGCCGAAAGGGTATTTACTTATTCATACTGTGAATCACACGATGAATGTGTACTGCCAGATAGGAAATCTCTACATCCGAGACTTCATAATCAAGCTTCTTCTTCATGTAACTCTTTATCTTCTGTGCACATTCGTAGGAACGCGGGAAACGATCCGCAATCAACTGGTCAAATTCTTCATCATTACGTTCACTGTCTTCCCGACTGATTACCCGCTGTACAAAGAATCTTAAATGCGTTACAAAACGCTCATAGGACAGGCTCTTTTCATCCAATTCCACCTGAAAGGTATATCTGACTATATTGAGTATATCCTTTATCATTGCCGGCATGTTCCTGGACTGATTCATCTGACCGCCCATCTGTGCATTTACCAGATGCATCGCAATAAATCCAGCTTCATCCTCCGGCAGCTCCACGTCTAGTTCCTGTTTTACAATATCTAAGGCTTTCAATCCCACCTGAAATTCTGCATTGTAGAATTTCTTCATCTCCCAGGAAAGCTCATTCGCAACAACGATGCCCTGCTGCTTTCTCTCTATGGCGTATCCCAAGTGGTCTGTTAATGTCACATAAATATTTTTACTTAAATGATAACCTAATGTTTCTCTGGCATATGCGATAACCAGCTCGGCTGTCCGGATATATTCATACGGCATGTCCTTTACCACCTGCATGAACTGGCTGGTACTTTCGTCCGGAAGGGAGAATACTTTTTCTATCTTTGTCTCATCTATTTCTTCTCCGGCTTTCTTTCCGAAGCCTATGCCCTTTCCCATAACGATGATTTCTTTACCTTTATCGTCCTCGGAACTGATCACATTATTGTTAATTACTTTGATAATCTGCATTACGTTTCACCTGTTTATGATATAAAAAAAGCTGCATTACACTCTAAATAATCCGACCAAACAATTATCTTAAAGTGCAATCCAGTCTTGCCTATCTCTAGTAACAATCCGGTTTGCGTCCCTGCTTATTACATTACAAATGTACTATATTTTATCAGAAACGTCAAGTCCGGAATGTAAACTTCGTATATAATATATAATTTTATCATTTCATTTTTGTGCACAATTCACTATTTTCCTATAATGATTCCACCGCCTGCGACAAATTCCCCATCATAAAATACCACCGCCTGACCCGGTGTCACAGCACGGACCGGTTCTTCAAAATGACAGCGGATCCTGCCCTCTCCGATATTTTCCACGGTACACATGGCTCCTGCATGTCCATAACGGATTTTACCTAAGAGACGTCTGCCATCAAAATCGGTAAGTCCCATATAATTGACATGGTCTGCAACCAGTGTATCCGTAAATACATCCTCTGGCGAACCTACCACTACTTCATTGGTTTCCGGTCTGATCTCTGTTACAAAAATCCGTTTGCCATATGGTATATTCAAACCACGGCGCTGTCCTACGGTATAGTGGGTAATTCCTTTGTGCCGTCCGATAATTTCACCATCTTTTGTCACAAAGTTTCCCTCTCCCGGAACTGCATCTCCAACCTCACGGTCAATAAAACCTGCATAGTCATTATCCGGGATAAAGCAGATTTCCTGGCTGTCTCTCTTATGAGCCACCGGAAGTCCCACCTCTTCTGCAATTTTGCGGATTTCATCTTTATGATAAGCACCTACCGGCATCAATGTATGGGATAACTGCTCCTGTGTCAGGTTATATAATGCATAGGTCTGATCCTTGGCTGCTGTTACAGATTTTGCCACTGCGAAACGTCCGTTGTCACATTTTGCAATTCTTGCATAATGTCCGGTTGCAATATAATCTGCTCCGATGCTTAAGCTTCTGGCAAGAAGTGACTCCCATTTCACATAACGGTTACAGGCAATACATGGATTCGGCGTTCTTCCTGCCAAATATTCTGCCACAAAATAATCCATTACATACTGTTTAAATTCCTGCTTAAAGTTCATCACATAATATGGTATTTCCAACCGGTCAGCCACTCTTCTGGCATCATCCACGGCACTTAGACCACAGCAGCCACCATTTTCCTGCTGCTGTGTCTCTTCCTCATCCTGCCAGATCTGCATGGTTACACCAATCACATCATAGCCCTGTTCCTTTAAAAGATATGCCGCAACGGAAGAATCCACTCCGCCGGACATTCCAACTACTACTTTTTCCTTCATATATTTAATCCTATCCTACAGGTAAATTTTTAGCTGCACTCACAGTTTACCCACACTGTCAGCATCCGTCAAGTGAATTTTACGGTTTCCTTCTGTCCCCTTAGGATTGTGACATTCTTTTTGATGCAGGCAGTCACATAATCAATCTGCTCTGCCGTAATTTTTTCATTTAAAGTAAGCCGCAATGCTCCCCTTGCAATTTCCGGCGGTACACCGATGGCTGTTAACACATGGGATGGCTCATGTTCTCCGGAAGAACACGCTGAACCTGCCGATGCACAGATTCCATCCATATCCAGCATAACCAAAAGATTCCCACCTTCTAACTCATCAAAACAAAAGTCCACATTATTCGGAAGGCGGTTGTTCCATTCCCCATTCAGCCTTACCTTCGGCACCTGCTTTAATACTGAATAAATCAAGTAATCCCGCATCCTTGTCTCGATTTCCATCCGCTCTTTTAAGCTTTCCATTGCCATGGCTGCCGCTTTTCCCATGCCTACAATTCCCGGCACATTCTCAGTTCCCGCCCGGACACCGCTTTCCTGGCCTCCTCCATGGATAAAAGGAGGTATCCTCTTTTTCTTTCGTACATATAAAAATCCGGTTCCCTTAGGTCCGTTGAATTTATGTGCGCTGGCACTCATCATATCAATATTCATTCTGTTGACATCAATGGGAATATGTCCATATGCCTGTACGGCATCCGTATGAAAACAGATTCCATATCTCCTGGCAAGCATACCGATTCCTGCTATAGGTTCTATGGTACCAATCTCATTATTTGCCATCATAACAGAAATCAATATGGTATCCGGCCGGATTGCCCGCCGCACCTGCTCCAAGGAAACCGTTCCCTTGTCATTTACCGGAAGGTAAGTAATCTCATAACCATTCTGTTCCAGATATCCGCAGGTTCTTAAAATGGCATGATGCTCTATTTTCGTGGTAATGATATGCCGGCCTCGCATAACCATACTTTCTGCGGTACATTTCAATGCCCAGTTATCAGATTCACTTCCTCCGGCTGTGAAATATATTTCCTCCGGCTGCGCCCCGATGCTCTGCGCAATGATCTGCCGGCTTTCTTCTATGGCATCATGACTTTTTTGCCCCAGATCATACAGGGCAGATGGGTTTCCATAACGACGCTCATAAAAGGGCAGCATTGCTTCGATTACTTCCGGTGCTGTCGGTGTTGTTGCTGCATTATCAAGATAAATCATTTTCTTCATGCTTCTTTCCCTCTGAGAATAGTTCTTTCTGCCTCTGATTTATCATATACTTTTGACAAATCTGGTTTTTCATGGAGGCTCCAATTGAAACCGTTGAAATCCATTTCAAATCCACTGATTACCGGTACTCTCCTGCTTACTGTGACCGGACTTTCCAGCAGAGTAATCGGTTTCTTCTATAGAATATTCCTCTCCCGCATAATTGGTGCAGAAGGTCTTGGAATTTATCAGCTTATTTTTCCGGTTTTTGCCCTCTGTATTGCCTTAAGTTCCTCAGGCATCCAGACCGCTGTCTCCCGCTTTGTTGCTGCAGCCGACCATAAAAATACCGGCATGAGTTACCTCTATGCCGGTCTGGTTCTTTCTGTGGGAATTGCACTCTCACTTACTGTTATTCTGATTTCTTATTCTGATTTTATTGCCATTCATATTTTAGATGAAGCCCGTTGTGCTCCACTCCTTGTTATTCTTTCCTACTGCCTGATTCCTGCTAGTGTCCATGCCTGTATCAATGGTTATTATTATGGGAAGAAGAAAACTCTGGTGCCATCCGTAAGCCAGCTTATGGAGCAGGTTGTCCGGGTCTTAAGTGTCTATACACTTTATCTTATCTGCCTGGAAAAAAGTTATCCCATCACGCCATCCATTGCTGTCTGGGGTATTGTCTGCGGTGAACTGGCTTCTTCACTCTTTTCCGTAAGCTGCCTTCATTTCAAAAAGTGCAGCAGGCATATAAAAAGAATTTTTAAGGAACTTTCCCTCTTTGCGCTGCCCCTTACCACCAATCATGTAGCATACCACTTATTTTCCAGTATCGAAGCCATTCTGATTCCCATCTGCTTAAAAAAATATGGCTACAGCAATCAGGATGCCTTGAGCGTCTTCGGCATTTTTACCGGAATGGCAATGCCAATGATTCTTTTTCCCAATGTCCTTGTAAATTCTGTCTCGGTGCTGCTGATGCCTGCTATTTCAGAAGCCTATGCAAGAAAGGATTTTCACTTAATCCGCCTTACTATTAAAAAAACGGTGTTTTATTGTCTGCTTCTTGGCTTTTCCTGTACCTTCGGTTTTCTTCTGACCGGAAAATGGATTGGACAATTCATTTTCCAGAACACATTAGCCGGCAGTTTCATACTCATATTAAGCTGGATCTGCCCTTTCCTCTATCTGTCCACCACCCTTACTTCCGTTCTTCACGGTCTAGGGAAACCGGGGCGTGCGTTCTACATTAATATGAGCGGCTGCACTTTACGCATTTTCTTTATCTATGCACTGATTCCAACATATGGCATCCGCTGCTACCTCTATGGCATGCTTGCAGGCGAACTGCTGACTACTTTTTTATCCTTTCTTGCGCTCCTTCGGTTTGCCAGAAAAAAATCGCAAAAAAACAGTCTGCTTTAGTCTATTGATTTTAAGGATTCTGCCATGTTGATACGTTCTAATTTGCCTGTCATCATACAGTTTACAATCCATGCAAAGCCCATCGTCAGCAAAACACTAAAGAGATAACTTACTGCATTAATCTGTACATTAAAGGATACCATATCAATCTGTATCTCACCCATTACAAAACGATGGAACCATTTTCCTAAAATCAGTCCCAGTCCGCAGCCGATAGCAGTTAAGACCATATTCTCCCGAAACACATAAGATGCCGTTTCCTTTGGATAGAAGCCTAATACTTTAATGGTAGCTATCTCCCTCACCCGTTCCGTAATATTGATATTATTAAGATTATATAATACGATAAATGCCAGTGCTCCGGCACAGATAATAATGATAATGACAATATAATTCATACAGGACATCATCTGTGAAATCCGGCTTAACATATCGGAATTAACGGTTACTGCCGTCACACCATCTGCTTTCATCAGTGCCGCACTCACTTCATGAATATCTGACGCATCCGGCAGTCTCACATACACGTTTTTAAATACCACATCCCCAATCTGTTTTTCATAGGATTCCGGTGCAATGTATACATAATTATAAATATGATTCTCACAGATTCCGGTGACTTTTAAGTGCATCTCATTGTTGTCACTGTCACGCAGCAGAATCGTATCGCCTTTTTTGACTGCATAGGTTTCTGCTACTTTCTTTGAAAGTACTGCTTCTCCTTCTTTTGGATAAGCAATCGGCTCCTGTTTCTTTGTATGCAGTGAAATAAAGTCTCCTACTTCATCCGGATTTTCCACTGCCACCATATGAATCGACTTAGTTCCTTTATCTGTCACCAGGTCAATGGTCTTTTCCATGGCATACATGCCTGCTGCATTTTCCTTTTCCAATACAGAATCTAAAGATTTAAGACCGGTCTCTCCCGGCATCTTTCCATCTTTTAATGTAACTCCGATGTCGTAAAGCTGGATTTCTTCATACTGCTGGTCTGCCACTGCCACTACAGAATCCCTTACACCAAAGCCCATCACCAACAATGCCGTACAGCCGCTGATTCCGATTACCATCATAAAGAAACGCTTCTTATAGCGGACAATATTTCTTACGGATACCTTCTGCAAGAATTTAAGTCTCTTCCAGATAAATGGTACATGCTCTAAGAATACACGTTTTCCGGCTTTTGGTGCTTTCGGCCGCATCAAATCTGCCGCCACTTCTTTTAACTCTTTATGGCAGGACAGCCAGGTCGTCCCAACGGAGCAAAGTACTGCAACGGTAAGTGAAACCAGTGCCAGTGGCAGGTCAGACACATAATAAATCCCACCCATTTTATAGACAATTCCATAGGCGGTTATGATGACTAACGGGAAGAAATGGATTCCCAGCACATAGCCGATTAACGTTCCGCTGATGGCTGCAGAGCCGGAATAGAAAAGATATTTTTCCATTATCTTTCCTTCACTAAAACCCAGTGCCTTTAATACTCCAATCTGTGTCCGCTGTTCTTCTACCATACGATTCATGGTCGTCATGCAGATTAACGCTGCCACCAGAAAGAAGAATACAGGAAATACATTGGCAATTCCTTTTACTACACCGGAATCATTTTTCAGGCACACATAACCCACATTGGTATTCCGGTCCAGTACATAAGTCTCTGGTTTCTCGATTTCATCTATCTTACTCTGTGCATCTGCTATCTGGTCATCCGCATCCTGCATCTGCTCATCAAATTCACTCTGATTCTCCTGATACTGCAATAAGCCGTCTGCCAGCTCTGTTTCTGCAGCCTCAAGCTGATCTTCTTTTTCTTCTATCTGTTCTTTTGCTGCCGCAAGCTGCTTCTCCCCATCCGTAAGCTCTGCCTCGGCAGCTGCCAGTGCATTTTTTCCATCTTCTATCTGCTGCTTTGCGGCTGCCAGCTGGCTTTCCGCAGAAGAAAGCTGACCTGCGGCTGCTTCTAATTCCGCATTCTTTGCATTTAATTCTGCTTCTGCACCGGCAACCTCCGTTAAACCGGCTTCAATCTGTGCCAGCATCTCTTCATAGCCCGGAGTATTTTCCGTCAACTGTGCTTTTGCAGCCTCAAGGCTGTTTCTCTGATCTGTCACCTGCTGCTTTGCTGCCAAATAAGCATTCAATCCCTGCTCATACTCTGCCTTTTTTGCTGCCAGTGCACTTTCCTGCCCGGAAATCTGCTGCGATGCGCTCTCTAATTCTGCCGCCTTAGAAGACAATGCATCCTTCCCGGACTGCAGCTCCGATGCTTTAGCAGAAAGCTCGGTCTTTGCAGAAGCAATCTGATTTTTTCCATCGGAGATCTCTGTTTCTCCATCCGTAAGCTGCTGCTTTGCCGATTCTAATTCCGCTTCCGCTTCTGCCCGCTTTTCCTCTAACTCTTCCTTCTTCTCATCCAGTTCGTCCTGTGCGTCTTTTACAATCTTTTCATAACGGATATCTGCCTGTTCCTTTGTATAGGCCTCCCAGTCTGCTTCCTTTGCGTCCATATAGGAATCATACTCATCGGAATAGATGTCATAATCTTCATCAAATTTAATATAGATTTCTGTGTCATAATCTACTGCAAATCCATCTTTTAATATATAGGCAAATCCGCTGATTCTGCCATTTCCAATGGATGTATTGCCACGTTCAAACTGGATATAGCACGGTGACTGTACCAGTCCGGTAATCGTATATTCTTTGTATGCAAATTTATCTAAATCATCTGTTGTATTATTTTCCGAAAGAACCAGCTTGCTTCCAATGGCATCCTCTGAAAAAAGTGCGGAATCTACCACACATTCATCAGCAGACTGCGGCATTTCTCCGGCAATCAGCTTCAGTTTATTGACCTTCTCTGTGATGGAATGCATCTTGATAACGCGCTCATTTTCTCCGGCATCCTTATAAAGAACCTCTGCCGATATGGCACCCTCTGCCGCCCGGACATCTTCTTTTTCTGCCAGTGCTTCTACATTTTCTTCTGTAAAGCCAAGTGTGGATACCAGACGATAATCATAAAATTGCAAATCCTTTAAATAGACATCCGCAGAATGCACCATGACCGACTGGGTAATCTTAAGGCCGGAAAAAAATGCAACACCCAGTGCAATAATGGCAAGGATAGCAAAATATCTTCCAAAGCTTTTCTTTATCTCACGAAATGTATTTCTCTTCATCATGGATTTCATATTTCAAACCCTTTCTTTTCCACATGGACTACCATTCAATCTCATCGACATCCACGATATGTTCATTTTTCTCTATCTTTTGAATGGTTCCGCTCTTTACGGTAATGACACGGTCTGCCATTGCAGTCAGTGCCTGATTATGTGTAATTACAATGACGGTTTTGCCCTGTTTTCTGCAGGTGTTCTGCAGCAGTTTTAAAACGGCTTTTCCGGTATTATAATCCAGTGCGCCTGTCGGTTCATCACAAAGCAGCACCTTCGGATTCTTTGCCAGTGCTCTCGCAATTGCCACTCTCTGCTGTTCTCCACCGGATAGCTGTGCCGGGAAATTGGCTTTCCGTTCACTTAAGCCCACCTCATCTAAAACTGTTGCTGCATCTAACGGTTCCTTGCAAATCTGTGCTGCAAGTTCAACATTTTCCAATGCTGTAAGATTCTGCACCAGATTATAAAACTGGAATACAAATCCCACATCATATCTCCGGTAACTGGTAAGCTGCCGCTTATTATATGCAGAGACTTCTTCTCCATCCAGATATACTTTTCCGGTGGTCAGATAATCCATTCCTCCCAATATATTTAATATTGTTGTCTTTCCCGCTCCGGACGCTCCTACGATAACGCAGAATTCTCCCTTTTCTATCTCAAAATTCACATCATGTAATGCTTCTATCGTAACTTCTCCGGTTTTATATACTTTACTTACATTCTGAAAGGATACAAATGCCATTTGATAGCTTCCTCCTTTTATTCTGGTTATTCAGGTGATTGTGCAAACGGAAAGTTATAAAAACCGTCTTTCCGGTTGCTTTGGCTGAATCGCTGCACTGTCCGTCGAAGACAGATGCCACATAATGCCTGCAAGGGACACTGGGAATTTCGCTATCATATTAATTTCATCCGGCAACCGGCACAAATTCACATCCATGTTCAGTTGTGCCTCGCTGGTACATCCCTGTACCAGCGTTGCCTGTTTCCTGATGAAATTCCCAGTGTCCCTAACAGCCTTTATCAGGCATCTGTACTTCGACGAACCATGCAGCAATTCTTACAAACATCAGAAAGATAGTCCTGATAACAAAATCTATCTCCTTCACAATCACCTGTTACATGCTTATTGTAATGGTAGCACAATCTTTTCACTTTTTGAAATTAAATTTTTCTAAAGTCAGGAAGTACGCTTTCCAAATTACACCTACAAAACCTGCCACCAGCATTTTCTTATGAATGCCTGACAACGAAAAAATCCACTTTCTTAGAATCACAGTCAGAATCTGCTATTCTAAAAAAGTGGATTATACATTCAAATATCCGAAAAATTTTTTCTTATAACAACGGAGCTATCACTGCATCAAACATACAATTTAAACTCTCTTCATATATCTCCTGATACGTGCGGTGAAAAGTTTCAGTAATTGCCATTGCCTGCTTTGGTACTTCTTCGTAAAGTCCAAATGCCGCCTCATATACTTCCGGATTCTTATCGTAAAATGCTTCTGTCATGGCATTTTCAAATTCAAATCGTGCGCCCTTGGAAAGATGCTCTTTAAAATCCTCTTTCCGTACATTTTTCACATAATCATCCTGAAATATATTTAATCCTTCTGCCTTGACTAATTCCTCTAAGCCTTCTTTTACATCTTCGTAAGTCATGGTCTTGAAATTCTCTACAAAGAATTTGTCAAAGGTCTCCTTATCCGGAAACTGCTTTGTTAAGCTCTCCATCTCTTTTTCCTCCTGTCTTATACCGCATGCAAAATCATGCGTTCCCGATATACCACTTCCATATGGTCTAATACTCTTCTCGCCCGCTGATACTGGTTATAATGTGTGCTGATAACGCAGACTTCCTTCGCCCCATTATAAGCAACTCTCTTATAAAATGGAACTCTCACCCAGTTCTGTGTAAATGGAATCTCATGGCTTACCAGTGTCCGCATCATCTGACTGCTGACTCTGGCATTGGTAGTTCTGCATAATTCCACATCCCGGTCAATATTTTTCCCCATGGTCTTCGGTTTGTTCTTCTTCATAATAATACCCTGTCTCCTTCTATTTGTCCATAATCTGAATCTCTACGGTCTTCCCCAGACAGCCTGCTACCTTCACTAGAAAATCCAGACTTGGATTATATCTTCCGCTCTCCAATCTGGAAATATTGGATTTCTTCGTGCCTGCCCGCTCTGCAAGCACTTCCTGGGTAATATGCTGTTCCTTGCGCACCGCCTTCAACTGACGCACCACATCCGAACGCGTCGACTGCTCCCTGCTCTTATTCTTCTCCATTTCTCACCTCAACAACTGTCTCTATGTTATCATATATGATAACTTATTGTCAACGAAAAAGAGCCTCAAAAAGGCTCTTTTTGAACTATTCTTCTATCTGACGCAGCACCTTGCGGAACTGGAAATAGAACAGTACAGACGTAAAGCTTACCGCCAGCACATCCGCTACCGGCTCTGCCATATAAACTGCCATTGCCTGATTGCCGGTAAAAATGTGCGGCATAATATAAATAAGCGGCAGTAATAATACGAATTTACGCATGACCGCTACAATAATGGAAGATACTGCTTTTCCCAGTGATGTAAATGCCATCTGACACGCCATCTGGATTCCGAATATCATAATTGCCATAAGATAAATCCGGAGTGCATTTCCCGTATATGCAATCAGTGCCTCATCCGAGGTAAACATGGCTGCAAATGCTCTTGGAAATGCCATCACCAATGCCCACAAAACAAAGGAAAATCCAACATCAATTTTCAATAATAAAAAATAGGCTTCTTTTACCCTGTCTGCTCTTTTGGCTCCATAATTATAGCTGATAATCGGCTGCGCTCCCTGACCCAATCCCTGTAACGGAAGTAGTGCAAACTGCATGACACTGGTTAATATGGTCATGGCTCCTACTGCCATATCTCCGCCATATCGTAATAACGAAGAATTAAAGCAGACTGAAATCACGCTCTCGCTTGCCTGCATAATAAACATTGCTGTTCCAAGTGCAATACTCGGCCAAATAATATTTGCCTGCAAAACCATATTTTTTCCTTTCAGGCGAAGATGCGTTTTCTTTCCGCATAAGAAAGCCAGCACCCAGATACAGGAACATGCCTGGGAAAGAACCGTTGCCAGCGCTGCTCCTTTTACACCCATTCCAAATCCAAAGATAAATACCGGATCCAGCACAATGTTAATCACTGCACCAATCAGTACCGACAGCATACTGGTTCTGGCAAATCCCTGCGCCGTAATAAATGCATTCATCCCCAGGGTCAACTGCACAAAAATCGTTCCTATAGCATAAATATTCATATAATCAGCAGCAAAAGAAATCGTATTTTCGCTGGCTCCAAATGCCAGAAGAAAGCCTCTGTTTCCAGCCAGCAGAAATGCAGTCAGTATCAGCGATACAATAATCTGAGTGCAAAAACAGTTCCCCAGCGTTTTTTCCGCCTTGTCCTTCTCTCCTTTTCCCATAAATATGGTTGCCCGTGGAGCACCGCCATTGCTAATCAGTGCTGCAAACGCAGATACTACCATAATAAGCGGCATGCATACACCAACTCCGGTCAGTGCCATTGCACCATCCCCCGGAATATGGCCGATGTACATACGGTCTACTATGTTATACATCATATTAATCAACTGGGCTGCAACGGTAGGCAATGCCAGTTTTAATAACAGCTTTCCTACCGGTTCTGTTTCTAAAAATGTTCTGTCATTGGTCTGTTCCATGTAATCCTCCTTACCTTCTACTCGCGTGACTACGGGAAACACGCTTAGCGAGTTTCTCGAGTTATCGCGGTGCTCGCCAAATCTGAACAGAAAAGAAGTTCGCCAAAGCGAGCTTGGCTCCTCCTTTTCTCCCAGATTTTTCTCGCTACTCGCGTAAAAAAAGAACCGACCAGTAGTCGATTCTTTTTCAAAATATTAATGCCGGCAGCGGGACTTGAACCCGCACGTGGTTGCCCACAACAGATTTTGAGTCTGCCTCGTCTGCCATTCCGACACGCCGGCATTTATTCGGTTCAGTCGAACCGAACAAATGAAAGTTTATCATATTTTCTAATAGATTGCAAGTTTATTTTTCCGGGTCTTTCATATTTTTCAAAATATCAAAGCAGTCAAATGTTGCAAAATAATCCTTCGGTGTCTCTGCACGACGGATAAGCTGTACGGAACCATCTTCCTTCAGAAGTAACTCAGCGGATTTTAATTTACCATTGTAGTTATAACCCATGGAATAACCATGTGCTCCGGTATCATGAATTACCAGATAATCGCCCATGTCAATCTTCGGCAACATACGGTCCACGGCAAATTTATCATTGTTCTCACAAAGAGAACCGGTTACATCATATTTGTGGTCGCATACGTTGTTGTCCTTGCCCAGCACGGTAATGTGATGATATGCTCCATACATTGCAGGACGCATCAGGTTTACTGCACAGGCATCCACACCAATGTATTCCTTGTGTGTATGTTTCTCATGAATTGCCTGCGTCACAAGGCATCCATAAGGTGCTAACATAAAACGGCCCATCTCAGTATAGATAGCTACATCGCCCATACCTGCCGGAACTAAAATTTCATCATAAACCTTGTGTACGCCTTCGCCGATAACACGGATGTCGTTTGGTTCCTGGTCTGGTGTATAGTTCACACCAACTCCACCGGAAAGGTTGATAAAGCTGATATGGCAGCCTACTTCTTCTTTTAATTTAACAGCTACTTCAAAAAGCTGTTTTGCAAGCATCGGATAATACTCGTTGGTTACGGTATTACTTGCTAAGAATGCATGAATACCAAAATTCTTTGCACCTTTTTCTTTTAAAATCTTAAAGCCTTCAAATAACTGCTCTGTTGTAAATCCGTATTTTGCATCTCCCGGGTTATCCATGATACCGTTGCTCATTTTGAACACTCCGCCCGGATTATATCTGCAGCTGATGGTCTCCGGAATCTTACCGATTGTCTTCTCTAAGAAGTCGATATGGGTAAAGTCATCCAGGTTGATGATTGCGCCAATCTTGTCTGCAAATTTATATTCATATGCAGGGGTATCATTGGAAGAAAACATAATATGCTTTCCGTCAAATCCCTGGGAATCAGCTAACATCAGCTCTGTCTGGGATGCACAGTCGCAGCCGCAGTCATACTCTTTTAAAATATTTAAGATAAATGGGTTAGGGGTTGCCTTTACTGCAAAATACTCACGAAATCCCGGATTCCATGCAAATGCTTCTTTTACTGCCTTTGCATTTTCACGGATGCCTTTTTCATCATAAAGGTGAAACGGGGTTGGATATGTCTTTACAATTTCTTCAATCTGTTCTTTTGTCACAAATGGTTCTTTCTTCATAATAGTTAGTCTCCTTCTCGCCTGCAGGCTTCCCGCCGCAGACCTCTTGCCTCAGCTAAGTAGTATTCTAAAATTCCCATTGTGACTTGTCAACCCGTCATTATCATTTTTATATTGTATCTTAAGACTTTTTCTCAATTATGATTCATTTCCCACATGATGTGGAAATGTCAGCGTCACTTTAAAGAAATCCCCATCGATAAGCAGCCCGAACGTTCCATTCATAAGTTCTGTCAGGCTCCGTGCGATAGATAATCCAAGTCCGCTTCCTTCCGTATTTCTTGAGCTGTCTCCCCGGACAAAGCGTTCCTGTAATTCCTCTCCGCTCATATGCAAAGGATTCTTAGAAACATTACGGAATATGATGGAAACATTTTTCTCATCCTGCTCCAGGTCAAGATATACTCTGGTTCCCGGCTGTGCATATTTATAAATATTGCTCAGCAGATTATCAAAAACCCTCCACAGATGTCTTCCATCTGCCAGAACAACAAGCTCTTCCTGCGGATGATGAATCACCAGTTCCAGATTCTTTTGTTCCAGCCGTTCTTCATATTCGCCTGCTGCCTGTGTCAGCAATACCTCCGGTACACATTTCTCCCAGTTCACCTTCAGCACTCCGGATGAAGCTTTGGATGCCTCAATCAGATCTTCAATCAATTTCTTCAGGCGGGCAGACTGTCGTGTCAGCACTTCTAAGTATTCCTGCACCTTCGGATTTTCCACATCCTCTTTGGTCAGCAAATCCACATAATTAATAATAGAAGTAAGCGGTGTTTTAATGTCATGGGATACATTGGTAATCAGCTCTGTTTTAAAATGCTCGCTCTTCATCCGCTCATCCAGTGCTGTCTGCATTCCGCTTCCAATCTGATTCAGATGCTCTGCATAATTTTTAAATTCTCCACGCATATGGCTGGTGTCCATCTGATAATCATAGTCACCCTCTGCAATCTTCTCACCACCCTGCTTCAACTGATTGAGATTTGCCAGTATGATGCAGAATATCAGGAAAAGTGCTGCCTTTTCTACCAGAAATACCAGAAAAATCCACTCCCAGTTGTAACTGTCTTCCAGCATCAGAATACCGATAAATTCTATGAAAGTAATGCCCAGTGCAATCACTACACCTTTATAAATAAACGGCATATGCTTTTTAATATAAGACAATGCCTGTTTCAGCCATTTTACAAACCGGCATAACAGCGTGTTGCTCCACAGCGTCTTTGTCTTATGCCTTACTGAGCAGCTCATGAGAAATACTAAAAGCAGGGTTGCTGTCAATACTGCCAGTATCACAATGGCAGCAAAGGAGCCTATGTCCGTTCCGTAAAATCCCCATATGTTTCCAAAAAATCCTGCCACACAGGCTGCAACGATATAAAGCATCAGTCCATAGAGTTCCAGCGGAATCTTATCGATAAAACTTCTCTGTATTCTGCCCTCTTCATCCTTCTTTCCGGCAGTCCGTACCAGCGTAACTAGTAAAATAACTGCTCCAATTGTACTTACTGCAAGTACCGCAAAGATTGCATAGCGGGTCTTATATGCAAAATCAATATATTTCATTTTAAAATACAAATCATCATGATAAGTCAAATCCCCCAGCGGGAAGAATGCCACTGCATAAATATCACCTCTTGAAAGATTTGCATCCTGTTCTTCTACTTCCGTAAATATCTGCTCCGGACTGTTTAAAACATCTATGGTAATTCCCGGATAACAATAACTGTCATAATTTCCCACGATTGCCATGTATTCCGGAATGACGCTTGCCAGATTTCCGTTTTCTATGGTACAGATTCGTTCCACGGAAGTATCTACACTCTTTTTAAATACATAAAAATTAAAGTTCGTCTCATCAGCCAGGCTGTATGCACAAGACCGCGCATCCTCTATATCATAATTTACAAAGTCTGAAAAAATTTCTGCTGCCAGATAGGAACCAACCTGCTCCTGAAAGTCTGCCGCTGTTTCCTCCTGGCTGTTTCGATAGATCTGGCTGTCTATCATTTCCAGCGTAAATACTGCAGATAAAAATGCAATTGAAGTCAGTAAAATAAATGCAATGACTGCGCTTGCTCTTTTGATGCTTCTTTTTTTCTTTTTCATGGTGTGTTTCCTCTTTCCATCTTATAGCCCTGTCCCCACACCACTTTTAAATATCGTGGATTTGCAGGGTCATACTCTAATTTTTCCCGAAGATGGCGAATATGCACTGCCACTGTACTTTCTGAACCAAACGGCGCATCTTTCCATACTTTGCGATAGATATCCTTTGGAGAAAATACAACTCCGGGCTGTTCCATAAACAGTTTCAAAATATCATACTCTGTAGGGGTAAGACTCACCGCATCTCCGTCCAGCGTCACAACCTTGGCACTGTCATCTAATTCAATGCCACCGATGGCAAGATTCTTCTTTGTCATGTTTCCACCTCCCAGCTGCATATAACGGCGCAGCTGGGATTTTACTCTTGCCTGGACCTCCACCGGATTAAATGGCTTAGTAATATAATCATCTGCTCCCACCATAAGTCCTAAAACCTTATCGTTGTCTTCACTTTTTGCAGTCAGGAAAATCACAGGGACATTGCTGTTCTCACGAATCTTCACCATGGTCTGGATGCCGTCCATTTCCGGCATCATAATATCCATGAGCACAAGATGTATCTCTGTTTTCTGCATCATTTCAATTGCTTCCCGACCGTTATAAGCCTCGTAAATTCCATAGCCATCCGATGCAAGATAGATTTTTAACGCGGACACGATATCCGGTTCATCATCACATATCAATATGTTATACATTTTCTTTTCCCCTTTCCAAGTACACCATTATTGTATCGAATGAACCTTTAAGAACCAAGGCACCAAGTCTTTAAGATTTCTTTAACATCACGCAAATACTGTCTGTATTAACACCATATAAAGCACGGTTCCCACACCGATGCTCAGTAAATTATTTCTTTTCCACACATGTAAAACGATAACTACGAAAACTGCAATAAATTCTGGCAGACCAAATGGAAACTTCACTACATTTACTGCCTTTAAGCAATAAATAACAAGCATTCCCACAACTGCAGGCGGCAGCACTTTTCCAAGATATTTTACGATTTCCGGGATTTCTTTTTTCCCACTGAATAATACAAACGGAATTGCCCTTGTTGTAAATACAACCAATCCGCAAACCACAATAATTAATAATGACCGTTCCACGCTAATCGGCATTTTCCGCTACCTCCTTTTCTTCCATCACCTTACGACCGGATAACAGAATTATCATAATACAAATCATGGATGGCAGAATGAAATTATCACTGCCAAAGATAAGCAGGCAGATAAGGGATGCTGCAATTCCGGTCAGCGCCGGCAAATGATTCCTGCTGGTCAGCCACTGCTCCACAAAAATTACGACAAACAATGCTGTCATGGCAAAATCAATACCCGTTGTGTCAAACGGAATCAGCGTTCCGGCAATGGCTCCGATGGCAGAGCCAATAATCCAGTAAAGCTGGTCTAACAACGCAATGGAAAATAGGAATTTGTGTTCATCCACGCCCTCCGGCACTTTTGTAATAAAGAATAAGGAATAGGTCTCATCTGTCAGGGAAAAAATCATATATAATTTCTTTTTTCCCATATCACGGAATTTTTCTATTAAAGACAGTCCATAAAAGACATGCCGGATATTTACCATAAATTCTAAGAATATAATCTGCAGGAAACTGACTCCCGGTGCAAAGAAATTAACCGCCAGATACTGTCCGCTTCCGGCGTACACCAAGATACTCATCAGGATTGCCCAAAGAAAATTGTAGCCTTTTTCCTGATACATCACGCCAAATGCAATTCCTATAAAAAGATAACCTGTCAATACCGGTATCGTATACGGAAATGCTGCTTTCACTGCTTTGACATAGCCATTTTGTTTCATTCTGTAATCCTTCTTTCTAATTCGCCCTTTCTACATCAAACACAATAACTCTACAATATGAGACTTCAAAAAACAAGTTTTTTATGCTATACTAGAATAAATTGTAATTTTAATACACAGCCTGGAATTCGCATCTTAATGAGAAAGAAGAATTTCAGATTATGAAAGGAGTTCTATCCATGCAGATTGATCCGATTACCGCTGCGCTTGGAAGTACCGCTGCTTCCACAACCTCTGTAAACGGTGTAAATAATTTTGAATCCTATTTAAATAATGCAGGCAACAATTCCCTTGCATCTATCTTTCAAAAAGCCTCCGATACCTATGGTGTCTCTGTTTCTCTTCTGACCGCCATGGCAAAGCAGGAATCCAATTTTCAGGCAAATGCCACTTCCAAATCAGGAGCCATGGGCATCATGCAGCTAATGCCTTCCACTGCTTCTTATTTTGGCTGTACCGACCCTTATGACCCGGAACAGAATATTATGGCAGGTGCCAAATATATCAGCGAGCTTTTAAATAAATACAACGGAGATACCTCCCTTGCTCTTGCCGCCTACAATGCAGGCAGCGGCAACGTAGCAAAATACGGTGGAATTCCTCCATTTAAAGAAACCCAGAATTATGTAGCCAAGATTACCGGCTATATGCAGGAAGGTGTCACTCTTCCGGACGGAACAGCCGTTGCTGCAAGTGCAAACAGCAATACTGCCTACAATGCAGGCACTGCAGATAATTCCCTTTCTGTTGACCAGTGGGATTCCCTTGAACAGGATGCCCTGCAGGATATTCTTGACCGCTTCTTTAATTATGATGACTATTTACGGTTTTTGAATATGTTTATGAAATTTATGTAAGATGACTGCAAAAATGCAACCCGGATATTTGTTGCTTCCTAAAAAGCATAGTTTTAGGGGCATTACAAATATCCGGGTTGTATTTTTTTTGCGGATTCCTGGAGGAGCTGGGAATTCTGGCTTCGCTGACTCTTGTCAGGGTAAAAGGCTGGCATTTCTGCGGTTTTTTACCCAATTCAAAGATTCTTACAGCTCCTTCATCATTTCCTGTACTAACTTTGCACAATGCTCTGCTGCTTTCTTTTCAAAAGTTGGATAATCCTCCTGTGCAGAGCCATCTGCTTTATCTGAAATTGCACGAATGACTACATATGGGATGTTATTTAAAGTTGCTGCCTGCGCGATGGAAGCTCCCTCCATTTCCGTGCAGTCCGGATGAAATTCTGCAATCAATGCATCCTTTATCTCTTTGCTGGAAATAAACTGGTCTCCACTTACTACGCGGCCTTCTGTTACATGAATATCCGGATTTACTTTTTTACATACCTCTACAGCAGTCTTACACAACTTTTCATCTGCCACAAAAGCAAGCTGCTCTAATCCCGGAATCTGTCCTTTTGCATAGCCTAATGGTGTCACATCCATGTCATGCTGAATAGCATCCTTAGATACTAAAATATCTCCGATATCCAATGCAGGATTCAAAGAGCCTGCTACACCGGTATTGATAATATGTGTTACATCATATAAATCTGCAAGGATCTGCACGCACATTCCTGCATTTACTTTTCCTACACCGCACTGTACCACTACTACCGGCATTCCGTTTAAATTACCCTCATGAAATTCCATGCCGGCTTTTTTTGTAATCTGGTCTGTATCCATATTTTTCTTTAATGTTGCTACTTCTAATTCCATCGCTCCGATAATTCCGATTTTACTCATGTTTTCTTTCCTCTTTCTGCTGATTTCCTACTTATGCATTACGCAATACATTTTTCATATCTGCTTTAAAGCAAATTTTCCAAGCATCCTCTACGCCGGATAATTCAGGTGTGCATCATCAATATGATAAAGCACATTGTTTAAATAGCGGTCTGCCAGATAGTTTGCCATACCAAGGTTCATATCAAGATAGTTGCCGCAGTCTTTTGGACTTGCGCCCGGTACCTCGCCTTTAAAGTCACGGATGAACTCAAACATGCGAATCATCAGTGGCACGATATCTTTGGATGTATAGTCTCCCGCCAGCAATAAATAAAAGCCTGTCCGGCAGCCCATTGGTCCAAAGTATACGGTCTTGCTGGCATACTCTGTGTCATTTCTTAAAAAGGTTGCGCCAAGATGCTCTATGGTATGCACCTCTGCGGTATTCATAACCGGTTCATCATTTGGTGATGTCATTCTTAAATCAAAGGTTGTTACTGTACTGTCTCCTACTGCATCCTTTCTTGATACATAGACACCCGGCTGCAGTTTAATATGGTCAATTGTAAAGCTTGCGATTTTCTCCATGTGCTTCTTCCTTCTTTCTCTTTTTTCAGAGTAAATTTATCATGCATTTTCTATTGTGTCAAATTTTCTAACAGTCCCCCCAGATTTCTCGCTACTCACCTGCAGAACCTGCCACCGGCAGCTTCTTACGGATGCGTTGCAGCGTAAAAAAGTAAGATGCATACCCAATACCCGCTGTACGCATCTTACTTTTTATCTCCACAATCCTTTATGCGGTAATATTTTTTCCGTTTTCCTGAATGCACTTTGCATACCAGTAATAGCTGTCTTTTGGGATTCGCTTAAAATCTCCGCTGCCATCATCATGTCTGTCCACATAGATGAGTCCGTAACGCTTCTTCATTTCGCCGGTTCCGGCACTGACAAGATCCATGGCTGACCAGATGGTATAGCCGAACAGGTCTACACCGTCCTTGATTGCCTCGCCCATTGCTGCGATATGGTCATTGAGATAGGAAATACGGTAATCATCGTGGATGCTTCCATCTGCATCGACTTCATCCGGTGCCCCAAATCCATTTTCCACTACCATCATCGGAAGATGATATCGGTCCCACAGCTCATTTAGTGTATAACGCAGTCCCTTCGGGTCTATCTGCCAGCCCCATTCACTGGCGGTCAGATACGGATTCCTGGCTCCCTCCAAAAGATTTCCATCGGTCTGCTCTGCTGCGACATCTATCGTAGCGCAGTTTGTCATATAATAACTGAAGGTGTAGAAGTCCACGCAGCCGGCTTTTAATATTGCATCATCCTCCGGCTCCTTCTGAAGCGTAATTTGATGTTCTTTAAAATAACGGTTCATATAAGACGGATAACTGCCGAACACGGCTACATCTCCGGCAAATTTATTTAATAGCCGGTCTTTGTGCTGGCACTCTAACATATCTTCCGGCCGGCAGGTCAGCGGATACTGCGTAATGTGTCCAATCATACAGCCCACTTTTATTTCCGGGCTGATTTTCCTTGCTTCTATCACCGTTTTTGCTCCGGCAACAAACTGGTGATGTAATGCCTGGAATCTTACTTTTTCGTCTACGGTCATGGATTTAAGAGAAATAAATGCTTCCCCGCCGAGATATTTTCCATCAAGCAGCCCCAGCGACTTATAAGCACCCATTGGCATTACGCCAAAGTTAATCTCGTTAAATAAAAGCCAGTAATGTACCTCCTCTTTAAAATAATTCATTACACAACAGGCATAACGAACAAAATCATCAATTACTTCCCGGTTTGCAAAACCGCCCTTTTCTTTTACCAGATACCATGGCATTTCAAAGTGGCTTAAGGTCACCACCGGCTCTATGCCATGGGATTTGCACAGGGTAAAGATGTTTTTATAAAAAGAAAGTCCTTCCTGATTTGGCTCCTCTTCGCATCCGGTTGGAAAAATTCTTGCCCAGCTGATACTCATGCGATAACATTTGCAGCCCATCTCCGCCAAAAGGCGGATATCTTCCTCATAATGATGATAATGGTCTACCGCATCATGGCTCGGATAGAATGCTCCTTCTTCCATGGTACTGCGAAACATCCGTGGCTTTCCGATTCCACCACCTTTGACATAGTCCTGTATGGTAAGTCCTTTTCCTCCTTCTAAATATCCTCCCTCGCACTGGTTCGCAGCCGTCGCCACGCCCCACAAAAAATTGTCTGGAAATTCCACTTACACTCCCCCTATCGCTCTATTTTCCTTCCGAGGAATTCACCCAGCCGCTCATCAGAATATATGAGATTTACAGTCTGATAAAAATGCTGATAGCCGTCTCCTGCAAAAGAATGGAATGGTGCATCCTTTTTATAATTCTCCTGCAGTTCCCATTCGAAACAGTCTATCAAATCTGTCAGATAATTTTTCTGAATCGGAATAATGTCATGTGCCGGATAAATTTTATAATCCTCTGTTACTTTTAATGCCAGCTCCTTCAAACTGTGAAGTGTACTCCGGAAGGGAGCCTGCACATCATTTCCCTGAAAATGCCAGATGTTGTGTGCAGATATCTGATCTCCGGAAAAGAGCCATTTTTTCTCCTCTTCCAGAAGCATAATATGTCCATAGCTATGTCCCGGCGTATGTAATACCGTAAATTCAATATCTCCCAGCGAAATCTTGTCTCCATGACAGAGAAAATGAGGTTTCGTCTTACTGCTGATTCTCCACTCTGGGAACTCTTCCGGTATCAGTTCTTTTGTCCAGGGCATTTTATTTACCCTGTAATCCATTGCTTTTTTACGCATCTCTGTAGTGTCATTCCAAAGAAGCTTTCCCCAGTCCAGCGGATGTATCCACACTTCATCAAACCATTTGCTTCCAAGACCATGATCCGGATCACCGTGGCTTAACACCAGCATAACCGGCAAATCTGTAATTGTACGAACCAGTGGCATGATATTTTCATAGCCATATCCGATGTCAAAGAGCATTGCCTTATCACTTCCTATAACAAGATAACAATGCACACTCTCTGTCTCCGTAATCACATAAAGCTGATCCGATATTTTTTCCACTACATTCAGACTTTTTTCCATTAAGCTGCTTCCTCTCCATAAATGCTGTCATCAAATCCTAACACCCAGGTTGATACAAAGCTTACTACAATGGTAATTGCTGCTGCTGCAATTGCAAAATAGAAGTTACTCATCGTTCCATCCGGATTTAAGAAAATCGGCATTGTAAAGAAGGATGGAGCGCCGAAGCTGTATACTCTTACGCTGAAGATCGCACAGAAGATTGCGTTTACGATACATGCAATCCAGGTAGCAATCAAAGGTTTCTTCATTCGTACACAGATTCCATAAAGGGTAGGCTCTGTAACTCCTGCCAAGAATGCTGTAATTGCACAGGAAGATGCCAGTGTACGAAGGTTTTTATTTTTAGTTTTTAACATACAAGCTAATGCTACACCGAACTGTGAGAAGTTCATTCCGATAAATGCAACGAATAACATATTATCATATCCTGCTGTTGCAAACATGGACATTACAAGCGGAATCAATGCAAGATGCATTCCGGTTAATACTAAAAGTGGTGCAAGACAGCCAACAATTAATACAGAAGACCAAGGTGCTACGTTATTGATTGCGGTCAGTGCTTTGCATAAAAGGTCTCCACAATAGCTTCCGATTGGTCCGGTAATACATAACATAACTGGAATCATGATAATAACAGACAGTAACGGTTTAAATACAAATTTAACTGCTGCTGGAACAATTTTAACTACCAGCTTCTCTACATAGCTGAAGATCCAGATGGTTAAAATAATTGGAATTACGGTAGAGCTGTAATTTACTGTTTTCACCGGCAGTCCGAAAAGTGATACAAAGCTTCCCTGCTCCGTTAATCCAATCAATGTCGGACTAATCATAATTGCGCCAAGGAAAACACTGGTCATAATATCACAGCCGAATTTCTTGGCAGAAGTATATGCCAGTAATACCGGCAGGAAATATAATGCTGCATTTCCAACCATGCTGATGATGGTATAGGTTGTGCCTTCTGTACTCAGTCCGCACTTGGTTAAAATAATCAGTAATGCTGAAATCAATCCACTACACATAATCAGTGGAATTGCCGGTCCTAAAATGGCAGAAAGCACATTGAGAATTTTTGATACAATTCCATTTTTCTCCGGTGCTGCATCTGCTTTTTCAACCATCTTGCCATCACCGCTGTTTTCAATCTTATGCTTTGCTACAATTGCAGCATAAGCGGATGCTACATCATTTCCAATGATAACCTGAACACCGCCAACACTTTCTACTACGCCCATGACATCCGGCAGCTTCTTGATTCCTTCCAGGTCTGCCTTAGACATATCTGCAAGCTGAAAACGAAGTCTTGTAGCACAGTGAAACAGCTTGGTAATATTTTGTTCTCCTCCCAGCCGGGTAATAATTTCATCTCCCAGCTTCTCATAATTTTTTCCCATAAACATTCTCCTTTCATAAATGACCCGCATTTATTTTGTTAAGCTTATTATACCGTGCTTTTATGTTTCAGGAAATTTATACTTTTGCGTCACTAATAGCGAAATCCTCTGCCTAGCTCTGTCCACCTAACAGCTCTTTTACATAGTCAAAGAATTCTATCATATCCCCTTCTCCGCCATAATGTGCTGCAATAACTTCTGTAATCTGCTTACCACCATAAGAAAATGGCTTTTTAAGATAAATGCGATAAATCTTATTTCTGCCATCCTGCTCATGGTCAATCATAGAAAGACGGTTGCTTCCGATGGTCTCCTTCGACACCTTCTGTTCCTGATATTCATAGCCGATTCTTTTCTTTAAATCATCAAAGTCTGCCACTTCTTCTATCAGATACAGACTGTCCTTTGTGCCATATTTTTTCCGGAGCTTTTCTTCCGTTTCCTTCCAGTAGTTATTTTCAAGCTTATCAACATTTCTCCCCAGCCGCATAATCTGCTCATTGTCTGCAAAGAGGTCGAGATAAGTAAAGGAAGCATCCTTTAATACCAGCTCCTTTTCCGATGTAATCCGAAGCTGGTAATTCCGGCAATACCACTCCTTTCTCTGTTCAAATAAATATTCCGGGATAACTGTTATCTCACTGATTCGCTCCCCTAAGAAGCCTTTTAATTTATTCTGCACATTATAAATGCTGCTGGCACTCTGGTCACTGATAAATAAAATATCCGGCTTTCTTCTGTTCCGTTCAATGGCAGATGCAAAATAAAGCACCAGATAGCCCATTTCCGCATCCGGAATCTCTGTATTTAAAACAGGACTTAAACAGGTTCTTAAAAGATGCATTTCCAGCGGATACCGCTTCGCCATTTCTTTGGTATGATTACCGATATTATTACGTCCATTCTGAATCCGGAGTTCCATTCTTGACACATGGTCTGATAAAACCTCTAAAAGGTCCCGCTCCACCTGCAATTTAAGTCCGGTTTCCTCCTGCACCCGCTGGATAAATTCTTCCAATTTCTGCAGCATATCCAGTTGAATGTCCGTCTCCTTACAGACCATATTCAATTCCTTTAAGCGTGCCTCTACATTCTGCATTTCCATTTCCTGAAAATGATATCCGCAGACTTTCTCTATCTCTTCCACCAGCTCCATTGCCAGTCTGCCCGGGCAGTTGCTGCCGTCCTCCCCTTCTGTTACTAAAAATCCCATCCGGCTTCGCATCATGCACACTGCCAGATAACGTGCAAAATCATGATAAGCTTCTCCTGATACGATAAACTGATTTCTGGTAAATATTTCTGCCAGCACTGCCTGTAACTTCTTCTGATTTTCTGCAAACTGCTCCATCTCTTCTTCCGAAAACAACATATGATAATCCTGTCTGCTCTGCATGGTCTTCATGCACATGATTCTCTTTACATTCTCCGATGCCTGAATCTTAAGTCCATATTGTCCGGATACCAAAAGATTTGCCCCCGGCGTGCGGCTTATAATCCGCTTTACCTGCGGCAGGTCAGAAGTTACAGATGACCGGGAAAAAAATAATCGCTCAGAAATCGTTCCAATACTGGTATACTCCTTTTCAAACAGCAGCAAAGTAATAATCTGCTTGGAATGCACATAGTTCTCCTGTCCGTAACTTTTCTGTTCCTGCTCTAATGCAATCTTATTTTTCAAAAGATACCCCAGCCGGTTATTAGACTGTATCAGAGGCTCTCCTGACTGTTTCTCATTGATTGCCCTAATATCCATCTGCAGTGTCCTGCTGCTCACCCCGATATTTTCCCGCAGAAGGGAACCGCTCATCCAGTCATCTGCGCTTTTTAAGATCGCTATAATCTTTAACTGTCTGTCTGTATACATTTCATCCTATCTCCTGATTTTCTTCCATTCTTCTATCAGCCGCTCCAGACTCCATGCAGCATTGGCAGGACTGGTGGACGGCAGCTTGCAGATTTCTGCCTTATCCTTACAGGAACAGTATTTCATAAATAATTCGTAGGCTTTTGCGCCATTTAGGAAAACAGCCTCGATGGGAGCCTCCGTTAACAGCCGTTCAATATCATTTGCCACAACATTTGTTATGCTGCTGTCTGAAGATCCTGCTATGTCGCAGGATGCAATAACATCCCAGATAGCAATATGATTTTCAAGAAGAAATGCCTTCTTTTCTTCTATCGTCTCTGGGACCTCACAGCCGCATACTGCCGCCGTTACTTTCCAGAAGCGGTTTCTCGGATGGCCGTAGTAAAACCGCTTCTCTCTTGACTTGACCGACGGGAACGTGCCTAAGATTAATACTCTGGATTTTTTATCGTATACCGGGGCAAAAGTATGCATAACATGTTCTGTCTCCATCTTGTTTTCTCCTTTATAAAATGCTACACTAAAAAAGTTGAATTACCTTTACTATAAAATAGAATGACAAAATAATCAATTTTAAAGGACGATAATCATTATGTATATTCAATTAAATGGTCAGATTCTCTATTATGAAAAATATGGCGAAGGGCAGCCTTTCCTGCTGGTGCATGGAAATGGCGAAACCCACGAAATTTTTGATGTACTGATTCCGGAGCTTGCCGAACATTACACCGTTTATGCCATCGATTCCAGAGGTCACGGTCTTTCTGCTTCTCCAAAAGAACTTCATTACATGGATATGGCAGATGACATGGCAGCTTTTATTGATGCCTTAGAATTAAAGGCCCCTCTCTTTTATGGCTTCAGTGACGGCGGTATCGTCGGACTTCTCTTAGCTTCGAAATACCCGGATAAGCTCTCCAAGCTTATGATCAGCGGTGCAAACCTGACGCCAAAGGACATCAAAGGAAGAGACTACCGCCGCATCCGCAGGGAATGCAAAAAGAATCCGAATCCTTTTTCCACAATGATGCTCAATGAGCCAGATATCCAGCCGGTGGACTTACATAAAATCAAGATTCCAACCCTTGTCTTAGCCGGCGAAAAAGATTTAATCAAGAAAAAGGTTACAAAAAAGATTGCAGAAAATATTGAGCATGCCACTCTGGTTATTGTTCCGGGAGAAGGTCATGGAAGTTATATTGAACACAGTGATAAATTATATCCGCTTCTGTACTCTTTTTTAAACAAATAATCCATTGCAAACTCGAATTGCTGTGCTATAATAATTGCAGACTAAAATGAAAAAGGAGCTATTATGGAACATCTGATTATACCAAAAAATTATCAGTCTCAACTTAACCTGCATGATACACAGATTGCGATTAAAACAGTGAAAGATTTCTTCCAGAATCTGCTTTCCCTGCGTTTAAACCTTTCCCGTGTTTCAGCACCACTTTTCGTTGACCCTGATTCCGGATTAAATGATAACTTAAATGGTGTGGAGCGTCCGGTTACGTTCACCATCAAAGAACAGAATGAGCGTAAAGCAGAAGTTGTTCACTCTCTTGCTAAATGGAAACGTTATGCCTTAAAGCATTATGATTTCAAAGAGGGCGAAGGTCTTTACACCGATATGAATGCTATCCGCCGCGATGAAATCGCAGATAATATCCACTCTATCTTCGTAGACCAGTGGGACTGGGAAAAAGTCATTGCAAAGAAAGACCGCAGCATGGAAACTTTAAAAGATACTGTCCGTACTGTATACAAATGTCTTCGTAAAACAGAAAAATATATGGCTATCCAGTACGATTATATTGAAGAGATTCTTCCGCATGATATCTTCTTCATTACCACTCAGGAATTAGAGGATATGTTCCCTGAAAATACTCCAAAGGAGCGTGAATATTACATAACCAAGGCAAAGGGTGCTGTCTGCATCTTACAGATTGGTGATGTCTTAGAATCCGGCGAGCGTCATGACGGACGTGCCCCGGACTACGATGACTGGTCTTTAAATGCCGACATCTTAGTATACTATCCTGTCCTTGATATTGCACTGGAATTATCTTCCATGGGAATCCGTGTAGACAAGGCTGCACTGCTCTCACAGCTTGATAAAGCAGGCTGCCCGGAACGTGCTAAGCTTCCTTTCCAGAAAGCAATCATTGATGGCAAACTTCCATATACCATCGGTGGAGGAATCGGACAGTCCCGTATCTGTATGTTCTTCCTTCGTAAGGCCCATATCGGAGAAGTCCAGTCTTCTCTCTGGCCGGAAGACATGTGCAAGGCTGCAGCAGATGCAGGTATCCAGTTATTGTAAAACGAACTATGCGTAAATATTAAATCCCCGGTATCATATCTTTTTCGGATATGATACCGGGGATTTCTTATTTTGTAATTATATGCGTGCCCAACTCTACTCTGCACGGATTACATCATGCATATCATACATTCCGGCAGGTTTTCCCTTTAAGAACTTTGCTGCTTCTACAGCTCCTTTCCCAAAGATTGCCTTAGAATATGCCGTATGCTTAAATTCAATCACTTCATCAGTTCCTGCGAAGATTACTTCATGTTCACCAACAATGCTTCCTCCACGGACTGCCTGAATACCGATTTCTTTTGCATCTCTCTTCTTCCGTTCACTGCTCCTGTCTAATTTATAGGAATAGGTATTGTCCATAGCTTCATTCATGGCATCTGCTAATGCAAGAGCAGTTCCACTCGGCGCATCCAGCTTCTGGTTATGATGTTTCTCTACGATTTCCACATCAAAGCCGGCAGGTGCAAGCTTCTTTATAGCAGTCTGCAATAAATCCATTAAGGTATTGATTCCAAGTGACATATTGGCAGATTTTAAAATTGCAGTCTCTTTGCTGGTCTCAGTAACTTTCGCCAGCTGGTCTTCGGATAAACCAGTGGTGCAAAGTACCAGCGGAAGCTTCTTCTCGCCACAGTAATTTAACAGTTCATCTACTGCCTTCGCATTTGAAAAATCAATCACAACATCTGCTGCAATCTGGCATTCCCGGATGGTCTTATATACCGGATAATCATTTTTCTTTTCATCATAGGTATCAATTCCGGCTACAATTTTCACATCTTCGTCCTGCGCAATCAGGCCGGTTATTACCTGACCCATTTTTCCATTACAGCCATGCATGATTACTTTTGTCATCTCTATCATCTCCAGTTTCTTATACTAATTTTAATCCATATGTACGCATTGCCTGAATCAGTCTCTCTTTATTGGCTGGCTCCATCTCGCAAAGCGGGGAACGAAGCGGTCCGACGTTCTTGCCCATAAGATTTAATGCTTCTTTTACCGGAATCGGGTTTACTTCACAGAATAATGCATCAATCAATGGAAGGGCTTCTCTCTGTAACTGATTTGCTGTTGCAAGGTCTCCTTTGAAGAAGCTTTCACACATATTATGCACTTTTGTCGGAGCAAGGTTTGCCCACACGGAAATTACTCCGATTCCACCAATGGACATAAGCGGTACAACCAGTCCGTCTTCTCCGGAATATAAATCAAGCTTTCCATCGGTTAAGTACATGGTCTTAGATGCCTGTGCAAGGTTACCGGTTGCTTCTTTTAATCCAACAATATTTTCCTGGGTGCGGAATAATTCTGCAACTGTCTCCGGCAGAAGGTTACATCCGGTTCTTCCCGGTACATTATACATAATAATCGGAAGTCTTGTTTCCTGTGCAATCTTAGAATAATGTCCGATTAAACCTTTCTGTGTTGCCTTATTATAATATGGAGTTACGATAAGTGCTCCGTCTGCTCCTGCTTCTTCTGCTTCTTGGGTCAACTGGATTGCTGTCTCCGTTGAGTTAGAACCGGTTCCTGCTACTACTGGAACTCTGTGTTTTGCAAATTCTACTGCTGCACAGATTACTTTGTGATGTTCTTCCATGGATAAGGTAGAACTCTCTCCGGTTGTTCCTGCGATTACGATACAGTCTGTACCTTCAGAAATCTGTTCTTCAATTAATTCTGCTAATTTGTCATAGTTAACTTCTTCATTTGCTTTCATTGGGGTTACAATTGCAACTCCGGAACCTTTGTAAATAGACATGTTCTTTTTCCTCCACTTTATAAGTATCTTATTTATTGTATGAAGATATCGTTTGTTTTGCTTTTATTACCAGCATAACAAAGAATGTGCCTTGGCACATTCCCGCGCCTGCGGCGGTCGCTTGCGACATCTACCTTATACGCCGCAGTGCGCATCCTCGCGGAGCGTTTTTTTCTTTACAGGAAAGCAATTTCCTGTAAAGTAAAAAAACCGGCTCACAGGGAGCCGGTTGATATTCCACTTAAATTATTATGGATCATACCGATAGCGCCCCATCTTATTACAAGATGACAGTCATGAACTTCTTCAATCCATGCCCAAGATTATTCTTTGCAGGAAAAATAACCTTTCGGCGTGTTCCCCTTTCCTTATGTCTTCTTCTATGTCTGCCATATCCGACCAAGTACTCTTGTCTCACGCAACCTCTACCTTCATATATTAAATTTCTTACCTCAATATAGCACCGCTGCTACTATCTGTCAACGTCCTATGCAGACATTTTACATTTTCTTTCTTATTTTTCCGCAGTAATCTTATAAATCTCATCTGCATAACTGCGAATGGATTCTTCTAATACCCTTCCGGTCATAATAACCTCTGTTTCATCCATCTTTGCTTTTAAAACAGCTTCTAATTCTTCCGACGAAATTACTCCGGCATCTATAAGGCCCAGAACTTCATCCAGAATCAGTACATTGCATTCACCGGTAACCAGCACTTTCTTGGCAAAATTCAGTCCGTTTTTCATATTGAGTTTCTCTTCTGCCTGTCTTTCTTCCGGCAGTTCATCATAATTCTCTTCTGATTTTTCAAAACGGAATACCTTGATTTCCGGTTCTAACTGCTTCATATAAGCAATCTGATCATCTGTTTTTCCTTTTAAAAACTGGATAATAATTACACTCTTATTCTCTCCGGCTGCCCGCAACGCATTGCCCAGTGCAGCATTGGTCTTTCCACGACCTGCACCATAATAAATCTGTACGAAACCCTTTTCCATGACAAACCTCCATGCCAATTCTTACAGGGACTCTTAATCCCAGATTTACTTACGATACCACAATTTCCAATAAAAAGCAATGTCTGTATGTTTCATGCTTTCTCAATTATTCTTTATTTCTACTATTTTATTCCATATATTCAATTTTGCTCACGGATACTTCATAGGCGGTACGCTTCTCTACCTCATCCTCATTTAAGCGTTTGACATACTCCCTGCTCTGGATTCTGCCCCAGATCTGCACATGCACACCCACCTCAAATCTTGCGGCAAATCTTGCATTTCTTCCCCAGCAGATGCATGGGATATAATCAGATTTTCCATAGGAACGGTTTACCGCCACCAACAGGTCTGCAATTTCTCTTCCAAGAGGAGTCTTACGGTAAATCGGGTCTTTACAGATATAGCCATCAAGAAGAATCTGGTTGCTCTTCATCTCCTCCGTCTCTTCTTCAATAAACTCAATCTCCCGGACGAATACGGAGAGAACCAGCCGGTTCTTAAGTTCCTCATGTCTGTTATAGGAACGGAACTGTCCGGTCACATATACCTTCTGTCCTATGTAACTCTGTGAAGTGTCAATCAGACGCTCTGAAATCATCAATGGAATGTAGTCGGAAAAATTACTTAATCTGCTGACCGCTACCTCTACCATATAAAAGCCTTCCCCATACACTTCATGACTGTATTGGAAATCGGAAATAATCTCCCCTACAATGGATACCTGGTTGTTTTCTAAAATCTTATCTGCCATGAATCTTTCTCCTTTATTTAGTGTGTTTTCGAACGTTTTTACAGTACCATTCCAATGAGATGAAACTCATCAAAATCTGTCGATAACATTTTGGATATATTATGCATAAAGCCACTTTTCCATGCATATGCGCTGTGTCCTTGAACAAAGAATGTGCCTTGGCACATTCTCGCGCCTGCGGCGGTCGCTTGCGACATCTACCTTATACGCCGCAGTGCGCATCCTCGCGGAGCGTTTTTTTCTTTACAGGAAAGCAATTTTCTGTAAAGAAAGAAATACTTGCGTATTTTTCAATATGTGATAGAATAAAAACGCCGGTCATTTATAGACAGGCATATATATAAGAAGAAACTGAATTTTATGCACTGATAGAAGGAAGGATTTTATATGAAAACAACAAGAGACGATATTAGAAACATAGCTATCATCGCCCACGTTGACCACGGTAAAACTACTCTGGTCGATGAGCTGTTGAAACAGAGTGGTGTATTCCGTGCCAATCAGGAAGTCCAGGAACGTGTCATGGATTCCAATGATATTGAGCGTGAACGTGGTATTACCATTCTTTCTAAGAATACCGCTGTATTCTACAAAGATGTAAAAATTAATATCATTGATACTCCTGGCCACGCCGACTTCGGTGGTGAGGTTGAGCGAGTTCTGAAAATGGTAAACGGTGTTATTCTTGTAGTAGATGCATTTGAAGGTGCTATGCCACAGACCAAATTCGTTCTTATGAAAGCACTGGAACTGAATCTGCCGGTTATCGTATGTATCAATAAAATTGACCGTCCGGAAGCAAGACCAGAAGAAGTTATTGATGAAGTATTAGAGCTTTTCATGGATTTAGACGCTTCTGAAGAACAGTTAGACTGCCCCTTCATCTTCGCTTCTGCAAGAGATGGATACGCCATGAGAGATTTAAACGATGAGCGCAAGGATATGACTCCTTTATTCGAAACCATTATCGACTACATCCCGGCTCCTACCGGTGACCCGGATGCAAACACCCAGGTTCTTATCAGTACCATTGATTACAATGAATACGTTGGACGAATCGGTGTTGGTAAAGTAGACAACGGTGTCTTAAAGGTAAACCAGGATGCTATCGTTGTAAACCACCACGAGCCTGATAAACAGAAAAAAGTCAAAATCAGCAAATTATACGAATTTGATGGTCTGAATAAAGTAGAAGTAAAGGAAGCAAAAATCGGTTCCATCGTTGCTATTTCCGGTATTGCAGACATCCATATCGGTGATACCATCTGTGCAACAGACGACCCGGTTGCCATTCCTTTCCAAAAGATTTCCGAGCCTACGCTTTCCATGAACTTCATGGTTAACGACAGTCCGCTTGCCGGACAGGAAGGTAAATTCATCACTTCCCGTCACTTAAGAGACCGGCTGTTCCGTGAGTTAAATACGGATGTCAGTCTTCGTGTAGAAGAAACTGACAGTGCAGACTGCTTCAAGGTTTCCGGACGTGGTGAGTTACATCTTTCCGTATTAATCGAAAATATGCGTCGTGAAGGTTATGAATTTGCAGTCAGCAAGGCTGAAGTTCTTTACCACACCGATGAAAACGGCAAGAAATTAGAGCCTATGGAATTAGCTTATGTTGACGTTCCGGATGAATTCACCGGTACTGTTATTGATAAATTAAGCCAGCGTAAAGGTGAAATGGTAGATATGCGTCCAATCAGCGGCGGCTATACCCGTATGGAATTTAACATTCCATCCCGTGGTCTTATCGGTTACCGTGGAGACTTCTTAACCGACACCAAGGGAAATGGTATCATCAATACCATTTTCAATGGCTATGCTCCATACAAGGGAGATATTGCTTATCGTAAACTTGGTTCCCTGATTGCTTTCGAATCCGGCGAATCCGTAACTTACGGTCTGTTCTCCGCTCAGGAACGTGGTACTCTCTTCATCGGAGCTGGTGTAAAGGTTTACTCCGGTATGGTCATCGGTTCTTCCTCTAAACCGGAAGACATTGAATTAAACGTATGCAAGAAGAAACACTTAACCAATACACGTTCTTCTTCCGCAGACGAAGCTCTGACCCTGGTTCCACCGAAGATACTTTCCTTAGAGCAGGCATTAGACTTTATCGATGTTGACGAGCTCTTAGAGGTTACTCCGGAATCCTTACGTATCCGTAAACGTATTCTTGACCCGACCTTAAGAAAGAGAGCTAACTTCAAGAAATAAAAGTATCTCATGATATAGCATAAGAACTCCCCCGGATATTGAAATTTCTTCCAATATCCGGGGGAGTTTTCGATTACTATAAATGCCTAGTACGCACCATCTTTGCCATATTATTGCAGATATCCGTCCTTTATAATATCAGAAACCACACTGGTCGGAATCGTAAATTCTACAATTCCCATATAACCCGGTGCTACTTCATATTTATCAAAAACAATGGTCAACTCTCCTTCTTTGTTGACATAGAAATTTACATCATTCTTAATTCCATCAAAGCTGTAGCCATCTACATCCCTGTCTAAGAAGTATTGCAGGTTACTGTCTTTTTCCATATTTTCCTTCATCTGCTTTTCTATTTCCTCTGAAATCCGGTCCAGATAATCGGAATCCTTCTGAAATAAATCATTTAATGTAATGGTATTTCCGGTTTTCTTATCTATATTATAGATTTTCGTATACTGGTTCGATCCTGCCATTACAATGGAAGTATCAATTCTTAAAGCAAACAGCCGGTCGTTATCTGTCACTACCTGATAAGACGAATTCACTGCCTCATTACCATTCTCACCATCTTCAATGGAAGCTACATCAGACTGATAAGACTTAATAATACCACCGGCATACTTTTTCACTTCCTGATTCAGCTCGTCCGTCTCATCCGATAATACTTCCCCATCCTGATTTGTCACTGCCACCTGGGGAATGTCTACATTTGCTTCCATATTCTTATCATCCTGTACATCAGAATATGTAGAAAAGTTCACTACCTTTACAATTGTGCCAAGTAATGGAACCTCTTCCATGGCATGGGCTATTGTCGGGCTTACATTTACCGAAATCACCAGTGCAACCATAGCTGCCGCTACCGTTGCTGCTCCTTTTAAAAAGCGGATACTGCCTTTCGTGTTATCCCTCTTTCCTTTTCTGATTCCGGCTTCCACCTGCGTTTTCAATGCTTCCGGGACTTCTATCTGCTCATATTCCTGCTTCATCCTGTCTATTTTCTCATGGTTCATGCTATTTCCTCCCTGGACATCTTTATCTTTAATTTCTTTAAGCTGCGATACAGGATTGATTTTACGGTGTTTGGATTTTCTTTCAGAAGATCTGCAATATCATCTATTTTCCATTCTTCAAAATATTTTAATATCACAATGGTTCTTTCCCGTTCTTCTAATTCTTCCAACGCTGCCAGCATATCCCAGTCTTTGTATACATCTTCTTTTGCTTCTTCCGGGATAAATACTCCACTTACGATACGCTTCTGTTTCTTGCACATATCCAGTGACGTATTTATAACAATCCGCCAGAGCCAGGTCTTAATATAGGTTTCTTCCTTCACCTGACCGGCATTTTTCATTGCCTTATATGCACTTTCCTGCACTACATCCATTGCGTCCTGTTCGTTCTTTACATAGGTAATTGCCAGCCGGTAAAGCTGTTCATAGGATGCAAGGATTTCCTGCTCCACCGCTTTTGCGATTCCTCTCTTCTTCATTCCTGTTTCCTCTTCTCTTTCCGAAAACCTGCATATGCAAAGAAAGCCTTTCAACCTTTGCTTTCTGTAAATTAGACGTTCCAGCCGGAAAAATAGTTTCATCTTTTTTATTATAACCCGCACAACTTACTGCCGGCAACTCCTTACCTGTGCTTTGCACCTAGAAAATGCTTCCTATCTTTCATAAATCTCTCTTCTTTTTTGTACTTTTTATTTAGGGAAATGCATAGATTACTACAAAAAATGAATTGAGAATTGCTATGTGCGGTATTTCCGGTTTTTGTAATTTACATACTGATTTTTTAGAAAGGGAGCCTTATTATCGTAACATTCTATCTGATATGAGTGACGCACTTTATCACCGCGGGCCGGACTCCCATGGTATTTATTTAACCTCTCATACAGGGTTTTCCCACACCCGGCTTGCCATTATTGATCCTCATGGTGGACTTCAGCCTATGACCAGACATTATTGTGACGCAGACTTCACCATCGTCTATAATGGAGAACTTTATAATACGAAAGAACTCCGTGAGGAACTGGTTTCCCATGGCATGACCTTTCGTACTCATTCCGATACAGAAGTCATTTTAAATGGATTTCTTTTTGAAGGACCGTCCTTTGTCCGGAAAATGAATGGTATTTTCGCTTTTGCCATTTATGATGAGGCTCATCAGCTTCTCTATCTCTTCCGGGATGCCTTTGGTGTAAAGCCGCTCTTTTACCGGCTTTTTCATGACACACTTATCTTTTCTTCCGAGCCGAAGGGAATTTTCTGTTATCCCGGCTGCATCCCTTCGGTAAATAAAACAGGACTCTGCGAAATCTTCGGGCTTGGTCCTGCCAGGAACCCCGGCAACGCAGTTTATGAGCATATGGCAGAATGTCTGCCGGGACATTACCTCACTTTCAGTGCTTCCGGACTGAAAGATTACTGTTACTTCCGATTAGAAAGCCATCCACATACAGACAGCTATGAAGAAACTGTTGTCCACACAAAAGAGCTGCTGTTACAGTCCATCCGCCGGCAGATGGTTTCCGATGTTCCTATCTGCACCTTTCTTTCCGGCGGGTTGGATTCCAGTCTTGTCTCTTCGGTCTGTGCGGAAGAATTAAGAAAAGAAGGGCAGACTCTTTCTACCTATTCCTTTGACTTTACAGATAATTCCCGTTACTTTAAGGCAAATGATTTTCAGCCCTCCGAAGACCGTCCCTTTGTGGATATTATGAAAGACTATCTTAAGAGTGAGCATCAATATCTGACCTGTGACAACCGCTCCCAGGCTGACTTACTTTTTGCTTCCATGAAAGCCCATGACCTTCCATGTATGGCTGACGTTGACTCATCCCTGCTCTTCTTCTGCCGGGAAGTCAGTAAGCAGCATAAGGTAGTCCTGACCGGAGAATGTGCCGATGAAGTTTTCGGCGGCTATCCGTGGTTTCACCGGAAGAATTTTCTTTCCTGCAACACGTTTCCATGGACACCGGATTTGTCTTTCCGCAAGTCCTTCTTAAAAGACGAAATTGCAGATGCACTGTCCTTAGATTCCTATGTGCAAAGTTCTTATGAAAATGCCATTGCAGAGGTCGATATTCTGCCATCGGACAATGATACGGAATGCAGCCGCCGGCGTATTTCCTATCTTAACATCCGCTACTTTATGCAGACTCTGCTAAACCGCATGGACCGCACCAGTATGTTCTCCGGTCTGGAAGCCCGCGTTCCTTTTGCAGATAAAAACCTGGTTTCCTATGTCTTTAATGTGCCATGGGAAATGAAGGCCAAAGATGGTCTTGTGAAAAACCTTTTGCGGCAGTGTGCAAAAAACTATCTTCCGGACACCATTACTTTCCGCAAGAAAAGTCCTTATCCTAAGACCTACCATCCTTACTATGAACAGCTCCTGCGTCAGCGTCTGAGTGTGCTGCTGACCACCGGGGAAAGTCCCCTTCTTGCACTGATTGATAAAGAAAAGACTATGCAATTCTTAAATCAGGAAGGAGACTATGGCAAACCATGGTATGGCCAGCTTATGGCAGGTCCTCAGATGATTGCTTATCTCCTGCAGATTCATTACTGGCTCAGTGAATATAAGACTGACATTCATTTATAATCTACCGGCATTGGAGACAGTACCACCGGCTGCAGCTGTCTTCCTTTCATGGCTGCAGCTATGGTATCCTCTAACTGTCCAAAATCTGCCACCAGTGAATGGGGCTTCTTCTGATAATCATCCTGCCGGAAAGGTACAAAATAGATATGCTTCATATTCATCAGCAGTCCGATATTTCTAAGATTCATGGACAAAGCATCATTGGTAGAAATTGCCAGCACCAACGGCTTTTCATTTCTAAGATGCGCTTTGGCTGCCATAAGCACTGTGGTATCTACAATGCCCTGCTGCAGCTTTGCCATGGTATTTCCGGTACATGGTGCAATTGCCATCACATCAAAAAGTCCTGACGGACCGATGGTTTCTGCCTGTACGATACTTTGAATTCCCCTTTCTCCTGTAATCTCCTGCATTCTGTTTTGAAATACTTCCGCTGTCATAAATCTGGTATCCAAAGTTCCTGCATGTCTGGAGTATACCGGAATAACTTTTATTCCTTTTTGCACCAGTGCTTCTGTCGTCCGGAGTATCTTCCCAAAAGTGCAGAAAGAGCCGGTAATTCCAAGTCCTAATGTAAGCTTATACTCTTCCATAATCTGCTGCTCCTCTTTCTATCATCCGTGCAAGAATGATTCCTGCACTTTCTGTCAGTATTCTTCCAGGAACGGCAGTAAGATGTTCCACATGAATACCTTTTTCTTCTAACTCCTCTGCCGGAAGTCCGCCACCAGTTGTAATATCCCATAGATATGTTTTCTCATCGCACCATTTTAAGACTGTGTCTATTGGACATGGTTTATCTGCCATATAAAAAATCCACTCAAAGTTCTGCTCCTCTGCATTCTCCTGCCACAAGCTACACCCCATTTCCATTGCCACCCGCTGGCAATCTTCCTTTATATCATAAACAGTTACTTCCGCTTCCAAAGATAAAAGCAGCTTTGCCATGGCTCTTCCACAATAACCAAAACCTGCCACCAGACAGTTTCTTCCTTTCACGCAGCACCTGCTCTTTGTCATTGCTTCTACAAGGCAGCCTTCTGCTGTCAGTCCGGCATTCTCATTTCTAAAGACTTCATCTTCCATATAATCAACCAGCCGTATCCGCCGCCCTGATGGTCTTCGTGTCAGAACCTCCGGGAAACAACCTCCATAAATAACACTTCTCTCCGCTGCATAGGATAATACCATTCCTATTTTTACCCTGCTTCCTCTGATTCTGCCATCCTCCTCCAGTGCCCGCAACGGTAATACAATAATCTGACTCTGCATCAGTCGCCGGATATTCTGCTCCGTTATTTCTATGATTCCAATTCCTGATTCCGTCAGACAACGTTTCAATGCCGGTGTTCTTTCATCTGCTCCAATGATTGCGATTTGCATTTCATCCCTCCTTGCCTTGCAATCGTCTGTTATTACTATATGCGGATGCTCCATTTTGTTACCGACAGCAAAAGAAAACAGAACCGGTTTGCACCGATTCTGTTTTCCTTTATCTGTTTTCTTTTTATCTGCTATTTTTTAAACTGCTACAATAACACCGCCATTATTGGCATACATGGTGCTGACTCCTGCAGTATCTACAATTCTGATATCTTTAAATTTTGCCAGCTTTTCCAATTTTTCTTTTACCTGTTTTGCACGTTCCGGACAATTGCAATGTGCGATGGATAAAATCTTCTTTTCACACTCTTTCGTTCTCTTTACAATTTCATTAACCATATAGTCCAATGCCTTTGCCATTCCTCTTGCCTGTCCCAGCTGACAGATTGTACCCTCGGGCGTGGCCCCCATTACCGGCTTGATATTTAATGCCCCGGCAACCCAGGCTTTCAGGTTACTGAGTCTGCCGTTTTTACGCAGAGTCTCTAAAGTCTCTAATACAAAGAAGGTCTGCTGGTCTTTAATATATTTTTCTGTCTCAGCAACCACTTCTTCAAAGCTCTTTCCGGCTTCCTCTGATTCCTGTATCTTTTCTGCAATCAGAGTCTCTCCAATGGATGCGGAACAGGAATCAAATACATGAATCTGTTTTGCCATATGTTCTTCTAAATAAAGCTTCTTTGCCAGCTCTGCACTGTTATAAGAACCGCTTAATTTACCGGAAAGTGTTACTACATATACATGCTCTGCTTCTCCTAAATATGCTTCCACATATCTCTGTGGAGATGGGCAGGATGACTTCGGGCTATGCCTGCTTTCCTTTACCCTGCGAATAAACTCCAGTTGATCAAAGGATTCATCATCCACCACATGGTATCCATCTACCTCAAGCTCTAACGGAACAGACTGGAATCTTCCATCTGCTTTCATATCATCAAATAACTCTCCACAGCTGTCTACTATGATTTTGTAGCTCATTTTCTATCCTCCTGATTGCGTAGTCATCTCTCTTATAGTATGTACGCAATGTTTAAAATTATATGTTATGTTTTTCTTTGTAATAACAAGTAGTTTTCATTACTATGTCATATTATCATAAATATTACGTTTTGAAAAGAGGATATTTAAATTTTTATAATATTTCACAAATATTTTATTTTTTCAGGAAAGTAAGTACCCGCATTGTCTCATTTTTCATATAAAATAAGGAACTATCCACGGTATAATAATCCCCGATATGCCCTTCTTCAATGAAAAACTGCTGTGCCTGCCCATAAACTGCCTCATCCTCAAACTTCATCTGTACAGGGTGGCTGTCAAGCTCTGTAAATAATGCTCCGATGTCTTCCGGATACCAGTCCTTAAAATAACAATTTTCCTGCACAAAATAACTGTCATCCAGGCAATTGCATTCCGGCAATGAAAAATTCACATTGGGGCTGTGGGTCTGAAATAACTCTTCTGTAGTTGCAGTAAAAGAGCAATAATCTACCACTTCAGCTACATCTCCGAAGTCATCCGGACTGTTGGAAGTTGGATTACCCCAGGTAGTATCCATATAATAATAGGCTCCATCCAGTTCGATGAGATTCCATGCATGTGGTTCTCCATTGGCAGTTCCTGTCACTATCGTACATGGAATATCTAATAAATCCATCAGATATTTTGTGGCACAGGCATAGCCCTGGCACACCGTTCTTCCCTCTAGAAATACACTGATGATATTCTGATTATTCTCTGCATTAAGGTCATAATTTACCGTACGCACCAGCGTATCAAATATAAACCGCGCTTTCTGGTAATCACTGTCCTCGGATGAAATGCCGCCAAGCAGTACATCGACCTTTTCATCAATTGCCGCCTGTGTCTCCTGTCTTGCAGCTTCATCCATTGTATACTTCGGTGCAAACTTAAGCCCGGTCAGTACACCCGCACGGGAATATTCCGTATAGGAATAGCCATCCACCCAGAAGAGTCCGCCATAGTCTGCCATAATTGCTTCATACATTTTTGCCAGTACGTCTTTATCTAATGTAGCAACTGCCACCTCTTCCCGATGATTTAAAATAGCATCCAGCATCTCATCATAAACAAGCTGTTCTTCTTCCGTAAGCTGGCCATATACATATTTTTCCTCTGAAACAGACTCTACCGGAAGCAAGGTATTATCCGGTATCTGTCCATTGATATCTTCTACTACTTCATCTACCCATTCTTCAACGGATGACGTATTACAGCCGGTAAACAGAAACGCCATAAGTATTCCTGCAATACCGGTTAATAATCTTTGTTTTCTCATATCATTTCCTTTCGATCTGCTTCTTTTCATAGACATTCTACAATACTTTCTCTGTTTTTTCTATCCGGTTTGTGTTACACTTTAAAAATGAGGAGGATACTATGATTGCAATACAACTTTTACAGGTAAAGGATTTTATGAATAAATTACTTCGCACGGATTTATTTGACCACTTCTTATTATCAGAAGCTACCATCCGTGGAAAAGGTTCCTATGAAATCGACGGACATCTTGTACCGGATTTCTACAGTCCGGAAGAACTGGATGAACTGGAACTAACCGGTTTAAGCTGCCTGCCTTTTGGCATGCTGCGTGAAAACTGCTTCGCCCTGATCAAGGGAAAACATACCCCCTCCTATTTCCGCTTTATCTTTCAGCTTTCTCCAAAGAATCTTAAAAATACTCTGGAAGTAAGCAAAAGTGGTCTGACCCCCCAGGATTTGAACGGAGTTTTCTTAAACATCAAATTTCAGGATGGTATTCTTTCCTGTACCAATGGCGTATCTTACCGCAGTTTTACCTTAGACCACACCTTCGACCAGGAATGGGATATGCTGATACGCAAATTTTTTGCCGGGCATGATATCCCCTATACCGATATCAACTAATTTTCTTTACTTTTAAAATAAATTATGCTATTCTAAGCATAGCCATATGGCTAGATAATTTTTGTGGAGGTACTATAATGAACGGTACAGTTAAATGGTTTAATAACCAGAAAGGTTACGGATTCATCTCTGATGCAGAAGGTAATGATGTATTCGTACACTACTCAGGACTTAACATGGATGGTTACAAATCCTTAGAAGAAGGCGCAGCAGTAGAATTTGACGTAACAGAAGGCGCCAAGGGTCCTCAGGCAACTAACGTAACAGTAATTAAATAGTTGCAATAATCAAGGTTTTTCAATGTACCTTTCTCAGATATAGAATTTGATTTTTAATAATGATTTTTTATGTTGATTAAGATATAACGAACGAATTTGATTAAGAAAAATGGGATTGCTCCCTTCGGTATTACTACCGTTGGCTGCAATCCCGTTTTCTTACCTGTATGCAAACAACATAGAAACTGCTGCTCCGATAAAAATAAAGAAATCGGAAATATTAAATACAATTCTTGAAAAGCGTTTCCACGGTGTATCAAAGCGGATATAATCCACCACATGCTTCTTATGAATTCTGTCCCAGAGATTGCTTAATCCGCCGCCAACCATCATACTCATACCGGTTTTCAGTCCTGTATTTCCTCTTCTTAATACAAACCCATATATGGTCATCAGTCCTGCCATGCATGCACTGTGTAACCCCAGCATAATTTTCGGTTTCTTCGCCAGAAAGTTCAATGCAGCTCCATTGTTATAATATTTTTCAATTACAACCGGAAGCTTTGGAACTCTTTTTTCTTTTCCCAACGGCTCCTTCTTATCAACCCGCTGCTTGATTCCTTCATCCAGCCCGAAAATGGATGCCACCAGTAATAAATATTTCATGGAAACTCCTCCTTCTTTTGTTCTACCTGATTCCTTCTGTCCTTTTCTTTCTCTCTTTCTGCTCCGCCTGCTCTATAATTCTATGTCAGCAATCACATCCCGCAGTGCTTTTGCTGACGCATGAAGCCTTGCCCGCTCTTCTTCGTCTAATGACACCGGAAGAATCTGCTCCACGCCACCGGCATCCACCACTGCCGGCATGCTCAGCACGATATCGAAAATGCCATATTGCCCATGCATCAGACTGGACACCGGAAGCACCGAATGTTCATCCCGGACAATACATTCACAAATCCGCTTAATCGCCATTGCAATCCCATAATAGGTTGCCTGCTTACGCTCTATGATTTCATAAGCACTGTTCTTTACTTCTTCATATATACGCTTCGTATGACTTTCATATTCCTCATAGCCACGCAGCTTATAAATCTGTTCCAACGGAATGCCGGATACGTTGGCAGAACTGAATACCGCCACCTCGCTGTCTCCATGCTCTCCTACAATAAATGCATGCACACCACGATTGTCGATGCCAAGCTGTTTTCCCAGCATATTTTTTAACCGGGCAGTATCTAATACTGTTCCGGAACCGATTACCCGATTTTCCGGAAAACCGGATAATTTCAATGCTGCCAGTGTCAGTATATCCACCGGATTTGATACGATGAGTAATATGCCACGACACCTTCTGCTTGCAATTTCCGGGATAATATTTTTGTAAATGGCTACATTTTTCTTTACCAGCTCAAGCCTTGTTTCTCCCGGTTTCTGGTTTGCTCCTGCCGTAATGATAATAATGTCGGCATCCACAATGTCATCATAACTGCCGGCATATATTTTCATCGGTGCGGCAAATGGCATTCCATGGCTGATATCCATGGCCTCTCCTTCCGCTCTTGCTTTATCCACATCAATTAGAACCAGTTCGGAAAAGAGCTTGCTCTGCATCAGTGTAAATGCAGTGGCAGAGCCGACAAACCCACATCCGATAATGGCTGCCTTTCGTAAATCAATTGCATGTTCCTGCTTCATCTTTACCCTCCTGCTTCGTGTTTTCTATATAGAATCCCACAGAAGCAGTTATTCTATGCAAACAAGAACCTCCTATGTCCGGCGCAACTGTTCGAAGGTCTGATAGAGATTTAAGGTTCCATATCCCCATTCCCGGTTCGGATAAACTCTGCTTTCTAACCGCACCGCACCGCGGATAAAATCATTTTTAATTTCTGCATTTGTAATATCAGTATTATAACCACGCTCTACTGCCCATTCCAGATACAGTGCTGCAGCTCCTGCAGTAATTGCCGCTGCAATGCTGGTACCACTTCTTGCCTCAAACCGGTTGCCCGGTGCCGGTCCAATCACATTGACACCCGGTGCTGCAAAATCCGGCTTTACCAGTCCCGATGCAGTGTATCCTCTGCTGGAATTCAGATAAATACTGTCATTTCCTGCATTGTATCCACCTACTGTCATCGGTGCAGCTGCATTTCCCGGCATGGTAATTGTCGTATCCGGATTAGAACGAATAAAAGAAATATCACCGGCAATCAGTCCGGTAATCGGAAGCCACATGTGATATCTTCCTTCTATACTGTAATCGCCATTTACCTCAATCGTCCAGATGCCTCTGGTGGGCCGGTCAAACCGGATATAAATAAGCTGATCTCCTGTGGCAGTGCCAACAATGTGGTAATCAATGATAACCTGTGTATTTTCAAATACAAAACGGTATACCTCTCTGCCATCCTGCTGCACCCGGACACCTGCCGTCCGCTCTCCCGTTGGCGATATAATCCGCACCGAATAAAGCTCCGGAGCCTTTGCCCACATTTCAATATGGAAACCCGCCACTGCATCTTCCACATTTACTTCTACCACATCACTCTGCTGCCCGAATGCAACTTCTCCGTAATAATGATGTCTGGCAGTAGCTTCATTCCCTGCTGCTACCACAACTGCCGTATTCCGCTTGAAGGAAACATAATTAAGATAATACGAAATCACACTGTTTCCACTGTGATCCCCGGAATTGCTTCCAAGCCCAAGATAAATCACCAGAGGGCGGCGATATCGTTCCGCCAGTCTGGTCAGATATGCCACCCCCGCCATAATATCATTTTCCTGATAAGCCTTTGCAGCTTCCGGAATATAATAAAAACGCCTTAAATATTTCTTTGCCGGCTTCAGCTTTACCATGGCAATCTGTGCATAGGGTGCTACTCCGGCAAATTTCTCCGAAAGTTTTTCGCTTCCTGCCGCAAGACCTGCCATAAAGGTACCATGTCCTTCTTCATCCCGGTGAGGTACTACCCGAAGAGGTGCATCTGTTAACAATGCCATATCGATCTGTTCTTTTGTATATTCCGTTCCATAGAGGAATCCCTCTGGTGTATCTTCACTTCGAATGCTCTGATCCCAGATTCTTAATATACGGCTGCTGCCATCGGAATTACGGAATACTTCATTCTGATAATCAATTCCGGTATCCACAAATCCAATCAGAACACCCTGCCCTCTCAAAGCAAGATTTGGCTGACTCTGTACCCTTATGATTCCGCCTGCCTGCAATGCCTCTTCGTCTAATGTGGTAAAACATTTTGGAATTGCCGAATAGGTATACTGGTCAATATCCAGCTTCGGCAAGCCTGCACTCTGCAAATAGACTACATTAAAATCTTTATCAATATTCTGGATACAGCCTCCCGGAAGATATTCATTTTCAAGGCTCAGATAGGAAACCAGAAGGTCGTAATATTCTTCCGAGTATGGTGCGTCTTTACAATCTTCCATATAAGCTCCGGCACTTATTTTCTTTTATTTTATTCGTTTACCGGTAATGCTGCCACTCCACGCATAGTAATAAGCGGTCCGCCCTTTTTTTCAATATAATCTCTTGTAATCGTTACCTGGCCGATGTTTTCGTCCTTTGGAATCTCATACATGATATCTAACATAAATTCTTCGATAATGGAACGAAGTGCTCTTGCTCCGACCTTCTTCTCCTTTGCTTTCTCTGCAATTGCCCGCAGTGCATCCTCTTCAAATACCAGATTGACTTCGTCTAATGCCAGAAGCTTCTGATACTGCCTGATGATAGCATTTTTCGGCTCCTTTAGAATACGGACCAGCATATCAACAGTAAGTGATTCCAGGGTAAAGAGAATCGGAAGTCTTCCGATAAATTCCGGTATCATTCCAAACTTCTTTACATCTTCTACCGTTACTTTCTGTAACAGATTCTCATCATTATCATATTTATCCTTTAAATCTGCCTGGAATCCAATGGATGCCTGCTTATTGAGACGTTCTTTGATAATCTCTTCAATATCCGGGAAAGCTCCGCCACAGATAAAAAGAATATTCTTAGTGTTAACGGTAACCATCGGAACCATGGCATTCTTGCTGCTGGCTCCCACCGGCACTTCCACTTCTGCTCCTTCAAGAAGCTTTAACATTCCCTGCTGTACGGATTCTCCGCTGACATCACGCTGGTTGGTGTTCTTCTTCTTGGCAATTTTATCAATCTCATCAATGAAAATAATGCCATGCTCTGCCCGCTCTACATCATTATCTGCAGCTGCAAGCAATTTACTGACAACGCTTTCGATATCGTCTCCGATATAACCTGCCTCAGTTAAGGAAGTCGCATCTGTAATTGCCAGCGGCACATCCAGAAGTCTTGCCAGTGTCTTCACCAGATAAGTCTTACCACTTCCGGTCGGTCCAATCATTAACATATTGGATTTCTCGATTTCAATATCATCCATCGTATCGGTTGCCACACGTTTATAGTGATTGTAAACTGCCACAGACATTACCTTCTTGGCATATTCCTGTCCAACCACATATTCATCCAGGCTTGCTTTAATCTTATGTGGTGCCGGAATCTTCTTTATATCTAATTTCGGAGCTTCTGCTTTCTCCTCTTTGGTTTTCTTTTTCTTAATCTTCTGGCTCTGCGGCATAAAGCCCTGCAAATCCGAAAGATTAATCATGCTGATATTGGGCATCTGACCATTTGGTATAAAATCACCCATTGGAAATCCGGAGTTATTCATGCTGTCGAAGGTTCTCTGCATACAGTCTTTACAAATGCAGATATTATTCGGAATCTTTATCATCTTACCGGCAACACTTTCCGGTCTGCGACAGATGTAACAGATTTCTTCGTATTCATCCTTCTTCTCATCTGTGGTCTCTTTCTTTGTCTCTTCTACAGTATCTATATTTTCAAGTTCTCTCTTGTCTTCATTCTCTGTCATATCTGATTCTCCTATTCTCTCAAATCTGTTTTAAGATTCTAAAACATTGCTTTTATTATAATTCAAGCCGGTTTTAATCTCAACCTTCGCAGCCATAATTTTATAAAATCTTCATATATGACAGAACCTGATATTTTTTACTATTTTTCAAAATTTGCAACCAATATTTGACAGTCTCCCTATTAAATGCTAAACTTTCAATGTAATTTATTAGATTTTTATAAACCAAGGAGGACATGAAAATGGGTGTCGCAGCATTAGTTTTAGGAATTATTTCCATCGTTGTTGACGTAGTTACAGTAGGTGTTTATGGCTGGATCGGAGCAATCTTAGGTCTTATCGGTACTATCTTAGGCGCTGTTGGACATAAGAATCAGGCTAAATGTGCTACAGGTGGTCTTGTATGCTCTATCATCGGATTAGTATTAGGCTTACTGCTTTACATCGCATGTGTTGCATGTGTTGCATCTGTTGCAAGCGCATTCTAATATTTGTTTTTTGAAAGGATACATGGAAAAAGATGGCACTTTATCTGAATATTCTGGGATTTCATATCCCATCTTATGGATTTATGATCACACTTGGAGTGATTACGGCAAATCTTTTTGCCCTGTATCCGCTCAGAAAATATAAGCTTAACTTCGATGATATGCTTATATTAGAAGCTTACACATTACTTGGCGCCTTCTTAGGCGCCAAGCTTTTGTATCTATTCATTTCTTACCGGGACATTGACTGGTCCCGTATGTTAGAACCCCAGTATTTTAATTACATTATGCAGAGTGGCTTTGTATTTTATGGCGGACTGATTGGAGGACTGCTTCTTTTTCTGCTGGCCGGAAAAATACATCATATTGACTGGAAGCCTTTTATCATTCACCTGATTTATCTGATTCCATGGATTCACGGTTTCGGACGTATCGGATGTTTTCTTGCCGGCTGCTGTTATGGAATTCCATACGATGGACCTTTTGCAGTACAGTTCCCGGAGCATTCCATTGCGCCATCTGATACTACGCTGTTTCCAGTTCAGCTGGTGGAAGCAATCTGTCTTCTGATTCTTGCTGTCGTACTTGCAATACTGGATTTAAAGAAATCTTATCCGCACACGATTGCCATATATTTTATTGTCTATGGTATTCTGCGGTTTCTGTTAGAATATGTCCGCTATGATGCCGTCCGCGGTCATCTCTTTGCCTTATCCACCTCCCAGTGGCTCAGCATTGGATTTGTAGTTGGAACCATATGCTATCTTATCAGAACTTCTGTTTCCAGAAAAAAGGCATAAGTTTGGCTTCTCTTTATTGACAGACTACAGTAAAAACATAAAAATCCTGCAACATGACAGGTATTTCTGATACCTTCATACTGCAGGATTTTTTATACATATAAGGAAAAGCTTGCATGCATTCCCTGTTATTTATAACAGTTCTTTCAATATCTTATTTACCATTCCAGGATTTGCTTTGCCCTTCATGGCTTTCATGGTCTGACCTACTAAGAAACCGATTGCCTTTTCTTTCCCATTGCGGTAATCTTCTACCGACTGAGGATTCTCTTCGATGACTTTGGCAATGGTATCACGCAATGCACCTTCGTCATTTACAGTCTTTAATCCATGCTCTTCTACATATTTATCCGGGTCGATATCCTCTGCAAAAATCTGCTCAAATACTTCTTTTGCCACATTGCCATTGATGGTTCCGGCATCGGTAAGCTCGATTAATTTTGCCAGATTTTCCGGTGAAAATGCGATATCCTCCGGGTCTTTATTCTGCTCCTTTAAGATTCGCATGGTCTCACCCATCAGCCAGTTGGATACTTTCTTTGGCTTATTGCAGATTGCAGTTGTTGCCTCAAAAACATCTGCCATTTTCTTTGCAGATGTTAAAATGTTGGCATCATATTCCGGCAGACCGAATTCTTCCTGATAACGCTGACGTTTTGCTTCCCGAAGCTCCGGCTGGCTGTCTTTTATGCGCTGTAACCATTCATCACTGATGACGATTGGAACCAAATCCGGTTCCGGGAAATAACGGTAATCCTGTGCATCCTCTTTGGAACGCATGGCATAGGAATATCCCTGGTCATCATTCCAGCGTCTGGTCTCCTGAACCACCTTTTCGCCAGACTCAATCAAATCAATCTGTCTTGCTGTCTCTGCTTCAATGGCTCTTGCAATTGCTTTAAAGGAACCGATATTTTTCATCTCGGTACGGGTACCAAATTCTTTTGCTCCTGCTTCACGGACAGATAAGTTGACATCTGCACGCATGGAGCCTTCCTGCATCTTACAGTCGGATGCACCAAGATACTGCACAATCATTCTTAATTTATCAAGATAAGCAATGACTTCCTCTGCAGAACGCATATCCGGCTCAGATACAATCTCAATCAGTGGAACACCGGAACGGTTATAGTCCACCAGGGAAACATCTTCCCAGTCATCATGGACTAATTTTCCCGCATCCTCTTCCATATGAATCTCGTGGATTCCAATGGTTTTCTTTCCTTCGGAAGTCTCAATCTCAATGCCGCCATCGTGGCAGATTGGAAGATAAAGCTGAGAAATCTGATAGTTCTGAGGATTGTCCGGGTAGAAATAATTCTTCCGGTCAAATTTACAATACTGGTTGATTTCACAATTCATGGCAACACCTACTGCCATGGCATATTCTACCACCTGTTTATTTAAAACCGGAAGAGAGCCCGGCATACCGGTACAGACCGGACAGGTGTGTGTATTTGGTGCACTTCCGAATGCAGTAGAACAGCCACAGAAGATTTTGGTCTTAGTTGCCAGTTCCACATGGACTTCCAGTCCGATGACGGTTTCATACTGTTTACTCATAATCTTCTCCTCCTAATCTGCTGCTAACGGGCTGTGCTGATATGGTCTTGTCTGTTCAAATGCATAGGCTGCACGAATGATATTTTTCTCTTTGAAGCAGTCTCCAATCAACTGCATGCCAATCGGAAGCCCTTTGCTGTCAATTCCGCAAGGAAGACTGATTCCCGGAAGTCCTGCCAGGTTCACCGATACAGTATAGATATCGCCTAAATACATTTTCAGCGGGTCGCTTAAGGACTCTCCTAGCTTCGGAGCGGTGGTCGGTGCTGCCGGTCCTAAAATTACATCATATTTTGCAAATGCTTTATCAAATGCCTGCTTAATCAATGCTTTCGTACGCAGTGCTTTTAGATAATATGCATCATAATAACCAGAACTTAAAACAAAGGAGCCTAACATGATACGACGTTTTACTTCTGCTCCGAAGCCTTCGGAACGGGATTTCTTATACATGTTGTGAAGTCCTTCGTAGTCTTTCGTACGATAGCCATATTTTACGCCATCAAAACGGGCAAGGTTGGAGCTTGCTTCTGCATCTGCAATTATATAGTAAGCAGGGATTGCATATTCTACCAGGCTCAAATCGAACTCTTCTACGATAGCACCTTTTTCTTCTAATTTCTTAGCGGCTGCTAAAATAGCATCCTTTACTTCTGCATCCAGTCCTTCTCCAAAATAATCTCTTGGAATACCGATTTTCATTCCTTTCACATCATCGACCAATGCACTGGTAAAATCGGTCTCTTCTCTCTGAATGGAAGTAGAATCCTTTTTATCATAGGAAGTAATTGCCTCTAAAATGGTTGCGCAGTCTGTCACATCTTTGGCAACCGGTCCTATCTGATCCAAAGAAGAACCATAGGCAATCAGTCCATAACGTGATACGGTTCCATATGTTGGTTTGATGCCGGTCACACCACAGAATGCACTTGGCTGACGGATAGAACCACCAGTGTCTGAACCCAATGCATAAAAGCATTCTTCTGCTGCTACTGCCGCACAGCTTCCACCGGATGAACCGCCCGGTACATGCTCGGTATTCCATGGATTTTTGGTCTCTCCAAAAGCAGAGGTCTCTGTGGTACTTCCCATGGCAAACTCATCCATGTTGGTCTTTCCAAGAATTACTGCTCCGGCTTTTTCCAGATTTAATACTGCTTCTGCGGTATAAGTCGGAATAAAGTTATATAAAATTTTAGAACTGCAGGTAGTCAGCATTCCTTTGGTACACATATTATCTTTAATTGCTACTGGCACTCCTGCCAGAGGTCCTGTTAATGTTCCATCGTCAATAAGCTTCTGCACTTCTGCCGCCCGCTTCATAGCGCCTTCTTCATCTACGGTAACAAAACTGTGTACCGCATCCTCTTTTGCTGCAATGGCTTCTAAGGCGGCTCTTGTAGCTTCTTCTACTGATACTTCATGGGCTTTGATTTTCTTTCCAAGCTCTACTGCTGTCAGTGATAACAAATTCATCTTCTGCCGCCTCCTTTACTGATCTACGGTCTTTGGTACAACAAATGCCCGGTCTCTGCGCTCCGGCGCGTTGGCAAGGGTATCCTCGCCGCCGTCACCATTGGTTACTACATCTTCCCGGAATACATTATGTACCGGAAATACATGGGACATCGGTTCTACACCGGATGTATCCAGTTCGTTTAATTTATCAATATAATCTAGCATGCTTTCCATGTCTTTTTTTGCTGCTGCTTTTTCCTCTTCGGAAAGCTCAAGCTTTGCAAGGATTCCAACGTATTCCATGGTTTCATCTGAAATCACATTTGCCATTGTTTTTCCTCCTTAATCACGTACTTTGATATGAACTTCTCTTAACTGCTGCTCGGTTACTTCGTTTGGTGCTCCGCACATCAAATCCTGTGCATTTCCATTCATCGGATAAGCAATGACTTCACGGATGTTATCCTCGTTACGCAGTAACATAATCATACGGTCAATGCCAGGAGCCATTCCTGCGTGTGGCGGTGCTCCAAACTGAAATGCATTGTATAATGCTCCGAATTTATTTTTCAGCACTTCTTTATCATAACCTGCGATTTCAAAAGCTTTCTCCATAATCTGCATATCATGGTTACGGACTGCACCGGAGGAAAGCTCCACACCGTTGCAGACGATATCGTACTGGTATGCTAAGATGTCCAGCGGATTCATGGTATTGAGTGCCTCTAAGCCGCCCTGTGGCATGGAGAATGGGTTATGGGTAAATCCGATTTTCTTGGTCTCCGGGTCACGCTCGAACATTGGGAAATCATTGACATAACAGAAACGGTATGCATCTTTCTCAATTAAATCCAACTTCTCGCCTAATTCATTTCGAATCATGCCTGCATAATATGCGGCACGCTCTTCTTTATCTGCCATGAAGAAAATGGTATCTCCTACTTCAAGGCCTGCCAGCTTTCTGAATTCTTCTTTCATGTCATCCGGGATAAATTTATCAATCGGTCCCTTATAGCTTCCATCTTCTAATACTTCCAGATATCCTAAGCCGCCCATACCGATTCCGGTTGCAAATTTCAAAAGTTTCTCATGGAAACCTTTGGACATCTCTGCATGTACACGGATGGCTCTTACGGTCTTTCCGATAAATGGCTTAAAGGTACATCTCTGGAAGAACTCTGTCACATCGATGATACGAAGTGGGTTCCGAAGGTCCGGTTTGTCACTTCCGAACTCTAACATTGCCTGCTTATAACTGATGATTGGATACGGTGCTTTCGTTACTTTGCTGCCTTCCGGTGCGAATTTCTCAAAGGTTGCAGAAAGTACTTCTTCACCAATCTTAAATACATCTTCCTGGGTTGCAAAGCTCATTTCAAAGTCAAGCTGATAGAACTCTCCTGGTGAACGGTCTGCTCTTGCATCCTCATCACGGAAACATGGTGCAACCTGAAAATATTTATCAAATCCGGATACCATCAGAAGCTGTTTGTACTGCTGTGGTGCCTGTGGCAATGCATAAAATTTTCCTTTGTATTTTCTGGATGGCACGATGTAATCTCTTGCGCCCTCCGGAGAAGATGCGCAAAGAATCGGTGTCTGAATCTCTAAGAATCCCATTTCTGTCATTTTCTCTCTTAAAAATGAAATTACCTTGGAACGGAAAATAATATTGTCTTTTACTTTCTGGTTTCTTAAATCCAGATAACGGTATTTCAAACGGACATCCTCGCGGACTTCCTTACTGGTCATTACTTCAAATGGAAGCTGTGTATAGACCTCTCCCAAAATATCTACGCTCTTTGCCTCTAATTCAATGGTTCCGGTTGGAATCTTTGGATTGTAGGTCTCTTCATCTCTTTTTTCAATCAGACCTTCTATGGAAACTGCCTGCTCCTTGCGGATTCCCTCTAACAGTTTTCCATCCCGGATTACAATCTGCATTACTGCATACATATCTCTTAAATCAATAAAGGATACGCCGCCATGGTCACGGATATTCTCTACCCAGCCTGCTACCCGAAGTGTCTTTCCAATGTCGTTTTCGCTTACCTGATTTAAGGTTACGTCTCTGTAAATGTTGCTCATCTTATCTACTCCTTTTCTGATATGATTGTCAGCCCGGAGTATAAAAATAACCCCGGAATACTGACTCGTATTCCGGGGCGAATAATCTTCTTATCCGCGGTACCACCCGCATTGGAAAATGAATGCTTCATCTTCCCTCTCTTCGTGCGTAACGTGCACTACGTACTGACCTACTGTAATTCAGCCAGTCGGCTCCAGAGTGTTCCCTTTGCTTTCTCTTCCAAACAGCGCTCTCAGTCGGTGACGCTGTATTCCTGTCGGCCTCTAAAAGTAAGAGTCTCTTTCCCAGCTTTTGCAACTATATCTCCTAGTTGTTGACTATGATAGCACTGCTTTTTTTGTTTTGCAAGTATTTTTTACAAATCTGATGCTATTTTTTCACTATGTCCTTTATATTATCCAGATTTATTTTATATAATGAACATAATCTGTTTTTCTCGGAGCGGCGTCTTTTGCCGGTTCTTTTGCATAGCCAATGACACAGTTTCCAATGCCTTCGTAATCTCCTTCAATGCCAAGTTCCTTTAAAATTGCTTTTCCCTCTTCCCGCTCAAAAGTTTCTTTTGCACGGTGAATCCAACAGCTTCCAAGACCTAAGGAATGTGCTGCCAGCATCAGATTGCCCATAACGAGGCTTCCATCATAAAGATAGGTAGGACGGCTCTTATCTGCTAACACCACCAGTACCACCGGTGCTCCATAAAACGGATCGCCGGTTGTTCCCATAATCTCAGCATTTACCTTGGAAAGTCTGTCTCTTACTTCTTTATTGGTAACTGCAAGTATAATCGGTGACTGCCTGCCCATTCCGGTAGCCGCATAAGTTCCGGCTTCCACTACTTCTGCAATCAGCTCTTCCGGCACCATATCTTCCTTATAACCTCTGATACTTCTTCTTGTCTCCATTGCTTTTATGATCTCATTCATTTCTTACTGCTCCTTTCTGATGCTCCGGCGGAAAATTTCATCCGCCTCTTTCACTACTTCTATCTCTCCGGTCTCAATCATATGTTTGATGCGGTTCATATACCAACTGTCACTGATTCCAAGTGGATATTTTAACAACAGATTTCCAATAAGTCTTGCCTGTATGATTTCGCCCTCCGGCAGTTCTCTTCGAATCAGGAAATCATAAAAATCATCTTTTACGCCCACCAGACAGCCATTTATCAGAACCCGAAGAGGTGCATCTTCTTCTTTAAGTTCGTCCCATCTGGATGCAAATACTTTCTGCTCATGCTCTGAAAGTTCCTTTTCCAATGGGAGGAATCGATAAAACTGTCCGGCATCTACTTCTCCCCAGGAAGAATAACGTACCGTCGTATTTTCCTCTTCTCTTACATAATCCGGTAGACGTACCACGGATATCGCGCATTCATATTTCCGCAGCACACTGACTGCATGGCAGAGTCCGCACAGGGAATAAGGCTTGTTGCTGTACCAGATACGGAAAGATTCTCCCTGCTTTGCAAACTGCTCCATCCGCTGCAGCTCTTTCCCATAGGTTTCCACTGCCTGCTCTAATTCTTCCCGCTCCTCTTTCTCATCCTCATTCCAATAGACACCATACTGCTCTAAGATTATCTTCTTCCGATATGTACCATCCAGCGGTTCCCTCAGGCTGCCAATGTCCAACATAAATGGCAGTATAATGACCTCCGCAGAAGTTCCGCCAACTGCTTCTCCTGCAAACATGTCTTCAAAGGTGGCTTTGTCCGGCTTTTCCCCAAGCCATGCGGTTGGTCCATCCTCATAATCCGGCTGCTGATAGTTCTTCGCAAGCTTCATGGCTACGCCTTCACTTTCGCCAAATAAGATTTCTATCATCTACACTTCTCCCTGCTCTATGAGATATTCTAAGAATGCTTCGCATCCACGTGTTACATCCACATAAGTCTTATCGAACCTGCCGCTATACCATGGGTCGGATATTGCTGTCTGCTCTCCGGCAAAGGAAAGCAGCATGGATATTTTACCGCCACGATGCCCGGTTATCCGCTCGATTCCACAGATGTTGCTTTCGTCCATCCCTATGAGATAATCATAAATCTCATAATCGGATTTTGTCAACTGTCTCGCCCGCTTGTCCCGAAAATCGGTCTCCGGCGTATTCCCGATTCCATGCTTCTTAAGCTCCGTCTGCGCCGGCGGGTAAATCGGATTCCCGATGCCATTCCAGATTTCTTCGGTGCTGGTGGCAGCCGAGGCTATCTCGAATCGGTCGGTGAGGCCTCGTCTGGCGACGAGGTCCTTTAGGATGAATTCTGCCATGGGGGAACGGCAGATGTTGCCTAAACAAATGAAAAGAACTTTTATCATGGTTTTGTTTACTCCTTGTTTTGCCCTGGAATGCCCTGTTTTGCGATGGTTTCCGGGATTTGTGTAGTTTGCTCTGAAATTACGGATTGTGGTAAATCAGAGCAGAATTGAGCAAGTTGTTACTAGCTGTTAGTAGTAAAAGGGAATTTCTTACTACTAAGGATTTTTATCTTTTTCTTTGTCATCGTCTTCTTTACCTGTATCTACCGTCTCTCCTAACATTCCGTTTATACCAAGCGAATTTGCAAATCGTTGATTTCGTTCAGATAACTCTCTTGCTACATCCATTGCCGGAGTATAAGCTATTTTACTTATTTGAGATAAATTACCCATTTGGGACAACATAGAATTATTATATATTGCACTTTGCTTTGCAGCCGCTATAGCCATTTGATTACCTGCATTTTCAAGTCTTTTTGCAAAATTCACCTGTCCTGCAATATTTCCCATAACCTGATATTGTTTTCTAATCTGTTCCATCTGAGCACTCATTGCATTTCCAATCTCCAAAGAAGGAATTACACTTGATACATCAATTTTAGGAACTGCTGACTTAATAACCAATTCTCCCAAGGTTGATAACGCTGGTTTCATCTTTTCAATCCATCTTGGAATTGATTCACCCAACACTTTAACAAGCATATTTCCTAATGCAGATACTACATCTACTAATTTTGTTTCTGTATAAATATCTTTCTCTAGAACATTTATTGCTTCCACTAATAATTTATTAATGTTTTTCAGTGATTTTCTTACCTTTTCATATTCATTCTGCGTCATTCTCTTATTATGCATTACCGTATTTCTATGTGGTTGTAGCTCATCAATCTTTTCTTTAATATTCCTAAACTGTTTATACTCCGAAAAGAAACGATTCCATAAAGATTCGCTTCTGCATTGATTTACAATATCTAAAATTTCTTCTTTTGACAAGTCTTCTACGCTTGACTCAGATAATTCTTGTTCCAATACTTCTGAAATATTTCTTCCACAAAATGGCGTAAACAAATACTCTTTAAGTTGTTCATAAGTCAACTCATTCAAAGCACTTTCAACCATTTTCGTTTTGTTTCCCTTTCCCTTCATTGCATCCTGTAAACTTTTACTAAAAGAATTATCATACCACTCAACCCCAAATATTTTGATTATTGTTATATAAACTAATTCTCGTATTCGTCTTTCAAATATACCAAATAATGGCATTAACTTACAGCAGTATAACTGAGATACCTCATCATATGAAATTACAATATTCCATGTTTTCCTATGTTCACCTTGAATAAGCCTATTAGTTACACTATCAAGATATTTTGCGGCTCTAGCTGGTGTCTCATTACAACTCAATTTAAGAAAGACCATATTTTTTTCTTTTGAAGATATCTTATATTCAATTTTCACATTATTATCTAAATTTATCTCAAAAGAAGAATCATTTACATTATTAAACAAATTTTCAAAAAGCTGTTTTATCTGTTTTTTCATTCCCAAATTGATATCACTATTATTCTTGGGAAGAATTATCATATTTACTTCCATAAATAGGTCACATCCTTTCCAACTTATAATTATAACTTCAATCACCAACTTTTTCCACAAAAATAACGCCCCGGCCTAAGCCAGAACGTCATCCCACTTCCATATTAAACTGCCTTGAACATTTTCTGTGACATCGGTTTTTCCTTCTTCTGCTCAACCTCTGCCTGCGCCTTCCTAAACTCTTCCATTCGTTTCAATTCTTCCTCTGCATCATCGAATCCGATATGTGTGTACCAATTCATTATGACCGATATATCCGAATGCCCCATGAGGTACTGTAACGTCTTGGAATTCATTGCCGATTTTGCCATATTTGAACAATAGGTGTGGCGTCACACATGTGGCGTGATATTTTGCATCTACACCCGGTAGATATCATTGTATCTGCCGACCATATGATTGAATCGGTACTGCCAGTGCATTGCCACAAGTGGCATTCCATTATCATCGTAAAATAGGAATCCACTATATCCATCTATGGTTTTCTCCACTTTCGGTGCATTTCTATCCTCGATAATTGCCTGAAACATCTGTGCCCCATCCTCTGTGATTGGCAATACTCTAGTTCCGGCATCCGTCTTTGTAGTTTCTATGATGTATCGCATATCTGATGTTCTCTGCAACATATATCACTCTTACAGATAACTTTCCTCATAGAAAAATCCCACCTATCCAAGCTATCTCCTAACTCATGTTCAAAATTAAGAGACGACCCCATGGGTAAGATTTTGTATTCAAACATTTAATTCATTTTATTTTCATAGTCTTGCAATTCATGAAAAATATTGTCCACATAAACAGTATCGTTTTCAATACGATAAAGCATAAAATATCGATGCGATAAAAAATTGATTCTTCGATATCCTAATTCTCTTAGTTTGAGATTATCACAAAGTTTCAGGCTTCCTGCAACATTTGACAGACTTATTTTTGTTGCTTCAAAATCATTTAATAAATTTCTTGCAGCCTGCTCACTTTTCTTTTCAAGCAAAAGATATGTGATGAATCTATCAAGATCCTCCTCCGCATCCTTCATCAAAACAACCTTATAATCCATACTTTGACCTCATATCAGAAATCACACAATCTGCTTCCCTGAACATTCCCTGTTCTCTGGACTTTTTCAATTTTGCAAGCATCTCGTTCTCAGTCATCGGTGCATATGGATTTGATTCTACCTGTCTTTTTATTTCAAAAGGAAATCCATTTGCCGCAACAGCCTGTGTTAAAAACATTCTAATTGCTGTTGTTGTATCTGTGCCCAAATCTTTAAATAGTGCATCTGATTTACTCTTTAACTCATCTTCTACTCTAACCTGAATTGTACTAGCCATGTTCAGCACCTCTCTTCCATCTGTTTTCTTCATTATAATGCTAAATCATATCTATTTCAATACATTTGTATTGTTTGGTAGTGTAAATTTACTGTAGAAAATTAATAGACGGATCTTGAAAATCTGCCATATTTTCAATCTACTCTAACCCTCCATCTTCTTCCTGCGCTGCATCTTCCACAACTACTGTCTCACCCTGCTCTGTATTTTCTGCATCTTCCGTGCCTTCATCCAAAGCAAAAACGCCCTCTTCCGCTTTCTCCTTCTCCTCCTCTTCCGTTTCTTCCACTCCCCCATCCTTCCGGAACTTCTCCCGGAACTGCTCTTTCTTAGCTGCCACAGCGTCCTTGAGGGCAAGCTTCTTCTCTTCGCGGTTTTCTAAGGCTTCCTGCTTCTTTGCGTCACGGAGTTTTTGCTGTTCTTCGTGCTGCGCGGCTTTCTTAAGCTCTTTTTCCTGGCGCTGCTCTTCTTTGATGCGGAGCTTCTCGGCTTTATCCTGCTCCTTCTGCTGCAGGCGGTTCTGGCGAAGTTCGTCTTTCGCCTGCTGCTTCTGGCTCTTCTTGACCTGCTTTTTGGCGGAACGCTCGATAGAACGGATCATGCTCTTGGCATCACCGACTCTGCGACGGGCACTGCGGTATGGATCGTAGAGGAAATAGGATGCTGTGGTAAGTGCCAGCAGCACCAGTCCTACGATAAGGCAGATTGGAAGCAGGAAATCGTAGAAGCCGTACTTTAATTCATAGCCGATAAAGAGAACCAGCATCACCGGGAAAACTACTGCTGAGAAAATATCGCAGATGAGTCTCCAGAGAAAGAAGCACTGCTTCTGATGTACAAAAATGGCAGCCTGCACGCCGGTAAAGAACATCAGCATCAGACAGATTTGTGATGTGATTCCATGTAAAAAGCCTACAAAGACGCACAATGCCAGTGAAAAGAAAAACATGGCAAGGGCGTAGCCTCTGCGGTATGCATATTTATATTCCCGCATTCCCTCTCGCTTATCTGCACTCAGGTCATGGATTTCATATATCCGGTCATTGACCCGCTCCTTCATATCCTCCCGGTATTTGCGGCCTTCTCTGGCATGTGCCATATTTTCGTCCATGTCTTCGTCCAGTTCCTGCAACATTTTCTGTTCCATAAAAATCTGCTGCAGCAACTCATCTTCCCGCTCTCTGCGCTTTGTGATTTCATCCTGAATCCAGCTTGCCTTCTGCATCTGGAGACTCTCTTTCATCCATTGTTCCTTTTCCATATTTTCACCCATAGCTGCCTTCTCCGTTTCATACGCTTCCATTCTGTTCTATTTCTAATCAATCAAATCATTCTGAAATCTCGACAAATGCTCATAAGGAAGAATCAGTCTTCCCCGGTATAAGCCGCAGCCGTCATTCATCAGGCTGTTGCTTACTGCTGTAAACATGTCGACATCCACACCGGAAAGCTCCAGTTCCTGCAAACGCCTGCACCGTTCATAAGCTTCATCAAAATAAATGCATTCTCCCTCCGGGATGGTATCCCGGCGTGCTCTGGATGCTTCCTGCTTTTTCTCATAATTAATATGATTGGCGGAACCGATTTCTGCAATGTCATCCATCTGCTTTGTGCGAAGCTGCATTTCCACATAACATCTCGCACTGTTATCATAAAAAGTAATATGTAAGGATTTGTAATCGTCCTCCTTTTCGCTGGTGATATAATCCCGGTAATATGGTTTTACAGCATCATCCAAAAGCGGGGAACTGCTTCTTAAGACACCGCCTGTCGGCTCTGCCGTAAATCCACGCTCCTCTAAAAACTGTGGCAGCACATTTGCAATCTGATAAAGGTGCTTTAATTCCTCTTCTTCGCGGTTCTCATGATTTTTCAAATGACACCGTGGCATGGAAATCACAATCCGATATGCAATCAGATCACGGAAGCAGTTCAGCTTTTCCTTTAATTCTGCAATGTCCGGATAGCTTTTATGCTTTTTATAATAATCATAAATGTACTCTACAATATAGCCGTTGAATTTGCCCTCCGCACGAATCAGTGACTTGATTCTTCCTTTAAAAGTAAAGGAAAGATAAGGATATTCCATTGCCATATATTTGTAGAACTCACGGATTTTCTGGGACTGCGCTGTCAGGAAATCATTGTGCTCTAACAGTTCCATAATCTGAATCAGGAAATTGCAGTGCACCAGATCCACTTCATTTTTTGATACTTTTGCGGATGCCCGGAGGTCCTGCGTATACTTTTTCAATATCCGGAACACCGTTGCTCCGGAGTATAAGTAATCATTTAATGTAACCATTTTCCCTCGCTAAAATATCTTTTTATTTCAAATACTCTGCCAGTTCATATACCCTGTTTCTTGTTAATTCTGCCGCCTTATCATTTTCCAATAATGGCTGAAGGCTTCCGCCCTCGGCATCTTTGCCGGCTTCCTCTACTGCACTGTCTTTTGTCTTAATCCAGTCACGCTCTTCCTGGGTAAGAGTCGTCATAGTGTCCTCATCCAAAGTCTCTTTTAAACGGCTCCAGATAGAATTCAGCTCATTATCCCACAACTGATACAACTGCAGAGACAGGGTATTCATTTCCTGCTGTGTCAGTTCTCCACTGGAAAGGTCTTCCTGCATGGCTGCTGCTTTCTCCTCGATTTTCTGCAATTCACTCTCTATAGATACATCGGAAGTTGTGGTTTTATCATTTACCGTAACCTTATCTCCACTCGGTCCTAAAAAGGTATCAAAGGTCAGCGTATTAAAAATTGCATAGAATGGAAGCGTCGTATCCTCATCGGTAAGACCAATGGATGCCCAGTCCAGGAATCTTTCCGGCAATTCATCTAACGGTGCACCCGGCAGATAAATATATAAATCATAAACCTCTTCCAACCCAGCCGGTCCCGTGTAAATATATTTCACGCCGCCTTTAATTTCCGTGTCGCCTTCTGTTTCCTTCGTTGCAATATCCTCCAACTGCATCTCATAGGTATAATCATTTATCTTTTCCGGCCGGGTGAATTTTCCATAGAAATCACAATAGTAAAGGGTTCCATTTGGATATCCATCCCCGCTATCTCCCGCATCTGCATCATGATAATTTCCCACAAAAGAGCCATCCTCGGATAAAATCAATGTAGAATCCCATGCACCGGCTCCGCTGGTAAACATAAAGCTTTCTCCTGCAAGCTGTGCAAAAATGTCATCTTCATCCACATTTTCCGTTTCTGTCTCCTCTGTCACCTCTTCTGAGTTTTCCGTTTCTTCCGTCTCAGTCTCTGCCTCTGTTTCTGTGGTCTTTTTCTCCGACTCCACGACTCTGCTTCCGCAAGCCGCAAACGTTGACATTCCCAACGCTGCACTTAATATCATTACTAAAAACTTTTTCCCTTTCACAAACGAATCCTCCTGATGTTCCTTTTCGTTTCTCGCCCCTTTTTTATCTTTCTATTATTCTAAATCAAATACATCCTGGTTTCTTCCCCGTTCTTTTGCAGCATAGAGCTTCTCATCCGCTAAGCGGTATAATACCGTAACAGCAATCCCTTCTGTATAATGCTGTACTCCACTGCTGAAAGAACATTCGATATTCTTTTCATGCTTTGTAAATTCTTTATATTCCCATCTTATATGCTCTAGCATTTTACCGATTTCATCCGTGTTCATCCCCTTTAAAACCAGCATAAATTCTTCTCCGCCAAAGCGTACTGCAATCCCTTTATTCTTTACATGCTTTGTTAAAAGTCTTGCAAATTCCACCAGAATAATATCTCCAAATCCATGTCCGTATGTGTCATTCACATGTTTAAAGAAGTCAAGGTCAATCAGTACCGCATCAAATTCTTCCTTCTCATCCAGAATAAGGTCTCCCAGATACTGATTTAAATAACGACGATTATAGATTCCGGTCAGTGCATCTTTATCTGCGGCATCTTTCAACTGTTCATTCAACTTCTTTACTTCTTCTTCCTGTCTCTGTCTCTGCATCTGAAGCAGGATAGAAATTAAAAAGACACAAAGTAAAACGATAAGCAGGGAACAAAGTGTGCTCTGCAGCACGACTTCTTTTGACAGTTTTTCACTTTCCAGCGGTCTCATATAGGCTAAAATAACTGCTGCCACATCTGCTACAATTACCACGCCGGCAAACCGGATTGCATTTCCGGTTGGAATAAAAATCGCAATTGCTACCATCGCAAGTACCATGTATACAATCGTTCCCGTCTGATATATATAATACAGTGCCGGAAATTCCACAAGACTTAAGACTGCTATCATCAAATAAGACGCATAACGTATCTGTCCTTTTTTTATTCCAATGAAAACTTCCTGCGACCATAAGTAACATACAGATTCCGCAGAAAATCGTTGTTCCGCTCCATCCGAAAATCAATGCATTTCCAATAAATCCTGCCAGATTTCCGATACAGCTTCCCATTGCCAGCACATAAAACTGTCTGCGGCTCACATCAATTGAGGTATCAAATAAAAAATTCATCTTTCCTCTCCCATTTTATGAAAATAAGTTTTTCAATTCATCCAGTGTATTTACACATATCGTAAGTTTCTTTTTTAATTCATCATCTGGCTGTGTCTGGTCCGGGACCATTGCCACCTGACAGCCTGCCCTGCAAGCACTCATAACCCCATTGGGCGAATCCTCCACCGCAAGGCATTCTTCCGGAGCAAGTCCAAGTTGTGCACATGCAAAAGTATAGATATCCGGTGCCGGCTTTCCATGTTCTACCATGGTTGCACTGATGATTTCATCAAAGTACGGATATAGTCCTATCTGCTTTAAATATCTTTCTGTCCGTTCCATGTCGGTTGCCGTTGCAACTGCCCGCCGGATTTTCTTTTCTTTTAAAAAATTCAATAGCTCAACAGCTCCTCTTTTTATCTCAATACCGTTCTTTGCAAGATATTCCTCCATCAATTCCTTCCGGTAAGCCCGGATAGCCGGATAGTCAAGATTCTCATCTGCAAACATTTCCTTTAAATGCGCCGGTGCAAAGGGTTGTCCTAAGGAACGCATGGACAATGCCTGCTCATCACTCATTTCATAACCAAAATGCGCCATTGCCTTAGGCCAGCAGATTCTGTAGTATTTCTCTGTATCAATTAACGTTCCATCCATGTCAAATAAAACTGCTTTTATCATATTACATTTTCTTCCTGCCTTTTTCATTGACTAATTTGCCATACCCACTACCACAGTTACCGAAAAAAGATTTTCTTCCTGTTTCAGAAAAACATCCCCGTTCATTTTATGCATCAGCTTTCTGCATATATAAAGCCCCAGTCCGCTTCCTTCCTGGCTTCCTGCATTGGAGCCACGATAGAAGCTGTCAAAAAGATGCGGAAGTTCTTCTGCCGGAAGAACTTCTCCTGTATTTTCCACGGTAATCAGCACACAGTCTTCTTCTTTTGAAATTGATATACCAATTTTTTTGCCACTACCATATTTTATAGCATTTTCTATGATATTCTGCAATACTTCCAGCAAACGTTCTGTATCTGCTTTCACCAGAAAATTCTGATACTCCCCCATGTTAAACCCTATATGAAGCTGTGAAAGTTTATCTTTATAGTATACTGTATCTCGACAGACATTTCCGATGGCATGCCTTCTTCCGTAAGTTCTTCTGCCAGGTCATCTAATTCTTTTGCCAAATCAGCCCGGGTCTTTCCTGCCATATTCCCCATTGCCTGTGATACATCTGATATGTAGACATCACTTTCTTTTCCAAATGTCGTAATCAGATTCTTACTTTTCATGGTATCTGTTGTAATAACCACTCCCAGCATAAAAACGGAACAGAGGAAAAAGGACAATATAATCGTAAGGAACCGTCTTGGACTGCTTAAAATATCATTGACTGCCAGATACCAGGTACTGTTAAAACGGCTTTTTCCCAGCCGGTAAATGGATTTCTTTTTAAAGCGTTCTCCGGACTGACCGTTTCGAATAGCATCCACCGGTGTCAGCTTCTTTACTTTTCCGGTACACCGGTATGCAAACCAGATAGTAACTGCAATAACAATGACTGCTCCTATGAAATTTACCGTAATGGCATGACTGTTTCCCAACATCATATTTTCTGTCACAGACTGCAGCAGCATATTGCCAAATGGGATGCTTGCCAGGAATCCAATTGCTGCTCCCACAACAGCCAGCATCAGATATTTTACAAGATAAAGGCTTCGTATCTTAAAGTCCGTAATTCCGATGGTTTTCATGACACCGATTTCCCGGTATTCTTCTGTCACCGTAAAAGTAATCGTAAATTTCAACACTGCAAAGGATACTATCATCAAGCATACACTTAAAACCAGCACCACAAATGCCCCAATCATATCCATGACATAACATAATTTAAAAATGTCCCGTCCCCGGTTAAATAGGATGTTGGATGCATTGCTTAACAAAGAGGCTATTTCCGATGGATTGTCTGTGTCAATATAAATAATCTCGCCACGGTATTCTGCAAGACTTTCATCCGATGCAAATTTCTGATAATCCGCTTCATTTAAAATAAATCTTTTATTTCCCATAAATTCAGAACCCAGCAGCGCATCTTTTGCTTTTCCGGCAATCGTAAACTCCACACTGTTTTTGCCATGGGTAATCGTAAGTTTATCTCCCTCTTTTAAATCATTTGCATCTAAGAAATTTCCTGTGACATAGACCTCACCCTCAGGCACTTTTGTAAGCTCCTTATTATCCTTTGTGAAAAAATGTATCTCACTTTCGGAAATGGATTCTATGATCATTGCCTTGTTTGCTATATCAAGTTCTTTTCCCTCTGCCTTGATATTCCCCTTGGCTGCATACATAATATGATCCATGCGGTAGTCTTTTACATACTGACAGGTATCCAAAAGCTCCGGCACACCGCCATCCCCCTGCTGGGTCAATACTACATAATCTCCAATGTCTGCCTGATTAAGATAATAATCGGTTCCATTTACTACCGTCAGTACATTGTTCAGCCCGCTTGCCACAAACATGGCAGCTAAAATAATAAACAGCAAAATTACAATATTAATTGTTTTCTTTCGCTTTAAGTCTTTGCGTAAGATATCCCAAAACATCTTCTGCTCCTTTCTATCCTCTTAGTATACCTCAACTACGCGAAACACGCTTTGCAATTTTCTCGCTACTTGTAACAAAGAATGTGCCTTGGCACATTCCTGCGCCTGCGGCGGTCACTTGCGACATCTACCTTATACGCCGCAGTGTGCATCCTCGCGTTTTTTTACTTTGCAGGCAATTTCCTGTAAAGGGAAAAAAAGAACCGGCAAAGTTTTATTTCCTTTGCTGGTTCTACTATAACGAATCAATTATTAAAGAATCCTTAAATCTGAAAATTCTTATTTCATGCTTTCTTTTAAAATAAATGCCATCAGAAGTGCATCCGGTCCGATATGGGTTCCGATTGCCATTCCAACTTCATGTAAGCTGCTTTCTGTCAGTGAAAATGCTTCCATGGTTTCTTTCCGGAATTCCTCTCCCATTTCCGGGTTATTGCTGTGAGCAAATTCTACCGGCATGCAGCTATCCACTTCTCCTTTTTTCAAAAATGCCTGCATTCCGCTTTTGGCTGCTTTCATGCCGCGGGCTTTGGAATAGCCTTCAATCTCTCCATTCCGGAGCAGCAGCACCGGCTTGATTCCCATTACATTTCCCACTGCTGCAACTACCGGAGAAATACGTCCGCCCTTTTTCAAATATAATAATGTGGACGGAACACCGGTAAGATAGGTGCGGTTCTTTACTTCTTCCAAGATTCCTGCAATCTCTTCTGCACCTTTGCCTTCTTCTTTTAACTTCACGGCATACTCCACCAGAAGCCGCAGGGATAAGGATGCCTGCAGGGAATCCACGATATATATCTTTTCATATCCGCACATTTCCTTCGCCAGCACCGCTCCGTTATAAGTTCCTGAAAGTTTTGAGGAAATGAGTATCACCAGCACTTCTTCGCCTGCTTCTTCTGCCGCTTCATACTTTTCTAAAAATGCTGCCGGTGATGGCTGGCTGGATACCGGAAGTTGTTCCTCGCTGCGCAGTTTCTCATAAAATGCTTTGAAATTCTCTTCTGTATTCCGGTCAAATATAACATCTTCAAAGTTTGCCGAAATCGGCACCAGATCCACGCCCATTGCCTTTGCTTCGATTTCTAATATATCAGATCCTGTATCTGTAATTATCTTCATTTTCGTCTCCATCTCTTGACTGTTGTCTGTATCTATGCCACACTATATGTGAGATAATTTATATCACATTGTTGTGGCTGCATAAGTAGCATTGTAGCATAGTTTTCCCTTTTTTCAACGGTTTGATGTGAGACATTTTATATCATTTTGTATCATGATACGGATGTGGTGCCGGTGGGTGGGACAGTCGTTTTATATTTGTTATTACGATTTGTATTTGATACATACATTGTTTCTAACGTCAAAGAGCGGTTTTTCTTGCACTGCATTTTTCTTTTGCCGATAAAGCCTGTCTTTCCAATGTTTGACAGTATGCCGGACTCTGTTCGCCTGAATGCGGATACGATATATGCAGTCTGTTAGAGACGCTTAGAATTCCGGCAGCAACCGGCAACGCTGGCACAGGGACGTGCCAGCGAGGCACATCTTAAGCATGGATGCGAATATGTGCCGGGTGCCGGAAGATACGGAAACTTTAACGGAATTCTTAGCGTCTCTTTCAGACGGAATGTGGTATCCGCAACAGACGGACAGAGCCGGCATCCGGTCAAAGCAACGGAAAGGACAGCCTGACAGCAAGAAAAATACAGTGCTAAGAAAAATAACGCTCTTTGCGTAATGAACCAATGCACATATCAAATGCAAATCGTAAGAAACGAATATTATATTCTGTCCCACCCACCAGCACACATCCATAGCACATACGAACAGGAGCATTTAAATGAAAGAAACAGACAAACGATACGAAGCGAACCGCCAGGTAAAATTAAAGATTGCCCGTGCCCTGACCAAACTCATGGACACCAAAGCATTTTCCGATATATCCGTAACCGATATTATTACCACTGCCGAAGTGGCAAGAGCTTCCTATTACCGGAATTTTCATTCCAAGGAAGAAGTGTTAATTAAGATTACAGACGATATTATGGAAGAATACCGGAAGCGGGCAGAACAGCTTGAAAATGACTTTTTCAGCTATGAGGCAATTTTACTGATTTTCCGGTATTTTAAGACTTACAAGAAATTTATTTTAAGTGTATATAAGGCAGGTCTTGCATACATTTACTTAGACCTTTTTGATCAGGAATTAGAAAATCATATGGGTGACATGCCTTATAATGATATTCACCGGTATAAAGTCTACTTCTATTCCGGCGCACTTTATAATGTTTTTTTAAAATGGCTGCAAAACGGAATGAAGGAGCATCCTTCCGCTATGGCTGCCATGGTGGCGGAAATGTTAGAACAGGGAGCCTATCCGCTAGCTTAACTGCCAGCGGACATGGCTTCCTTCCTCATCTTTTGTGATAAGAAGCTGGTCTTCCATTTCCTGCTTTAGTTCTGTTACATGGGAAATGATTCCAATAAGCTTTGAGCCGCCTGCCATCTCCTTCAATACCCGGACTGCCTGCTCTCTTGCATGCTCGTCTAAAGAGCCAAAACCCTCATCAATAAACATCATATCAAGATGTATGGCAGCAGAATTTTCCTGAATCTCATCTGCCATGCCCAGTGCCATGGATAACGCCGCCATAAAGGATTCTCCGCCGGAAAGCGTACGGACTTCCCGCTCTTTTCCAGTTACATTGGAATATACCATAAGGTCAAGTCCCTTGTTCTTTCCGATTGCAGCCTTCTTCTCATCAAACATTCTAAGTTCAAACTGTCCTGCTGACATTTCTTCAAAACGGCGGTTTGCTGCATAAAGAATCCGCTCCAGATAATAACGTTGCACAAAGGTCTCCAAATCCATACGGCTGCCGGACACATTTCCGGAAATGACAGTATAAAGCCGTGTTATACGGTTGTGCTGCTCTAATACCTGCTGCCGCCCGCTCCATATTTCCTCTACCGCTTCTAAGATTTCCGTATCCTTCTGATTAGAAATCTCCCACTCATTGACTGCCCTGCCTGCAAGCTTACTCTGCTCCTCTGCTGCCTTAAGTTCCTCTGAAAGCTTCTCTATATCCGGTTTTTCTTTCTCTCCTACCGTTTCTTTCGCTGTCTCATAGCGGCTCTGATACATCGTCTTCTGATTCTGATAATCTTCCCTTTTCTGCCGCATCTCTTCCATGGCATCTATCGAATACTGCTCCACCAGAGTCTGCCATTCCAGTTTGGAAATATCTTTTTCTTCTATATATAAATCATATTTTTGCTGCCTGGCTTCTGCTTCCTTTTTCCGTTCCGGAAGTTCTCTTTCACAACGGACAATGCCTGTCTGTGTACCGGTTTTCTCTTCCTCTAAGCGGCTCTTTTCTTTATCAGCCTTTGCATATGCACTTTCTGCAGAAGCCTTCTTCTGCTGTGCTTCTGCCAAGACTTCATCCGCTTCTTTTTCAGATGTATAGTCAAGGGTGCGGTTCCGCTCTGTGTAAGCTGCCTGACAACGGTCAAACTGCTCTTTTGCCAATAGCTTCTTTTCTGTTGCTTCTGTCTCTTCTTCTTGAAGTGCAATCTTTTTTGCTTCTGCCTCTTCTAATTTATGAGACAATTCCTTCTTCTTTTTTATCTCCTGAGAAAGTGTTTCTTCTTCTTTTGCAAGCTTTTTCTTTTGCGCGACAAGCCACGGTTCTATTTCATTATCGGCTGCCGGGTTTATTTCCTTTCCAAAGTCTTCTATTTTCTTCCAGCACTTTTCCTTTCTTTCTGCCAACTCTTTCTCCCGGTTCTCTCTTCTTACGTGGCATGCACCGGCTTCTGTAGATGCCGCTTCCTGCTTCTGCTGTAACTTTGCAATCGTTTTTTCTAAAGCTTCTAACATTTCCCGGCTTAATTCTTCCTGCATTTCTACCGCAATGCATGGCTTTGGATGTTCCATGGAACCGCAGACCGGGCATGGCTCTCCCTCTTTTAATTCCTTTGCTAAAATACCTGCCTGCGCATCGAAAAACCGCTTACGATATGTTTCGTATTCCTGCTGCTTTGCCTGATACTGTCCGGATGCTTCCCGATAAATCTCTTTTGCATGTTCCTCCTGTTTCTTTTCTTTACCAAGAAGCTGCTTTGATTCTGTAATCTCTGCTACGGCATCTTCAATTTCTGCAAGAGCATTTTTCTTTCCGGTAAGCTGTAACTGCCTTACTTCCATTCCTTCGAAAGCTTCTGCTTCTTTTTTCCACTGCACGATATTCTGCTCTAAGACAGTGCTTTTTTCTTTTGTCTCTTTTTCCGTCTCTTCCGCCTGCTGCAAAGCATCTTTACTCTGCTCTACTTCCTGTGCGGCTTTTCTTATTTCTTTCAATGCCGCTTTCGTGCGATTTACTTTTTCTTCTATAATACTGTAATTCTTCTGCTGTGTTTCCTTTTCCGCCTCTGCTAAGTTTCTTTCCTTTTCTGCCTCTTTTAAAGCTTTCTTTATCTCCGGCAGCTTTTCTTCTAATTTCTGTTGTTCTGCCTTTAAATTCTCCAGCCTCTTTACCGCTTCTTCATACTGCTGATAGAGCTGCTTTGCATCATAGGCAAGCTTTATCATCTGCTCTAACCGGGCAGTCTCTTTTATCTCCTCTTCCGCTTCAAAAAGGCGTGCTAACTCCCGCTGTGCTTCTTCCATCTGGGTAAAGGATTTTTGCAGATTTTCCGCTTCCTGCAACGCACTCCTGCAATGCTCCCGCAGTTTTTCCGCTTCTTTTGCTTCCTTCTTTTTCTTCTTTCCCTCTTCCTTAAGATACTGGCACAATTGCTGCATCAATTCTAAAAAGCGTTCCATCTCCGGTGCTTTTGCATCCGCCTGCTGCATCTTCTTTTTCAATGCCAACAGGGCTTCGGCTTCTTCAAAGGCTTCCGGTATGTCCGCATTCTCAGCTTTGGCATGAAACTTCGTACGGATTGTGGCAATCTCTGCATCTAATTTTCTTTTCCGGTCTCCTAATTCATTGGCAATCTTTTCATATTTTTCTGTGTGGAATAATTTTCGGAAAATCACTTTTTTCTCATCGGATTTTGCCCGGAGCAGTTCCATAAATTCTCCCTGGGCAATCATTGCCACCTGCATAAACTGCCCCTTGGTCAGCCCGACAATATCAATGATTTTCTGATTCGTTTCCTTTTGCGAATAAACCTTTTCATCCGGCATGATTAAGGTAACGGATTCGCTTTCTTCTTTTTCACCGCTTCCCCGCTTCAATGGGCGGACATGTCTTGGCACACGGCGCACTGTATAGACGCCGCTTTCTTCTGTTCCTTCACAGAATTTTAATTCCACATAAGGCTCTACGCCCGCTGTAGCAAACTGACTCTGCAGCTCTGTTCCACTTTTTTTATTAGCAGTGGAACTGGCTTCTCCATATAACGCAAAGACTATGGCATCAAAAATAGTGGACTTGCCGGAACCGGTATCCCCGGTAATCAGGAATAAATTCTGGGATGGTTTTCGAAAATCAATTTTCGTCCGGTCTCCATAAGAACCAAATGCCTGCATTTCCAAAGTTAATGGTCTCATAACTCAGCCTCCTCCTCTACTTTATTGATGACTTCCTTAAGAATTTCTCTCTCTTCCTCGTTCATCTCTCCAATAAACTCACAGCATAGCGAAAAGGCATCAAGCTCTGCCTCATGCCGGAATTTTTCCATTTCATAATTGGCTTTGTGCAGCGTTTCTCTTCGGATTTCCAGCAAATTGGGAAATGCATGACGCAGCCGGTCCTGCATGTCAAAGACATTGACATCCACCTTATCGGTAAGAATCACAGTTACAAAATTATCGGATGGCTGCTTTAATACTTCTTCTAATTCCCCTTCCACAATGCGCACCTGGCGCAGTGGTTTTAACGGAATTACTCTGGTGGCAAGCTTTCCCTTTTCTTTCAGTTCCACCATAATAATGCCCTTTTTCTGTCCTGCTTCACTGACGGAGCAGGCAAGAGGTGTTCCACAGTAACGATAACACTCTTTTCCCACTGTCATAGGCTTATGAATATGTCCCAATGCCGCATAGTCAAACCGCTCCAACACATCAGCAGACACTTCATCAATATTTCCCACGGTGCGGATTTCGGAATCCATCCGCTCGACATCCTCTGCCGCTTTACCTGCCGGCAGATAGAATTGGTGGCTCACCAGCACATTCCGCTCTGTTTCATTTACATTTTCTCTTTCCAGAAGTTTATGCAAAGTTGCATCATACGAAAGATTGTTATCATTTTCATCCGTTCCCACAATCTGCTTTACCATAGACGGCTTCACAAAGGGCAGAAGATAAAAATTCACTTTCCCATACTTATCCGTCAGCGTCACTTTCTCAATGTATTCCTCTTTCGTCTCAGGCGGCTTTCCTATCATATATAAATGCTGTCTTGATAAAATGCTTCGAAAACAGTTCACTCTTGGTGCGCTGTCATGGTTTCCGCTAACCATCATAATGACAGCCTCCGGCACCATCTCCGTCAGTTCATTGATGAAACGGTCAAATACCTCTACTGCCTCTGCCGCCGGCACTGCTTTATCATAAATATCTCCTGCAATCAAAATGGCATCCGGTTTTTCTTCTCCGGCCCGCTCTACAATCTGATGCAGGATATATTCCTGGTCTTCCCTTAAATCATGATTCATTAATTTCAATCCGATGTGAAGGTCGGATAAGTGAAATATCTTCATAGCCCACGTGCTCCTTTTCTATACAAGATTATCCTGCAAAGTGAGATTATATTTTTCCCTTACTTTGTATTATAGCTTGTCTATGGTTCTGCCGCAACGGACTTCTGCAGAATTATATGGCAGCATTTTTAAGCAGGAGGCTAATTCTTTAGGTGGAAAATCTTTCAACTTCCTTCACTTCACAAAAATTTCGCAGTTTTTTTATTGATTTTATGACTTATTTATGTATAATAATTATGATGACGTAACTAGGATTTATAGTTTCTCAGTCAAGATATCATAAAAACCTGCTTTTTGCGGGCGATTATCATATTACTATATTTAAAGGAAAGAGGTAAAAAACAAAATGGCAGAAATCAATTTAAGCAAGTATGGCATTACTGGAACAACAGAAATTGTCTACAACCCATCCTACGAAACATTATTCGCAGAAGAGACCAAGCCAGAACTGGAAGGCTATGAAAAAGGTCAGGAAAGTGAACTTGGCGCAGTCAATGTTATGACTGGTATCTATACAGGTCGTTCCCCTAAAGACAAATTCATCGTTATGGACGAGAACTCCAAAGGCACTGTATGGTGGACATCTGATGAATACAAGAACGACAACCATCCAGCATCTGAGGAAGCATGGAGCGCCGTAAAAGACATCGCTATCAAAGAGCTTTCCAACAAAAAACTTTATGTAGTAGATGCTTTCTGTGGTGCTAACAAAGATACCCGTATGGCTATCCGTTTCATCGTAGAAGTAGCTTGGCAGGCACATTTCGTAACAAATATGTTCATCCAGCCTACTGAAGAAGAATTAAAGAACTTTGAGCCGGACTTCATCGTTTACAATGCTTCTAAAGCAAAAGTTGAAAACTACAAAGAATTAGGATTAAACTCTGAGACAGCAGTAATGTTCAACATTACAAGCCGTGAGCAGGTTATCGTTAATACATGGTACGGCGGAGAAATGAAAAAAGGTATGTTCTCTATGATGAACTACTATCTTCCATTAAAGGGCATCGCTTCCATGCACTGCTCTGCTAACACAGATATGAACGGTGAAAACACCGCTATCTTCTTCGGACTTTCCGGAACAGGTAAGACAACCCTTTCAACCGATCCTAAGCGTCTCTTAATCGGTGATGACGAGCATGGTTGGGATGACAACGGCGTATTCAACTTCGAGGGTGGATGCTACGCTAAGGTTATCGACCTTGACAAAGATTCCGAGCCGGATATCTACAATGCGATCAGACGTGACGCTCTTCTTGAGAACGTAACATTAGATGCTAACGGAAAAATCGATTTTGCTGATAAGAGCGTAACAGAAAACACCCGTGTATCTTACCCAATCAACCATATTGAGAACATTGTCCGCCCGATTTCTTCTGCTCCAGCAGCTAAGAATGTCATCTTCCTTTCCGCAGATGCATTCGGAGTACTGCCTCCAGTATCTATCTTAACTCCAGAGCAGACTCAGTACTACTTCCTGTCTGGATTTACAGCAAAACTTGCTGGTACAGAGCGTGGAATCACAGAGCCTACACCTACTTTCTCAGCATGTTTCGGACAGGCTTTCTTAGAGCTGCATCCTACAAAATACGCTGCAGAGCTTGTTAAGAAAATGGAAAAGAGCGGAGCTAAGGCTTACCTCGTAAATACAGGATGGAACGGAACCGGAAAACGTATCTCCATCAAAGATACCCGTGGTATCATCGATGCTATCTTAAGCGGAGCTATCTTAACCGCTCCTACAAAACAGATTCCATTCTTCAACTTTGAAGTTCCTACAGAGCTTCCAGGTGTTGATTCAGGCATCTTAGATCCTCGTGATACTTATGCAGATGCTTCTGAATGGGAAACAAAAGCATTAGATCTTGCTGACAGATTCATCAAGAACTTTGCTAAATACGAAGGAAACGAAGCTGGTAAGGCTCTTGTTTCTGCAGGTCCTCAGAAATAATTTCCCTGATAAGGAAATCAATAGAAACGGAAAACCGGATGTGATTCCACATCCGGTTTTCTTTATCTGTTTCTTATTTTGCTGCCAGATCCTTTACTACTTCACCTGCGATAATCAGTCCAGCGACAGATGGCACAAATGCCACACTGCCCGGAATATCACGCCGCTCCGTACATTTATGGGCTGCTCCCGGCGGACAGATACAGTTGGTTCTACAGCTGATTGCCATATCTTCAACTGGTCTGGTTGGCTGCTCTTCGGAATAAACCACCTTAAGCTTCTTTACACCACGTTTCTTTAACTCACGGCGCATTACTTTTGCCAGCGGGCATACCTTTGTCTTATAAATATCTGCCACACGGAACTGACTGGCATCTAACTTATTTCCGGCTCCCATACTGCTGATAATCGGCACATTCATCTCCTGTGCCTTCATAACCAGTGAAATCTTCGCTGTTACCGTATCTACTGCATCTACGATATAATCATACTCTTCAAAAGGAAATTCATCCGCATTTTCCGGCAGGAAAAAGCATTTATGCACTTCTACCCTGGCATCCGGATTAATCTCTAAAATACGGTCTTTCATGACGTCTGTTTTATATTTTCCAACGGTCTTTCTGGTTGCAATAATCTGACGGTTGAGATTCGTCAGACATACCTTGTCATCATCAATCAGATCAAAAGCTCCAACTCCGCTTCTTACCAGTGCTTCGCAGACATATCCACCTACTCCGCCAATTCCAAATACTGCAACCTTTGCATTCTTTAATTTTTCCATTGCTTCTTTTCCAAGCAATAGTTCGGTTCTTGAAAACTGTGTCAGCATCTTCTATCTCCTCTTCTTTGACTACGCTACATTTTACCGCGTCCTTATGTTCTTTGCAACAGAAAAATGCTGCACTCCCATTTCTGAAAGTACAGCATTCTTATTTTTTATTTCATGTCTTTTCTATTTCCGATATATCCCTTTTCACTTATTTCATACGGCGTCCTGCATTTAATCTGCCATATGCTCCCGCAGCCACTCCTGCCGCAGCAATCAGTACAAGAAGATACAGGAATATCTGATTGTCGTCTCCGGTTTTAACCTGTGTGCTGCTATCAGATGTTGCTGCTGCCGGTGTCTGTACCGAAGATGCACCCGGCAATGTTGTATCAATATTACTTCCGCCGGTTAATATAGTTCCATTATTATTTCCATTTGGTGTGCTTCCACCTGGTGTATTTTCCTGATTGTTTCCGCCGCCCGGGTTTGACGGGTTTAAGCTGTCGGAAGAAGGAAGTCCTTTTTCTACTACAATCTGTGTTGCAGAAGACGCATAATAATTGCGTGTTTCCTGATAACGTACCAGATAAGTTCCGTCGGCAAGTCCGGTCAATTCATTTTCTGTAATTGCGGTATAGGTAGTTCCATCAATACTGTATTCCATCTCCGCATTCACACCACGAATCTTTCCATCATTTTTGCCATCAATGGTTTCTGCTACTGCGGTAAGTCCTGTTGGTGCTCCACGATGTGCTTTGGTAATGCTGAAGTATTTTGTTACACTGCCTAAAAAGCGGGAACCACTGATAATTGCTGCAGCTGTATCACCCACTTCAATATTGTCAATATAAGTAACCGTAAAATCCCTTCCTTCAGTTAATGTCATTCCATCATACGTTACGGTTACAGCCGGCTCTTTTCCTGTGCCATCATAGACAAAGGCAGCCGGGCTTAAAGTAATGTCCGCTTCTGCCAGCTTCTTATTACGAAGCACCAGATTTTGGGCACGATTTCCGGATTCATCCAGTACTGTAATATCAGTATCAACAAAAACTGAATATCCGAAAGGAATTAATTTGCCCAATGCCTGTTCCATTGCTGGTACATTTTTATAGTTTGCCAGACCACTTATCATGTTTTCTACTGTAATTACAGAATCGTCATCCGGTGCTATTGTAATCATTTCTACAAAGAATGAGCAAGGGGATGCCTGTGAACCTACATGAAGTCTACTGCTCTTTAATTCCAGGCCACCATTTGCAGTCCAACTTATCTCATGGATATCCGCTTCCACATTTTCTAATGTACATTTATCAGAAAGACTAGTATTTGCATCATTGAGCATTCTCAGGTTCAGCTTTCCATTGGAAATGCTTAAGTGATTCATGATATTAAATGCATCTAATGTTAAACTCTTCCCATTTAAATCAAGATTTACAGCCTTATATACAGAGGATAAATCAATTGCTTCACTGCTGTTCTTATAATCAACTAATAATTTTACGGTATTGTATTTATTGGCATTGCTGAATGCATTGGATAGACTGTTATAATTTGTTACATTTCCGTTGGCATCTACAATAGCTGCCACCGGCTCCTGGTCATCACATACAACACATTTTCCATTGATACGCTTTGGATGCGTACATCCGCTGGCAGTATATACGGTTCCATCTACGATGGCTCCTTTCTTTGTGCCGTCTACAAGCTGGATTACACCTGTTGCAGGAATCCCGTTCACCATGGAAGTTAATGCTGTTCCTTCCGTATTTCTCTTTACCGTAACCGTTCCACCTGCATTCAGGTCGACTGCATTCAAAGTCGAAATTACATATGTGCTGCCTTCCTGTTCTATTGTAATATTCCCATCGGTACTCTCAATACTTCCACCGGCTCCGCCCCAGGTAAGTGATGAATCTGTTGTTCCATTCTGTTTCAGTGTTACATCATTCTTTGCCTTTATATCAAGTTCTGCCATAAACATCGGTACCGGTGCATTAGTTGAAATGCTTACTGCTCCTGCCAATGCCTGAATCGTCAGCTTACCATCTTGCATGACAGGGTTTGCGGTCTGTTCAATTGTAACATCCCCATTGGTTGAAGTTAAGCTCACCTGTGGATTACTCTTGCTTGTTATTCCCTTCGCTGATTTTAAAGAAATATCTCCTGCAGCTTCAATCGTAAGATTACTGTCAGTCAACACCCCTGTGCTGGTATTTTCCAGTTTTACCTTTCCACCGGTATTTTTCAGGGTAACATTTTCTGCACTGAAAATTGGATAATAATCAGATGCAGAACTTAATGCAAGGTCTCCTTCTGTCTGTGTCAGGTTCAGTGTGGATACTCCACTGTCAATCATACCACATGGTGCGGTTATCGTAACTTTCTTTCCACTTAAATCAACCACTCCACTGCTCAAAACAATTGGCTCTGAAGACGTTGATGCAGTTTCCAGTGTAATATCACCGGTTGTATCTATCTCAAATCTGCTGCCACCGTTTATTACATTACTATTACTTGTCACCTTAAAATTTCCGGTAAAATCCTTTGTGACAACGGCAGCACCGGTTCCGGCTAACAGAAATGCAGGAGAAGTTCCTTCTACAGTAAAATTTCCTGCTCCGGAAATTGTTAAGTTTCCGCCTGTTACTGTCACCGGATTCGGTCCGGAAGTAGCAATCTCCATATCATTATATACAGTCATGGTTGCCGTATCTTTATCAAAATAAATATAACCACCACTTTCCGGTTCTTCCCCTACTTTATCGACGCCACGAATCGTTGCAGATGGTCCCGGTGTAGAAGGAGGATCCACCGCCTTCACATACCAGCCCGTCTCTAATGTTGTAATTCCTATTTGAACGGATGCCGGCGTATCCTCTGCCTTTACCAGTAGTCCGGCAGCATCTCCCATAAATAAGCCTGTCATCATAGTCAATGCCATCAAAAATGCCAGACATCGTTTTTTTCGGTTTCTTCCCATATTTCCTCTCCTTTTTTATTCTATTTCTTTTGTTCACACAGTTTCTATTTTAAGAAAACGCTTAAAATTTTGCAACCAATTCTTCCAAATTGTGATTTTATCTTCCTGATTGTCGATAAAAAATGATTCTTATTTTCTTTCAATATGTTATACTTGTTTCGTATCCGGTGTTTTTTACTTTTTATATACAGGAGAATAATTATGCTGATTTACTTATGCGAAGATTCTGAAAGCGATGCCTTACGGTTAAAACATCATCTGAATACATATGCCACGAAACATCATTGTAATATGGAGATTCTACTTTTTTCTTCGGGCGAAGAGATGATTCAGTATTATAAGGAAGAAAAGCGTTATCCGGCTCTGCTGTTTTTAGATATCTATATGAATAGCCAGGACGGTGTGGAAACAGCACGTATCCTTCGCTCACTGGGCTATAAGGGTGGCATTATTTTCACCACTTCTTCTACGGAACATGCCATGGCAAGCTATGAGGTAAATGCTCTTTACTATCTGCAAAAGCCTTACTCACACACAGATTTTCTCAATGCCATGAGCCGCTGTGATACGCTTTTAGAGGAATCCAATGAAGTATTTACCTTTTCTGTCCGTAGGAAGGAATATTCTCTTCCTTACTCAGATATTCTCTTTTTTGAAACCGGGCAGCACAATGTCCTGCTGCACGCTATATCAGAGACTTTTACGATTCCCGGAAACCTGACACAGCTTACCGAAGACTTTGCCTCTGTTGCCTGTTTTCTTCCGGTTGGCCGCAGCTATCTGGTAAACTTAAATCATGTCACCGGAATTCTACAGCACGACCTTATTATGGAAGACCACTCCATTGTGCAGATTCCTTTTCGTAAACGTGACGAGGTAAGCAAGGCCGTTAATAGCTGGTTTGCAAAGCTTGAGAAAGAGCCAACTCCTCCCGGCTTATCCTAAGGCCAGATATTTCCCATGTTTCCAATGTACTCCTATTGTGAAAATGTTACAGACTTGTTACAATTCATTTGTACTTAGCTAAGACATATTCAGAAAAATAAGGAGGACGAAACTATGTGTTTTAATTTCAATAGCTGTTCCGAGTTATTTAACACAATCTGCAAATTATTCAGACTCGGATGTTAATATGTTTTATGCGATTTGCATAACCTAAAAAAAGCTGCCGATGGGCAGCTTTTTTCTGGGTAAAGATATTGTCTTTTTGATTGACAGTTTCTTTCTTATATGTTAGTTTTCTACTAGAACCATTATTGGTTCTTTTTCTTTACATATTATGTGCATATCATTTTAAGTAGTTCTTTTAATCTTCTTATTTCAGATTATTCCATGCATTTTTATTATCTTTTTTGTTTTAGTTTATTCCACTCTTGACACACGTATTAACACGTATTAATATAATATTGATCAAAGGAGAATTGCGTATATGCCAATGACTTCCAGAGAAATGGTAAACTACCTTAAGAAACATGGTTTTATCATAACCAGCCAAAGCGGTTCTCACATAAAATTATTTCATCCTATCACGAATAGAACCGTCATTGTTCCTTATCATAACAAAGACTTGAAGAAAGGATTAGAACAGGCAATTTTAAAAGAAGCCGGTCTACGATAATCCAATTTCTATCGAAAGGAGGTTCTTATGAACAAATTATTTTATCCTTCCATTTTTCATATTGCAGAAGAAGGTGGATTTTGGGTTACTTTTCCAGATTTACCGGAATGTATGACCCAGGGAGATGATATGCAAAATGCTTATGAAATGGCTGTTGATGCCTTAGGTCTTGCCCTGATAAGCCGTAAGCAGGAACATCAGGAGATTCCGGTTCCTTCCCAGCCAAAAGATATTAACGTTTCAAAAAATGAATACTGCATTATCATCGAATTCGATATGCTTGCTTATCAAAAACGCAATAACTCAAAAGCAGTAAAAAAGACCCTTACCATTCCGGAATGGTTAAATGAAGAGGCTATCTCACTCAATATTAATTTTTCGCAGGTACTGCAGGATGCCCTTATCCAAAAAATTAGAGCTAAGCTGTAACCCTTAAGCAGTTTTATCCGCTAGGTCACTTTTTGAAGTGAAAGATTTAACCTTTTTGTATTTATTGACATTTATCATTCTATTTTTCTATTCTGTGTTATCTGCAATGCTTTTGCCAGTATCTGCTCCTCCGCTTCGCTCGGATTGTTCCGATACATTTCCTCTGGAATATCCAGTGAAAACCGACCTAATTCCTTGATTTTCTCATCTATCTGTTCCCACAAATTCTGTCGTATGTCAAAAAGTTGTAAGATATAGCTTTTTCTTTCTTCTGTGCTTCATTTAACCGGATTTTCTGTGCTTTTAATGTATTTCGGAATGAGTTATACACATCCGCTTCCACACTATCCACATCTGTGCTTTCTTCAATTACTGGAGTGGCAATTTCCTGCACGATTCTTACCATATCTTCATAAGATACATTCTTTGTATCCTTCAGGTATGCAAATACCTTCGTCAGATTATCCGCCAGTTCCTTCGCATTGTAGGTGCTCTTATATTCCTGCTTGACCTCTGATGCAATCTTTCGCATGGTCTTTTCATCTATAGTCACGTTCTTAAGAGATTTAAAGCCATCCTCAATAATAGAGCCCATCTCTTTTTTCTGTATCAGAATACTCCTCGTCCAGGATTGCCATAAGGTCTTCGTCAATATCTATTGAGTATCTCTTCTCTGGGTTATCTGTAATACTTTTGCCATTATCTGCTCTTCTGCTTCTGATATATTGTTCAGATATACTTCTTTCGGTATCTCGTATGCGAACTGAATCAGTTCTACCACTTCTTCGTCCGTTTTCAATGCGTTGGCTACTCCCACTATTATATTTGTATCTACCCCACAAAAATCCAATCCCTTTATCAAATCCTTCATTGGTTCTGTAATTTTTCTTGAACCTTCCACTTTTCATTACCTCCTCTATATCGTCATGATATAATTCCACGTCATACTGTGCCAGCACTTTGAACTTATTTGCATTTTTATCCGTCACCTTATACAGATAAAAATACTTGTCCGAAAATGCAGGATTGATTTTTCTGCTTATAAAATCTTTACTGTAATTATTTTTCTCTACTTCTGATGCAAGTATAGCATATTCCCTTTTGCTAATGTAAACTTCTTTACTATTTTTTAAGATTGCATCTACATCAATAGAAAATACTGTATCCTGTTCAACTGCGGCTCTATTTACAACTTCCTTTCTACTAACTTTTATGGAATAATGTTCGCCCTCTTCTGCTGTTGCATTTCCCTATTTATAATTTTCCTGCGCCTTTGTCAGCTCATCCAGAAACATATCGCGGATTTCCTGTGCTTCGATTGCTTCTGCTCTCAGTGCTTTCTTTGCTGTGCTGGATAATACATGCTCATTCAGGTATGATGTGATTTTGTCGTAAACTCCCTTGAAGAAGTCAGCAATCGTCTTGAGAATGCTCTTGTGCTCACTCTCTGTCATATTCTCTGACATATATTTAGAAAACGCTTCCACTCCATCTTTGTCCGCAAACAGTCCTGCTACATAATCGAATACATATTCATTGGCAGAATCCTCTCTTTTTCTGTCGCTACGCCTTCCGCATTTTTCACTCTGCCTGCCTAAGTTCTTCCAGGCTCTTTCTCTCTCCGCCCGATTCTCTCGTTATTGCACCGCTCCGTGTATTCAGTTTTCTTTCTGTTGTTAAGGAATCCTCTTAAACTAAGTGTAGAACTTCTGCCAGCTAATGTGCTTGATATACTTCTAGCTGTTCCACTATAAGCACATACACCATGCTTTATGATTTAAAAGTTGATGTAAAAGAAGCGTCTCGGATTATGGGTCATTCTAATGTCAGAATTACGCTTTAGCAATTTCTTTACTCGATACTACTCGATAATTATTTTATCCAGTTTGTACTTGCTTGTACCTATTATCAAAAAGGCTGTAACCCTTGATTTATCAAGGATTACAGCCTTTTTTCCTGTTAAGCTGGCAACGGGAATCGGACCCGTGACCTCCGCACTACCAATGCGACGCTCTACCGACTGAGCCATGCCAGCAATTCTGTCGGAACTAATCCCGACTTGTAATACTATACTATAGAGAGCTATGATTGTCAATACTTTTCTACAGCATAATGTCAGATTTTTCTTTGCTATGCTCAATCTTCATATTTAACTTCCGGAACGGAATTGCAATTACAAGTCCAATCAGAAGTGAGATTATAATATAGATGCCTAAGATGCCAATGCATTTCCAATAAGTCATTCCATACATACCACCGATAGTCTCCCGGAGTGCATCCATTCCATAAGGGAATGGGAAGAAACGGTAAATCCGCTGATAGATTGCCGGCAGTACTTCGATTGGGAAGGAACCGCCTGCTCCTGCTACCTGGATAACCATAATGACTACCGCCAAAGCCTCTCCGACATTTTCAAAGGCTACCGTTAATGCATACATAAATAAGGTAAATACAAAGCTGCAGCATGCGCAGGCAAGCCAGAATAAGAATGGGTCATGGCATTGTATCTTAATATAAAACAAATCTCCCAGTGCAGTAATCAATGCCTGCACCTGTCCAATCAGGAAGAATGTAATATATCTTCCAAAGAATTTCTGGTAAGGTTTTGCATCCGGTATTTTCTCATCCGGAAGTACCTTTACATGAATGATTGCCACCAGAATCAACGCACCTACCCACAATGCCAGTACCGTATAGAACGGTGACATTGCCGAACCATAATTGGAAATCGGATAAATCTCTTTCGTCTCCATATTGACCGGAGAAGATAAGAAATCTCCTAACAAAGTCGGGTCGGTCTCTAAGATTTTCATCAAAGCCTGATACTGGTCACTGATTTCCAGAGCACTGAGACTTGTAATCACACTGTCAAGTCCGGTCTTCATTTCCTGTGCTGCTGCCAGTGAATCACTTAAGCTTTCATTTCCCTTATCGAGGGTTTCACTATAAGCATCCAATACTTCCGATACTTCATCAAAATCTCCATCGACACCATTTAAAATTGCCTGTGTCTGATTCAGTGACCCCTGCATGGACTGAATGGTTGTCTCCAGCTGACCTTTTACCGAATAGTCAAACGTATCTTTTAAAGCTTTTATTTTGGTCTTACAGGAAGTTATTTCGGTAGATATTTCAGTGTTTAAAGTATCCTTTGCAGTATTTAAATCTGTGACATTATTCTGGACACTGTTTAAATCTGCTTCAATTTTATCTAACTGTGCTTCGATTTCTGCAATCTGACCGGAAACACTTTCATCATCCTTCCAGTCTGCCACACTGTTTTCAAATAACTGACGGATCAGCGGCATCATATTAATTGCGCTCTGCAGTCCGCCGGAAGATAAATCACCATAGTTATCCAACTGATCTAAGGCATTCTGTATCAGCGTATTGATGTTGTCAAGGCTGTCGGCTGCTGTATTAAGATTTGCTGAAATAACCTCAGCCAAAGCACTGGCATTAAGGCTGCCGGAATTCAATGCTCCCTGCATGGTATTTACCGTATTCGAACCATCATCTACCATTGTATTCAGATTCGGCAGCATAACTTGTGTCGTATCAATCAGGCTGGATGCCGAATTGGTAATGCTGACAAAAGAATTCAGCAATGCAATATAGCCGTCCAAATCTCCGCTTAAATCATTAAGCTGTGTCAGAAAAAGATTCATCATAGAGCCGGAATCCATTCCATTTTCTACCATGACATCATTTACCTTTAACATGACTTCTGCCAGAGTGCTGACAAAGGTTGCATTAACCTGTTCCTGCACTGCCGTTTTTGCCTTGGATGTAATCTTTGGTGCAATGGCATTTTTCTTCTCATTTTCATAATAAATAATCTGCGGATTCTGTACTTCTCCGTTAAGGAAGCTTATCATTTTCTCGGAGAAATCCTCCGGAATAATCAGTGCCGCATAATATTCACTGCTGTATACACCGTCGGTTGCTTCATCCATGGTATCAGTAAACTGCCAGCCCATAGTCTGATTGGCTTTCAGGGCATCAATGACGCTGTCTCCGATATTTAAAGACAGACCTCCCATGTCAATTCCCTCATCTGCGGAATATACTGCTATCTTAAGATTTGATGTAGATTCCGGTCCATACGGGTCCCAGTTGGACAATATATTAAACCATGCGTACAGTGACGGAATAATAGAAAGACCTATTACAATAACCACTGCTACCACATTTGTGCTGACTCTCTTAAAATCCCGGTAAAAGATTCTAAAAATATTTTTCATGTGCTATCCCTCTGCTACTCCTTTGTGTTATCTGTTAAAATTTCCTGCTCTGCCGTCTGAAGTACGGTACGAATTCGTTCCTCTACCTGGGCAATTCCATCGCCAATCAGTGCATCTCTCTCCTGCTGCTCCCGGTTAGAAATCTCATTTAATTTTTCCTGTAATTTATAGTCCGAATATTCTACAAAAATTAAATATCCTGCCAGAATAAACAGCGATACAATCCACAGAATCAAAAATACAATTTTTGAGCTTTCTGTCCAGAATAACAATGCCAGGAAAATCAGTGGAATAATGATAAGGCACCGCAATCCGATGCGGATACGTTTCTGATTCTTCTTATGTATCTCCTGCTCATAGCCTAAAAGCATGTCATAAAGCTTTTCATAATCTTCTTTCTTTTCCATCCGCTCTTCACCTGCTCTCTTACATCATCTTCGTATCTTTCATTCGTTTTTCCACAAAATGATTGATACCCATAAATGGTACGCGAATCAGCAGTCCGATCAACAATGCCGCTACTGCGAAAATCAACAGCTCTGCCAGATTCTTCTCATAGACTCCGCCATACATGCCGCCAATAGTTTCACGCATGGCATTAATTGCATATGGGAATGGGAAGAAAATATATACCCGCCGATAAAATTCCGGCAATATCTCAATCGGATAAGTTCCACCGGAACCTGCAATCTGGATAACGACCATTACAACCACCAGTGCTTTTCCGATGTCTCCAAAGGAAAGTGTCAGCGCATAGATTAATAGGGTAAAAGTAAAACTCGTCAACGATGACGCAAACCAGAACAGTACCGGATTCTTCACCTGACAATGCAGCAGATAAATATTACCCAGCACAATAATCAATGCCTGTATCTGTCCCATCACAAAGAAAATGAGATATCTTCCAAAGAAAAGCTGATAACGCTTCGGATTCGTCAGATTCTTCTCAGAAGCCTTCACCTTAATCAGGGAAACCAGTACGATACCGCCTACCCAGAGTGCCAATGTCGTATAAAATGGTGCTACCGCAGAACCATAATTTTTAATCTCATAAACCTGCTTTGTCTCCACTTTTACCGGCTGTGCAAAGAATTTACCATAGGATTCCGGATCTCCGCCCAAAAGCTCCATGATAATCTGCATCTGTTCATCTTCCGATGCTTCATTCAGCTTGCTGATTGCTTTTTCTATCTTTGTATCACAGGTCTGCAGCAATGTCTGAATCTGTGTAAAGCTTTCATCTGTAGCATCTACCATATCCAAGGTTCCATCGAAAATGGTTCCCATGTCACCTAATGTATTATTCAGATTATTCAAAAGATTGGTTACATTAACCAGTATCTGGGATGCCGTATCCAGAATTCCGGATACTCCCGGCACCAGATTGTTGGTGTATACATTCTTCATATTTTCAATGGTCTTGCTGCAGGTAGACAAGGCTGTACTCATTCCGCCTGTCACAGAATTTACCGTATCTTCTACTGCATCTGATGCATTGTCCGGCATCAGTGCCTCTAAAAGCTTCTGCATTTCTTCTGCATCCTGCTTTAAACCTTCAATCTGTGACATCACATCATCCATATCCGTTTTCTGCTCATCCGTAAAGCTCTCATCTGTCTTGAGTCCGCTGATTGCTCCATAAAGCGACTGCAACTGGTCATTTAAAGTCTTAATATCATCCGTTGTTGTCTCAATACTTTCAGTTGTCTTCTTGGCAGAGTCTCCCAGCCCGGCATTGGTAATATCCGTTGAAATCTTATTCAAAGAATTCTCAATATCTGTTAAGGTTGTCTCCACATTCTTGGAAAAATCTGAAAGTGTAGTATCCGTACTGTCTAATTGTGACTTTGTTCCATTCAGGGAATTTACAGCTGAATCAATCTTATCTTCCACCTTTGACACACTGGAATTGGCTTCATCAATCCCTGCGCTTAACTCTTCATTTCCGGACAGGAAGCTGTCTATCATGGCATCATAGTCCTTTAAATTCTGGCTGAGCTGCTCTAATTTCTGGCGGAATCCATCCACACCGCCATCTTCACTTATTTTCTCAGAGAGATTATCCATCTGGGCAAACATGGCACTTGCCGCTGTCTCAAGAAATGTCTCATTGATACTGGACTTTAATGTGCTCACTGCAGTATCGGTAATTTTCGTTGCAATGGCATTTTTCTTCTCATTCTCATAATATGTAATGGTCGGATTCTCCAGTCCTTCAGAAAAGATGCTGAACATGCTCTCGGAAAAGCGGTCACCAATAACTACTGCCGCATAATATTTTCCACTTTCTACTCCGCTGATTGCTTCATCCGAGCTGTCTACAAACTGCCAGCCTATGGACTTATTCTCCTTCAACTGCTCAATCACCTGAACACCCATGTTGACGGTTGTGCCATCCTCTAATTTCATTCCTTCATCTTCAGATGCCACTGCAATATAGATATTTCCGGTGTTGGCATAAGGATCCTCGTTGGAATAAATATTAAACCATGCATACAAAGATGGAATAAAACACAATCCGATTGCAATGACCAGTGCGAAAAAATTCCTGCAAAGTCCTCTTACGTCCTTACGAAAAATGTGAATGATATTTTTCATGCTGTTACTTCCCTTTCAACTTCTTCTTTAAACGCTGCAACGCATTATCCACAGCCTTCGGCTCTTTTCCCATAGCTTCTGCAATCTGCTCATAGCGAAAGCCCTGCAGATAATACGACAACACTTCCTGTTCCATTTTGCTTAAAGTTTCATTTACTTTCCGCTTGAAATCTTCCCGGTCTTCCTGACTGATAAATAAATTCTCCGGATTCGCCTCATCTATAGTCTCTAACACATCCGCCAGATTCCTGCCTTCCGAATCCTCACTATCTGCATAAAGTGGTACATACGAATTGAGCGGTGCATGCTTTTTCCGATTGGAAGCCTCCACCGCTGTATACATCTGCCTTGCAATACAAAGGTCTGCGAAATGAAAAAAGCTGCTGTCTTTATCCGGCTGATAATCCCGGACAGCTTTAAACAGACCAATCATTCCCTCCTGAATCAAATCGTCCGTCTCACCACCAATGAGATAAAGTGCTTTTGCTTTTTTCTTAACCAGACTCTTGTATTTGTCCATCAGATAATCTGTAATTTCTTTTTCACCACTACGAAGTGCTGCAATTAATTCCTCATCACTCATATTCTGATAAGATTGCATCTCTCTCTCCTGTTAACTTAATCTCTGTCTTACAATTTCATAAGCTAAAACACCTGTTGCTACCGATGCATTTAAGGAGTCAATATCTCCCTTCATTGGAATCGATGCCACAAAGTCACAGTTTTCTTTTACTAATTTGCTGACACCTTCTCCTTCATTTCCAATAACCAGTCCGATAGAACCTTTTAAATCCAGATCATACATGGTTGTGCCACCCATATCTGCACAGACAAACCACATGCCCTGCTCCTTTAATTCCCGGATGGTATTGGTAAGATTGGTTACCTTTGCTACCGGTGTATAATAAATGGCTCCTGCGGATGCCTTTGCTACGGTAGCGGTCAGTCCCACTGCACGGCGCTTTGGAATAATGACGCCATGGGCACCTGCCAGATTGGCAGTACGGATAATTGCACCCAAATTGTGCGGGTCTTCAATATTATCCAGCAAAATGACAAATGGTGCTTCATTTTTCTTTCTGGCATTTTCTAAAATATCTTCTACGGTTGCATAGGAAAATGCTGCTGCCATGGCAATGACACCCTGATGCTTCTTCGTCTCTGACAACTGCTCTAAACGCTCTTTTGCCACAAACTGTACCAGCGTATCATGTTTTTTTGCTTCTCTTAAAATGGTCTGAATGGGACCGTCTTTACAGCCATCTAATACAAACAGCTTGTCTATGGTTTTTCCGGAACGAAATGCTTCTAAAACTGCATTTCTTCCTTCTATCTTCGTGCTTTCTGCCTGTGTGTTTTCCATCTGCATTTCTTCCATTCTACTTTCCTCCTGCCAGATCATTCTTTCCGGTCTTCACATTATAGTGTCTGATTGCTTCTTTCGCCAGTTCCAAAATCCGCTCAAACTGATCCGTCAGATATAAATAGCCCATCAATGCTTCAAAGCCGGTGGCACGGCGATAATCTGACATAGTTGCGTTTTTTGCCATAGTCGGAGACTTGGCATTTCTGCCTCTGCGGTAAATTTCCGTTTCGTCTTCCGTAAGCATCGGAGTCAGTGTCTCCATCATCGTTGCCTGTGCATGTGCTTTCACCAGATGGCTGGTGGTCTGATGCAGACGGGATGCCTTGGTATTGCCTTTTCCAACTACAATGCTTCTTATGACAAGGTCATAAATGCCATCTCCTATGTAGGCAAGTGCCAAAGGGGAGTAGGTTGCCACATCCACCTTTGGCAGGTCAAAATATTCTTTGATATGGGAATCTATGCCTTTTTCCATTTTACACCCTCTCTGGTATCCTCTAAGACAATTCCTTTTTCCAAAAGTTCATTACGAATTGCGTCTGCTTTGGCAAAATCTTTTTCTTTCTTTGCAGCCTTACGCTCTTCGATTTTTTCTAATACATATGCTTCTAAATCTGCATCGATTTCATCGGCAGGATTTGCTGCTTCTCCCGCTGCTAAATCAAGAGATAATACATAATCAAAATCTTTTACCAGTGCAAGCTTGGTTGCATCGGTCATATCGGCTTTCAATACTTCATATACTACAGTCAGTGCCATGGAAGTATTTAAATCATCCTCTAATGCCTGCAGGAATTTCTCTTTGTATGCATCAAATTTATCCTGCTCTACTTCTGTAGACGCATCCAGTTTTGCAATGGTCTTACGAAGCTTTACATAGGAATTTTCCATATTATCCATTACTTCATAAGAGAATTCCAATGGCTTTCTGTAATGGGACTGCAGACAGAACATACGATATACCAGCGGCAGATAACCTTTTTCTTCCAATAAGGAAACGGTCAGGAAATCTCCCTTGGATTTACTCATTTTTCCTGATTTATCATTCAGATGATGCACATGGAACCAGTAATTACACCATTTATGTCCCAGATATGCTTCACTCTGTGCAATCTCATTGGTATGATGTGGGAAAATATTATCCACACCGCCGCAGTGAATATCCATATATTCACCTAAATGCTTCATGCTGATGCAGGAGCACTCGATATGCCAGCCCGGATAACCAACGCCCCATGGACTATCCCATTTCAGTTCCTGGTTATCGAATTTGGACTTGGTAAACCACAATACAAAATCACTCTTGTTGCGCTTATTTTCATCCTCAGATACGTCATCACGGACACCTACCATCAGCTCTTTTTCGCTCTGGCTGGAGAATACATAATAATCATCTAATTTTGATGTATCAAAATATACATTTTCTCCGGCAATATATGCATAGCCTTTCTCTAAAAGTACCTCTATCATATGAATAAATTCCGGGATACAATTGGTTGCCGGCTCTACCACATCCGGACGTTTGATATTTAATTTGGAGCAATCGGAAAAGAATGCATCGGTATAATACTTTGCAATCTCCATAACGGTCTTGTGCTCACGCTTTGCGCCCTTTAACATTTTATCCTCACCGGTATCTGCATCACTGGAAAGATGCCCTACGTCTGTTATGTTCATGACACGCTTTACATCATAACCTGCATAGCGAAGTGTTTTCTCTAATACATCTTCCATAATATAGCTGCGCAGATTTCCGATATGTGCAAAATGATATACGGTTGGTCCGCAGGTATACATTTTCACTTTGCCATCTTCGTTTGGCACAAAGGTCTCTACTTTTCTTGTAAGGGTATTAAAAATCTTTACGTTGTTCTCCATGTTATCCTCCATCGTTCCTGGAATTACTTATTTAATTCTTTTCTACTTCCTGCTTTAATGCTTTTATCTCTTTTTCCATATCAATGATACGGTTGCATAATTCTGAATTTTCCCGCTGCAATACATTGATGTCTTCCTGTACCGGGTCCGGCAGATTGCACTGATCCATATCGCTGCGTGGAATTTTTACATTGTTACGTTTTACAATTCGTCCCGGAACACCTACTACGGTACAATTTGGCGGCACCTCTTCAATTACCACACTTCCGGCACCGATTTTCGAATTCTCGCCTACCGTAAAGGAACCGATGATTTTTGCTCCTGCACTTACCATTACATTATCCTCTAAGGTCGGATGACGTTTTCCGGTTTCCTTACCGGTTCCGCCCAAAGTTACACCCTGATATAAGGTTACATTATCTCCGATAATTGATGTCTCTCCGATGATAACGCCGGTACCATGGTCGATAAAGAATCCTTTTCCAATTACTGCGCCCGGATGTATCTCAATTCCGGTTTTTCTTGCTGCTTTCTGTGAAATATATCTTGCCCGGAAGAAATGTCCCTTCAGGTAATGCTTATGTGCACGCCTATAACTAAGCATAACACGAAATGACGGATAAAGCAAAACCTCCATTGGAGATTTTAATGCCGGATCACGCTCCTTGATAATCTCAAATTCCTCTTTTAATTCTTTTATAAAACCCATGATTACAGCCTCCTGTTCACTGTATAGATTCTTTCCTTTATGCATGCAAGCCTGCAATTTTTCTCGCGGAGCGATTTTTTACTTTACAGAAAAGCAATTTCCTATAAAGTAAAAAATCGTCTCTATATAAATATAGAGACGAAGTTATTCCGCGGTTCCACTCTAAGTAAAGCATTGCTGCTTTCCCTCAATACACGTAACGTGTGCTATTCGTTCCTGGCTACTTGCTTTCACCGGGACTGCTTCCGGATGCACTTCATATACTTTGGAATCAAGACTGCTTTCAGCCGATGACCGTCTCTCTCTTTTATTCACGCATGTATACTACTCTTTCCGTTCACTGCATTTATCAATTCATTTCTGAATCATTTTTAAATTCTTTTTACGCTACTAGTTTATGCACGAATTGCCATTTTGTCAATAGAAAAGTTATTTTCCGCATCCCGGGCAGCCTGCACAATTTCGTTCACTGCCTCCCACTGCTATGCTGTTTTCATAGATACTTGAGATAGCACAGATTGCCTGGGAGCTGATTCCATCTTCGCTTCCGGTAAAGCCAAGCCCTTCCTCTGTGGTTGCCTTTACATTTACCTGACTGACGTCTATCTTCAATGCCTGTGCAATATTTTCTTCCATCTTCTCAATGTGTGGACGCATCTTTGGCTTCTGGGCAATAATCGTAGCATCGATATTATCAATGACATAATTCTCTTTCTCTAAAAGCTGTCCCACTTCTTCCAATAATTTTATACTGGAAATCCCCTCATATGCCGGGTCTGTATCCGGAAAATGCTTTCCGATATCTCCTAAAGCTGCTGCCCCCAGCAACGCATCCATGATGGCATGTAACAATACATCTGCATCCGAATGTCCCAGCAAGCCAAGACTGTGCGGTATCTCCACTCCGCCTATGATTAATTTTCTTCCTTCTACTAATTTATGAACATCATATCCCATTCCTACTCGCATGTGATTACCTGCTTTCTTTTTTTCTTTTCAACTTTCCGGCTCTCTGCTTTCTCCTATCTCGGTCCAGCTCCGCAGTGCACGCGGGAAGCTGCCATGCACCTTCCCGCTCTCGGGCTTTCGCCCTATCAAAAACAAGGAAAATCCAGTTTTGTCTGCAAGCAGCCAATCTGGATTTTTCTTGTTTTTGGCACTGCTCAATGCTTACGGACATTATACCACACTAGAGGTATTTTCTGATAGCTGTTTATAGATTTCTTTTTTCATATTATTTTCTGTTTTGCATCATACTATAGTTTCAGGAGGTATTTTTATGAATTCTAAAAAACTTTTTATCTGGGGTTTTCTCTTTGTGTCTGTGATTGGATCCCTATTACATTTCGTCTATGAATGGTCCGGTAACAATTCCATCGTACGGCTTTTTGCACCATGGAATGAATCCACCTGGGAGCACATGAAGCTTCTTTTCTTTCCAATGCTGGTTCTTGTGCTTTTTCTTTTTTTCAAACTGCCGGAACAAAGTCCGATTCCAGTAGCACTCTCCATTGGGACGCTGGTTGGGTTGGCATTGATTCCAATTCTCTTCTACACATACACCAGTGTGCTTGGCTTCTCTGTCATGGCGATTGATATTGCAATTTTCTACATCAGTGTTCTGGGTGTCTTTCTTACCGGATGGTTTCTGAAAGATAACCGCGAACTTGCCAACCGCAGGGGACTGCTTCTTACCTGCCTTGTAATTCTTGCAATTCTGTTTTTTATCTTCAGCTACTATCCGCCTGGGATTGGGCTTTTTCAGGAGCCATAAGCTATTTTTAAATATAGAAGCAGGTAGGTAAGGGATTTACAAGAAATTGGGTAAGAAACACTCTGTTTGCAGTGTTTCTTACCCAATTTACTACGATGCAACTCTTCTGGCTTCCCGGAATTGCGACTTTGCTAAGCTAGATTGGGCAAAATAAAGATTGTTTCCAGCTTTTTTGCCCAATCACAACTGTTCTATACAGGAACTAGACCAGAAGCACTCTTCGCCGCCCACGCACTACCAAAATCCACCACTGACAGATTCCACGCACCGACAGAATTCACCACCTGCAGTTCTTTCCAGACCCCCAGGCCTTTTCTTGCTACTCGCAAAAAAAAGAATCCTGCATCTGCAAGATTCTTTTTCAGTAGCGGAAGGGAGATTTGAACTCTCGACACCACGGGTATGAACCGTGTGCTCTAGCCAACTGAGCTATTCCGCCATATTCAATTATTTATTTTGGAATGGGACCTACAGGGCTCGAACCTGTGACCCTCTGCTTGTAAGGCAGATGCTCTCCCAGCTGAGCTAAGATCCCATATTCCTGCGGGTTACTCATCTGCAACCCGCTTTGCTAGTATACTATATAGGAATAGTGAAGTCAAGCACTTTTTCAAAAATATTTTTGAAATATTTAAAATTTTTGAAAATATTTCAAGATTCAAAATTACTCCAATAATTCTGTCAAGCTGTCGGATACCTGCCTTATGAAATACCTTTGCAAATCATACATCTCTCCTTCTCCCTACTCCTTCGCAATAAACAAGACGCCCAGTGTTCCCGGTCCACAGTGGCTGGATACTACACCACCCGCTCTGGTCTCTAAAATTTCATGAAAGACATGCAGGTCATTGAGATAAGCCCGTACCTTATCTACGATTTCCGGGGCACTGCCGGAATGAGTGATAAATACGCGTTCCGGGCGGGCATTCTTAAGTGCTTCTTCCATATCCTTTACATAAGAAAATACAACCTTTTCCATATTACCACGATATTTCTTTCCCGGTCCCATCTTACCATCCTCAACACCAATCCGCGGATGAAGCTTTAATGCACCTCCGGCTAAGGCAGCCAGTCCACTGCATCTGCCACCACGATAAAGATAGGTTAAGGTTTCTACCACAAAGCTTGCCCGAACCAGAGGCTTTAATTCTTCGATACGGGCGGTAATCTCTGCCGCGCTCTTTCCCTGCTGTGCCATTTCGGCTGCTTCTATGACAAGAAGTCCGATACCGGTAGAAAGGTTTGCAGAATCAATTACTGTAACCAGATTTTCTGCCTCCAGTTCTTCCGCTGCAAGACGCATCACATTCATGGAAGAAGACATCCCGGATGCAATGGCAAAACAGATAACCTCCTGACCTTTTTCTACATAAGGCTTTAACAATTCTACTGCCTGCTCTGCGGATGGTGCTGAAGTCTTTGGAGTGGTCTTGTGTTCATCCGACCAGTCAAAAATCTCCTGCGGAGTAATATTTACTCCATCCAGATATTCTTCGTCACCTAATAAAATGTGAAGCGGAAGAATGGTAATATCATAACGTTTTACCAGTTCTTCAGATAAATCACAGGTACTATCTGAAATTATCTTTACCATATCAAAAACCTCCCAAAATAAAAATTTACATTTCTTCCAGCAGACGTTCTACCAGTTTTACACAATCAGCTGCATCCGGGGAATAGCCATCTGCACCGATTTCATCTGCAAAGCTCTGTGTAATTGCTGCGCCGCCTACGATAATCTTGCTGTTGCAGCCGCGCTCTTTTGCCAGTTCTACCACATCCTTCATACGCATCATGGTAGTGGTCATCAGGGCAGAAAGTCCGATAATCTGGGCATTTTCTTTTAACGCTGTATCCACAATAATATCTGCCGCTACATCTTTGCCCAAATCTAAAACACGATAACCATAGTTACGGAGCATCAGTGCTACCAGATTCTTACCGATATCGTGTATGTCACCTTCTACGGTTGCAATAATAATGGTTGCCTTTGGCTCTGCGTCCTTATCTTTGGAAAGCATTGGCTCCAAGTATTCAATGGCATGCTGCATGGTCTGCGCACTGGAAATCAGCTGCGGCAGGAAATAAATCTGCTTGTCAAAAAGGACACCTACTTCATTAATGGCAGGAATCAACTGTCCATTAATAATCGCTCCCGGTTCTTCTCCTGCTGCCAAAGCTTTATCTACTTCTTTTAAAATATTGCCCTTATTTCCCTTTAATACACAGTCAAATACCGGATTTGCCGGCTCTAAAGTGCCTGCCGAAGCTGCGTTATCGGTTGCCGGAGCTTCCTTCTGTGCCCGCTGGTTCATCCGATTGATATAGCGGATATCGGAACCTTCTTTATGTAAAAGCATATCCGAAGCCACTGCCGCATTCATTAATAAATCCTGGGATGGATTTGCAATTGCCATCGTAAGTCCTTTTGCAATTGCCATGGTAAGAAATGCACTGTTTACATAAATACGTTCCGGCAGACCGAAGGAAATATTGGAAAGTCCACAGGCTGTGGCAAGGCCCAATTCATCCTTACAATACTGGATGGTATCGAAACATTCCAATGCTGCCAGCGGATTGGCACCTACCGTTGCTACCAGTCCGTCCACGATAATATCTTCTTTATGAAGACCGATTTTTAAGGCGGCATCTAAAATGGTACGGACAATCTGCCGCTTCTCTTCTGCGTCTTTTGGAAGTCCCTCGTCAGAAAGCGGAAGCAAAATAAACATTGCTCCATATTTCTTTGCAATCGGAAGCAATTTTTCGAATTTCTCTTTTTCTAAGGAAATAGAGTTAATCAAAGCTCGTCCCGGATAAATACGAAGTGCTGCTTCAATAATATCCACATGGGATGAATCGATACAAAGCGGACAATCCACTGTATAAGTAACCTCATGAATGGTATTTAACATCATCTGTTTCTCATCAATTCCATTCATACCCATATTGACATCCAGAATGGCTGCACCATTTTCCTCCTGCGCCCGTGCCATATCACGAACCATATTAAGGCTGCCTTCCCGAAGCTCTGCCTGCAATTTCTTCTTTCCGGTCGGATTAATCCGCTCACCAATTACCATAAATGGTCCGTCCAAATCAATTTCTACCGTCTTACGCTCGGAAGTAAGCACTCTTCGTCTTGGTGCTTCCACATGATGGATTCCCATTGGTTTTACTTTATCTGCCAATGCTTTGATATGTGCCGGGGTCGTTCCACAGCATCCACCAATAATCGAAACGCCTTCTTCGATTAATTTTGCACCAACTTCTGCGAATTCTTCCGGTGTGGTCTTGTATACCGTTACACCATCCTCTAATTCCGGTAATCCGGCATTTGGCTTTGCCAAAACAGGAACATAGGCATATTCTACAGTCTGGCGAATCGGCTCTAACATTTCCTCTGGTCCTGTGGAGCAGTTCATTCCCACTGCATCAGCACCCAGGCTCTGCAACGTAACTACCGCAGTTACCGGATCTGTTCCATACAAGCTTCTGCCATCCTCGTTATAAGTCATACTTGCCATAATCGGCAAATCACAGGTTTCACGGATTGCCAGCACAGCGGCTCTTGTTTCCTGCAGACTCATCATGGTCTCAATGATAAATAAGTCTACTCCCGCATCTGCCACAACTTTGACCTGTTCTTTATAAATATCTACCAGTTCTTCAAACTGCAATTCACCCATCGGATAAAGCTGCTGACCGGTCATGGTAATATCACCGGCTACCAGCGCTTTTCCGCCTGCTGCCTCTTTGGAAATGGCAACTAATTGCTGGTTCATCTCTACCAGCTTATCTGCCAGTCCATATTCTTCTAATTTAATGCGGTTTGCAGTAAAGGTCGGTGCCAAAAGAATCTGTGTTCCAGCCTCCACATAAGCCCGCTGCAAATCTATCATGGTCTGTGGATGCTCTAAAATCCACTGCTCCGGGCAGACTCCTACCGGCATTCCTGCATTCTGAAGATTGCTTCCGGTTGCACCATCTAAGATAACCGGTCCATTTTTTACTAATTCCTTAAATTCCTCTCTTGTCATCTGCGTTCTTCCTCCTGTCGGATTGCCTCAATAATTCTCGCAATTAAGCCCGTCCGGTTAAATGGTGTCATAAAATAAAATCCGTCTGCAATATCATATAATTTTGCTGCGATTTCAACAGATAATTCAATTGCCACTTCTTCTGCCTCTTCTCTTGTCATATCTTCCCGATACCGGTTTACAATTTCATCGGAAACATGGATGCCCGGCATCTCATTTTTCACAAACATTGCATTCTTATAGCTTACCAGTGGCATAATACCGCACATGATTTTGGTGTCAATGTGTTCCTTGATATAAGTCAGTCTTTCCACATCTTTCTCGGTATATACCGGCTGTGACAGGAAATAACCGCATCCTGCTTCCGCTTTACGCTTCATCCGTTCAATAATCGCATCCGGATTGGCGCCATGATAATTCAATGCACCACCATAATAAACCGGCTCCTGTGCAAAAACTTCTAAATTCATTTCCTTAACATACTGCATCAGTTTGATGGAATTGAAATCAAAAACAGAAGTCACTCTTTCGCGGTCTGCCCTTGAAACCGGGTCTCCGGTCACAATCAGGAAATGGCGGACATCATTCATATGCATGCCTAAAAGACCTGCACGCAACGCAATCACATTGCGGTCACGGCAGCTGATATGTGGCATTACTGCCACACCGGTCTTCTGCTGGATTTTCACTGCCAGCTGTCCGGCATCCATTCTCGCCCGTGCCATTGGGGAATCGGAAAGGGTAATCAGATCCACATTACATTTTCTTAAATCTTCTGCTCCTTTCATAACCTTGGATGCATCCTCGGAAAATGGCGGATCCAATTCTACAATATAAGCCTTCTCGCCACGGGAAAGCTTCTCTTCAAAAATAGACGGAGTTCTTGTAACCTCCTGCGTTACTACATTTTCAATTTTCTTTGCTGCCTTCGGCACATCCTGTAACTCGCCAGAAAGCAAAGCAATATATTCCGGTGTTGTTCCACAGCAGCCACCTAAAATATCTGTGCCAAGGGCTGCAATATCCTTCATTTTTTCTGCATAATAAGATGCATTATTGGAATAAATTGTCTTTCCTCGCAAAGTATATGGGTACCCTGCATTTGGAAGTGCTGATACGAATTTGTCACTGGAGAACTTCAGGTTCTTCATAAACTGATACATGTGGGTACTGTCCAGTTCACAGTTAAATCCATAGGCATCCACATTTTCCATCTCGGAAGCTTCTACTGCCACACGCTGCATGGAAAGACCGGAGCGGGTGTATCCACTTTTGTCAAACGCAAACTGCACCAGAATAAATGCGTCTGATTTTTCTTTGATATATGCCGTCACCGGCTCAATATAGGTAAAGTCACTCTGTGTCTCAAATACAAAACAGTCTGCGCCACAGGAAAGGAAGGTGTCACAAATTTCTTTGTACTCCTGTAACACATTGTCATAGTCCTGATGGTCAAGATCATAAATCGGTCCTAAATCTGCTCCGATAAATACCGGAATCTCTTTTCCATTTTCTGCCTGAAATGCGGTTACTGCTTCCTTTGCAATCTCATAGCCCGCCCGGACTGTCTCTTTTACTTCCTGCATATCTGCAAGAAACATGGTATTTGCTGCAAATGTATTGGTGCGGATCAGCCTTGCTCCCGCACGCAGATATTCTAGATGAATCTCCTTAATCTGCTCCGGATTCTTAAGATTCTCCTTTTCTGCAATCACGGTATCTTCGCTGTATTTTTCCTCATAATAAGTGCCCATGGCACCATCGGTTATCAGTCTTTGTTCTTTGATATATTCCTTTATATTCATAGTATACTCCAGTTTATCTTACATTTGAATTCCTACTAATTATATATGTAAGCTCCTTTTCCTGCAACTTAAAAATATAAATTTAATCCGGTGAGTTGCTTTTTTCATTTTCTGTGCTACACTGTTATTCATTGACAATGATATTTTCAAATACAAAGGAGTACACTTGATGAATTCAGTAAAGCTAATTGCCTTAGACATCGATGGCACCCTCTATAATAAAGACGGTGTCATTACCTCTTATAATAAAGAAATGATTCGAAAAGCCGTAGAAAACGGGATTACCGTTATTATCTCCACCGGCCGGCCTTATATCGGTCTTCCTGTGGATGAAATGAAGGAGCTTGGCATCCAATATGCCATTACTGCCAACGGTTCTGCGGTATACCGCGTCCCGGAAAAGGAACTGCTCTTAGATGAAAGCATGGATACCGATTTAAGTGTCCGGCTGTTACGCAAGCTCTATACGCAGTCTCTTCATATCGATGCCTTTATCAATGGTGACGGCTATACCCAGTTTTCCACCAGCGAGCTTACCAACCTATTAGATATTCCGGATTCCTTAAAAAAATATATCCAGACCACCCGGAAGACGATTACTGACTTAGCTGCTTATATCGAAGAACATAAACTTTGTGTTTCAAAACTGACTTTAAACTTTGCACCGGATGCAGATGGAAGCTATACCACAAGAGAAAAAACAAAAGAAATCTTAGACACCTTCCCGGAAGTCACTTATGTGTCCGGCGGTTTTCATAACTTAGAAGTTACCAGATGCGGCATTGCCAAATCCAAAGGACTTAAATTCCTCTGTGATTACCTCCACATTTCCATGGAAGATACCATGGCGGTAGGTGACAGCGAAAATGATCTCGATATCGTCAAAGCTGCCGGCATTGGCGTTGCCATGGGAAATGCGCAACAGCTCTTAAAAGATTCGGCTGATTTCATTTCCCTTTCTAATGAAGAAGATGGTGTTGCATACGCAATCGAGCGGTTCTGCTTTTAACAGAACCGCTCGTTGTATACGCTAGAACTTTGTACATACTTTATATTTATGTCGTAAAGTATTCATCGTATAGTCGTTATAATCTATTTTCTTATCCTTCTGAAGTCTTCCTAATACAATACCTGGATCACGATTTATTTTATTTGCAAATTTCTTAATAGCCTGTAAATCAAATTCACCCTGTCTTATAAATTCCTGATAATACCCTTTCGGAATCAGACTATCTTCTGCGAAACGATTCGCCGCTTCCTCCTGCTCACCACAATTTTTAATGTTTCATGTACTTACCATCTTCTACTAAAAAAAGACCTTGCAGAAAGGATTTCTCCTATCTACAAGGTCTTGCTCTTCTTTATTCCTATTTTTTATTTGAAGTATGCTACTCCACTTTCGAACAGCTTCATATCCTGCTCGCCGTAAATGTTGACTGCAACAGACTCTCCACGACGCTCTGCATGTGCCATCTTACCAAGGACACGTCCGTCCGGACTGGTGATACCTTCGATTGCCATGTAAGAACCGTTTACGTTCCACTCTTCATCCATGGTTGGAACACCGGCTTCGTTTACATACTGGGTTGCCACCTGACCATTCTCAAAGAGCTTGTCTAACCACTCCTTCGGAGCAACGAAACGTCCTTCTCCATGAGATGCCGGGTTACAGTATACGCCGCCAAGCTCAGCCTGTGCTAACCATGGGGACTTGTTGGTCACTACCTTGGTATATACCATCTTGGAAATATGACGTCCGATGGTATTGTAGGTCAGAGTCGGTGAATCCGGTCTCTGGTGTGTAATCTTGCCGTAAGGAACCAGACCTAATTTAATCAGTGCCTGGAATCCGTTACAGATACCAAGTGCAAGACCGTCACGCTCATTTAAAAGCTTGTTTACAGCTTCTTTCATCTTCTCATTACGGAATGCTGTTGCAAAGAATTTTGCTGAGCCTTCCGGTTCATCTCCTGCGGAGAATCCACCAGGGAACATGATAATCTGTGCTTCATCAATTGCTTTTACAAATACATCAACAGAATCACGGATGTCTTCTGCATTTAAGTTCTTAAATACCTTTACGGTTACATCTGCACCTGCATTTTCAAATGCTTTCGCACTGTCGTACTCGCAGTTGGTTCCCGGGAATACCGGAATAAATACATGTGGGCGGGCAACTTTGTGCTTGCAGACATAAATGTCTTTTGTATCGTAAAGTCCGCTCTTCACTTCTTCTGTTCCGGTGGTTGCTCTGGTTGGGAATACTTTCTCTAAAGTCTGTCCCCATGCTTCGATTGCTTCATCCATGGAAATGCTCATATCACCATAGATAAAGTTCTTGCTGTCATTTACTGCACCCACAACAGCTCCGTTCGCTGCAAGGCCTGCTGCTGCAAGGATTTCCTGTGCTTTTACAACTTTATTTTCCGGAACTTCTGCTACGATATTTCCAAAGCCCGATGCAAATAATGTTTCTTTTGTTACATCTACATTTACAGTAACGCCAAGTTTATTACCAAATGCCATCTTGCTGACTGCTGCTGCAAGACCTTTTCCGTCTAATGCATAAGCTGCTACGATAACGCCTGTCTCAGTCATCTCATGAATTGCATCATAAAGCTTCATAACCTGTGCGTAATCCGGCATATCATAAGCATCTTTTTCGATGGTAAATAACATCAGCTTATCATTTTCTTTCTTAAGCTCCGGTGTGATAACATCTTTTTCTTTTGCTACATCAACTGCAAAGGATACCAGTGTTGGCGGTACATCAATTTCATTGAAGGAACCGGACATGGAGTCCTTTCCACCGATGGATGGAAGTCCGAAACCAATCTGCGCATTATAAGCACCAAGCAGTGCTGCAAATGGCTGGCTCCAACGACTTGGCTCCTCCGACATTCTGCGGAAGTATTCCTGGAATGTGAAACGAATCTTGTGGAAATCACCACCGGCTGTTACGATACGGGAAACAGACTCTAATACTGCATAAGCTGCTCCATGGTATGGGCTCCATGAAGATAAATATGGATCAAATCCGTAACTCATCATGGTTACTGTATCGCATTTTCCATTCATAACCGGAAGTTTTGCAACCATACTCTGTGTCTCGGTCAACTGATATTTTCCACCATATGGCATGTATACACTGCCTGCTCCGATAGAACCATCAAACATTTCTACGAGACCCTTCTGGGAACATACGTTAAGGTCTTTTAATTCATTTAACCATGCAGCTTTCATATCGCCTGCTGCAACTGCTTCTTCTACAGCCTTTGTGCCGATTTTATTTAAATAATTCTCTTCTTTTACCGGAAGCTCTACCTTTACATCAGTCTCCTGATGTGCTCCGTTGGTGTCTAAGAATGCTCTGGAAAGATTTACAATTTCTTTTCCTCTCCAGGATAATACTAATCTTGGCTCTTCGGTTACAACGGCAACTTTCACAGCCTCTAAGTTTTCTTCTTTTGCATAATCTAAGAACTGCTGTGCATCTTCCGGTGCAACAACAACTGCCATACGCTCCTGAGACTCGGAAATAGCAAGTTCTGTTCCGTCCAGTCCAGCATATTTCTTAGGTACTTTATCCAAATCAACCTGTAATCCGTCTGCAAGCTCTCCGATTGCTACGGACACTCCACCGGCACCAAAGTCATTACATTTCTTAATAATGTGGGCAACTTCTTCTCTGCGGAAAAGTCTCTGAATCTTACGTTCGGTAGGTGGGTTACCTTTCTGAACCTCTGCTCCACAGGTATCAATGGATTCTGTATTGTGTGCTTTAGAGGAACCGGTTGCTCCACCGCAGCCATCACGTCCGGTACGTCCGCCTAAGAGGATAATAATATCTCCCGGATCAGAAGTCAGTCTCTGAACGGCACGACGAGGTGCTGCTCCCATAACGGCTCCGATTTCCATTCTCTTAGCAACATAATCCGGATGATATACTTCTTTGACATATCCAGTAGCAAGTCCAATCTGGTTACCATAGGAACTGTATCCCTGTGCTGCGCCGCGAACCAGTTTCTTCTGAGGAAGCTTTCCTTCCATGGTATCTTTTACAGATACGGTAGGGTCAGCAGCTCCGGTTACACGCATTGCCTGATATACATAGGTACGTCCTGACAACGGGTCACGGATTGCTCCACCAAGACAGGTTGCAGCTCCACCAAACGGCTCGATTTCGGTTGGGTGGTTGTGGGTCTCATTTTTAAAGTTTACAAGCCATTCTTCTGTCTTGCCATCTACTTCAACAGGCACTACGATAGAGCAGGCATTAATCTCATCGGACTCTTCCTGATCCTGTAATTTTCCTTCTTTTTTCAGACGCTTCATTGCCATTAATGCAATGTCCATTAAGCAGACAAATTTGTCATCTCTACCCTCATACATTTTCTTATGTGTATCAAGATAATCCTCATATGTCTTTTCCATTGGCTCTTTGTAAAAACCATCTTCAAATGCAACATTTTTCAGTTCGGTAGAAAATGTGGTATGACGGCAATGGTCTGACCAGTAGGTATCCAGCACACGAATCTCGGTCATGGATGGGTCTCTATCTTCTTCTCCATGGAAATAGTTCTGAATATGTAAGAAATCCTTGAATGTCATAGCCAGTCCAAGGGAATCATAGAGTGCTTTTAATTCCTGCTCCGGCATATCCTTAAATCCAGTCATAATCTTAACATCTGCAGGCTCCGGGAACTCTGTTACCAAAGTCTCAGGCTTCTCCATGCCGGTCTCTCTGGAATCTACCGGGTTGATGCAGTGATGCTTGATTGCCTCTAACTGCTCAGCGTTGATATCTCCGTAAATAACATACGTTGTTGCGGTACGGATAACCGGCTCTTCATCCTCTTTTAAAAGCTTCACACACTGCTCTGCAGAATCTGCTCTCTGGTCGAACTGTCCCGGAAGGAATTCAACGGAAAATACTTTTCCATCCCCCATTTCAAAATTCTCTTCATAGACATCATCTACCGGCGGCTCTGAAAATACAGTCTGAACTGCTCTTTTATATACATCATCGGAAATGTTTTCAATATCATAACGAATCAGGACACGTACCTTATCTACTGCGCTGATTCCAAGATAACTCTTAATCTCTGCATGTAACTCTTTGGCGCGTACTGCGTAAGCGTCTTTTTTCTCTACATACACTCTTCTTACCTTACTCATCTTCTACCTCCTGAATGTTTACTTTCTTATGCTCATTATAGCACGGCATTATGAATAAGAACAATTAATATATTTAATTTTATTTATAAGAGTTACTAATGTTGACACAGTTATAAGCGTCACTTATAATAAAGGAAAATATGTAAGATATGCATTCTGATATGATAAAGGAGCCATTATGGATATTAATTACGAATTATATAAAGTATTCTACCACGTTGCTACTTCCTTAAGCTTCTCGGAAGCCAGCAAGCAGCTTTACATTTCCCAGTCTGCAGTAAGCCAGTCCATCAAGACCTTAGAAAAGAAATTAGAGCAGCCGCTTTTTATCCGGAGCACCAAGAAAGTCCAGCTTACTCCGGCAGGACAGGTTCTGTTAAAACACATTGAACCTGCCATGAATCTCATCGCCCGCGGGGAAAACCAGCTCTTAGAGTCCAATACTCTTGGATTGGGTCAGCTTCATATTGCTGCCAGCGATACTATCTGCCGCTATTTTTTAGTACCTTATTTAAAAGAATTTCATAAAAAATTTCCCAGCGTTCCCATCAAGGTTACCAATGCAACCTCTCTTGGCTGCGTTGACCTCTTAGAGCAGGGAAAAGTCGATATTGCCGTTACCAACTGCCCGAATGTACGATTAAATCAATCCTACATCCGCAAAATGGTACTGGATTTTACGGATGTATTTATTGCGAATCCATCCTACTTTAATTTAAAACAACAGGAATTAAGTTTCCGGGATTTAACAAAATATCCTCTGCTGATGCTCGATAACAAGAGTACCACCAGCGAATTCATGCACAATCTCTTCCTCTCCCATCAGTTGGAGCTGATTCCGGAAATTGAACTGAGCAGTAATGACCTTCTGATTGACCTTGCCCGCATCGGTCTTGGCATTGCCTGCATTCCGGACTACTGTTTAAAACATGAATCCAAAGATTTGTTTATCTTAAAAACCTTAGAACCTCTTCCGCGAAGACAGCTTGCCGTCTCCGTCAATCCGAATCTTCCGATTCTTACTTCTACGGAAGAATTCTTAAACCTGCTGCCGACATTATAAATGCATTTCCTCCCAGAAGGTTGTCAGCTTTTCTTCCAGATTGGAAAGTTGGCACACACTCCGCTGTTCCCACTCTCTTGGGAACAGCCGCTGATAATCATTCTGCAGAAAGCGTTCATCCAAAAGCTCGATAATTCCCACGTCTTCTGCAGTCCGGATAACACGTCCCGCTGCCTGAAGTACCTTATTCATTCCCGGATACCGATAGGCATAGTCGAATCCCATGCCCTCTTTCTTATCATAATACTCTTTTAAAATTTCCCGCTCATTGCTAATCTGCGGCAGACCGGTTCCTACGATAATTGCGCCAATCAACTGCTCCCTCTTTAAGTCAATTCCTTCTCCAAAGATGCCGCCCATAACACAAAATGCCACCAGGGACTCTTCTTTTTCCTCCTGAAATGCTTCTAAGAAAGCTTCTCTTTCCTCTTCCCGCATGCCGGATTCCTGACAGATGCAGGTAATTGTTTCATCCATCCGCAGTTCAAATGCCTCATGCACTTTTTTCAGGAAAAGATAGGATGGGAAAAACACCATATAATTGCCCTTTTTCTTCTTTATTGTACGATAAATATAATCTGCAATCCTTCCGTATTCTTCCGGTGTTCTTCTGGTATATTTACTGCTGACATCATTTCCGATTAACAAAAGTCTCTTATCCTGAGAAAATGTTGTCCTGGCATAAACCGCATAATTATCCGTTTTATTCGTCAAAAGCTCCTTATAATACTGAACCGGCAGCAGCGTTGCCGAGAAGAAAATCGTAGCATTTCCCTTATCCAGACACTCCTGCAGATTAAAGGACGGATCCACGCAAAAAAGCTTTATGACAAATCTGCCCTCTTCATCATGCTGCCCGTAAATTACATAATGCTCATCCACACGCTCATAGATATTCAAGAAATTGCGCAATTCAAAATAGAAATCAAGAACCACATCCCGCCCCGGGAACTCCGGATTCTTCTGCATATATTCTTCGATTTTTGCTGCAAGACGCATACAGGAGAAAATGAGATTCGGAATGCTTTCGTAAATCTGATAGGTTTCGCATTCTCTCTTATATTCTAACATCAGCTTATTGCATTTGCTCAGTTCCTTCTCAATGGCAGAGCTTCTTGGCTTCATAATTTTCCGCGCCGCAAGAATATCCTCTTTGACAAGGGCGGCACTATACATCTCCCGTCCACGTTCCACAAGATTGTGTGCCTCATCCACCAGAAAGATATAATCACCCTTGATGCCATCTGCGAAAAAACGCTTTAGATACACATTCGGGTCAAAGACATAATTATAATCACAGATAATATTATCCGCCCAGGTTGCCGTGTCCAGACACATTTCAAACGGGCAGACCTGATATTCTTTTGCATGTGCCTGCAAAACTTCTCTTGTCATATTATTTTCTTTCTGTAATAAATCGTAAACCGCATCATTTACCCGGTCAAAATGCCCCTTTGCATAAGGGCAGCTTACGGGATTACAGTCCACTTCCTCACAAGGGCATAATTTTTCTTTCGCTGTAATCTGCACACTTTTTGCCCGATAACCCTTTTCACATAAAATGCCAAGGGTCTCTTTTGCCACATTTGCGGTAACAGTCTTGGCAGTTAAGTAAAAAATCTTATCACCTAATCCTTCTCCCACCGCTTTGATTGCCGGATATAATGTAGAAATGGTCTTGCCTACTCCGGTGGGTGCCTGAATAAACAGATTCTTTTTTCTGGCTATCGTACGGTAAACCCCGGCAGCCAACTCCTTCTGTCCCTCCCGGTACGGAAACGGAAATGCCAGTTCCTTAATGGATGCCTGCCGTTTCTTCCGCCACTCATACTGAAAATCCGCCCATTTCTTATATTTTAAAATCAAATCTGAAAACCATTCCTGCAGCTGCTGCATACTATATTCATAAGAAAAATATTTTAAATCTCCGGTATCGAGATTTCCATATGTCATCTGAACATTGATTTTCTGTAAATCATTCTGGATTCCATATATGTACGCATAGCACTTTGCCTGTGCCAGATGTACCTTTACGGGTTTTTCCAATAAGTCAAGGCTTAAATATACGCCTTTTATCTCATCAATGGTAACTGTTTCTTCTATTATAATGCCGTCTGCCCGTCCCCAGATTCCAAGCTCATAATTTTCTTCCTCAATGATAATATTTAAAGGAACCTCGGCATGGTAAGTGCTTCCCATCTTCTTTTGAATCTTCCGATGGAGTCTGCTGCCCGCCTGCATGGCTTCCATCGTATCAAGACTGGCTCTGCGGTTATCAATGTCTCCGGAACGCAAGATAAACTCCACCAGATTTCGTACCGATATTCTTATCTGCTCACGTTCCATTCCGCTGTCACCCCTTTTCATCCCATCTTATACTTATTTCTATTTATGCTATTCACTATTTTTTCTATTTATCAATTTTTGAAAAATCTCATTTTTCTAGCAGACTTTAAAGGAATTGAAACGTACTCTCATTTCATAATAACAAAAAAATACCAGATAGAAAAGACAATATCCAAATTGTCCGCTACCCGGTATTTCTTCTTACCTTATGAACCTGTATTTTCTGGCTGCCAGAAAACCTGTGCCATCATTTAAGCAGTTGCATACTTGCTTAATACATTCTCAAAGTTCATATCATGTCCGCCATACTTAACAGTAAGCTCTCGATTCAGATCTAGACTTAATACTCCAAGAAAAGACTTTGCGTCAATTATTACTCTATTGTATGAAATATCAATGTCAAAATCACATTTTCCTGCCTCACGTACAAAGTCTCTAACCTCTTCTGTGCCAGCTAATTTGATTTTCTTTTCATTCATTTTTTTCACCATCCTCAAAAAAATAAACTGATTTACTTTTGATTCTTGAGCATTATGACACCATTTCTTTTTTTTGTCAATTTTCGCTTACCATCTTAGTATATGAATTTTATGAGCATTTTACACAATAAATTTTTCTGTTTTTCTCCATTTTGGTCTTACCAAAATTAGTTTGCCTGTCACATTTTGTCGTTTTTTATGGTACTTTAGTCACATTTACAAGTTTTTTTTTACTCAGTCAATATTTTTTATCGTTTTTCACAAATTTTTGTGTCAAAAAATAAGGTAATAAGCCTCGCATTCCTTCAAAAGTCTTCAAAAAAGCTCCAAATTCCATCATTATTCCTAAACTTCTTTCCACACATAACATTTACATAATACTTACTATTGCACTTTTTTCCGTACATTCAGCGGTTTTCCATATAAGTGGACATTTTGTGTATTATAACGTGATTGTATCACTCATTATATTACGTCTTTCGAAGATATCCAGATCTGCTTTTTCTTGAAATATACTATCTCTATAATAATAAGAAGAACGGACACTCCGATTACTGCCAGATAACCATATTTCCATTGAAATTCCGGCATTCCCGGAAAATTCATTCCATACCAGCCTGTAATTAGTGTCAATGGCAAAAAGAGAGTTGTTACAATGGTCAGAATACTCATAATCCGGTTCTGGTGAATATCAATCTGCGTCTGATACATTTCACGGATTTGCTGTAAATACTCGCGGATTGTCTCTACGTAATTATGCAGCCGTTCCACACGATTCATATAGCGTTCCCAGCCCTGTTCCTCTTCTACTAAAGACTCCCGGTTCATATACATCTGCATGAAATCTCCCATATTCATCAACTGTTCATAATATGCCCGGCTCTCTGAAAGCTGCTTCCGATAACGCATAATTACTTCATTAAAATGCTCCGGTATCCTCTTAATTACAACATCCTCTACCTTCTCCAAATTTTCCTCTATCTTTTGCAGATAAAGAATATCATTGTCAATTAATGCATTACAAATAAAGAGCAACACCATATGAAGTGTGCAGCCATCAAACATATCATTTTTGACCTTTGCCAATATTTCCTGTAATTCCTCATCTTCTTCTATTAAAAATAGTTTATTTTCAAAGAGATAAAAGCCAAAGGAAAACTCTTTTTCCTTTTTACTTCCCTGTTTTGGTACATGTATAATCCCCTGTACACATTCATGAAATGCCTCTACTTTGCTATAGCGGATAAAACGCATGCTGCTAATCAGATTCTTTCGATGCGGATAATTTCCTTCTAATTGCTGAAATTCTTCCATATTTAATAGTATTATCTGCGGTTCTGATTCCTTTTCTATATTTTTCCCATTATCCCTTGCTAAAGAAAGTTCTCCTGATGCCGCATGCAACCAATACCTGTTCATTTCTCTTACAGCTCCCTTCCTCACAATCCTGTTTTCATTCATCACATATTTTCTTCTATGTCAGCAGACTACCCTTTATAAAACTTCTCTTTCATTACTTTCTCTTAGATTTTAACACTCTTTGTCTATTTTATACCACTTTTCTTTTTTATACAAAATTTACTGCTAATAGCTGTTTGTGAATTCATGCTAAGTCTGCCAGTAGCTTCTTACGAATACCTGGCACAACTACGAGAAACACGCTTTGCGAGTTTCTCGCTACTCGCATAACAAAGAATGTGCCTTGGCACATTCTCACGCCTGCGGCGGTCGCTTGCGACATCTACCTTATACGCCGCAGTGTGCATCCTCGCAGGGCGTTTTTTACTTTACAGGAAAGCAATTTCCTGTAAAGTAAAAAAAAGAAAGTATAAAATATACTTTCTATTTAAGAACAGGGGTGGAAGGAATCGAACCCTCCTCTGGAGTTTTGGAGACTCTTATTCTACCGATGAACTACACCCCTATATGCTAAAATGACGTACAAGTACGTCACAATAGGTTTGTTTTGTAACATACCTTCAAAACTTCATACAGGAATCCGAAAACTTTATTTCTAAGATGGTCATCTCAAATGCTTCGCATTTTCGATGTCATTTGCAGGCAAATGTTCGTCCGGCTTAAGAGCTGTTTCCGCAGATAAATCTGCTCCACATCTCTTCATCCGTCCTACCATCTTACTGCTTTTTGGTCAAGCCCTCGACCGATTAGTAACAGTCAGCTCCACACGTTACCGTGCTTCCACCTCTGCCCTATCTACCTGATACTCTTTCAGGGGTCTTACTGTCTTATAGACAGGGACATCTCATCTTGGGGGGGGCTTCACGCTTAGATGCCTTCAGCGTTTATCCCTTCCGGACTTGGCTACCCAGCTATGGATTTGGTATCCAGCTGATGCACCAGTGGTCCGTCCAGCCCGGTCCTCTCGTACTAAGGCCAGCTCCCCTCAGATATCCTACGCCCGCGCCGGATAGGGACCGAACTGTCTCACGACGTTCTGAACCCAGCTCGCGTACCGCTTTAATGGGCGAACAGCCCAACCCTTGGGACCTGCTACAGCCCCAGGATGCGATGAGCCGACATCGAGGTGCCAAACCACTCCGTCGATGTGAACTCTTGGGAGTGATAAGCCTGTTATCCCCAGGGTAGCTTTTATCCGTTGAGCGATGGCAATCCCACTTTATGCCACCGGATCACTAAGTCCTACTTTCGTACCTGCTCCACCCGTCGGTGTCGCAGTCAAGCTCCCTTCTGCCTTTGCACTCTTTAAATGGTTTCCGACCATTCTGAGGGAACCTTTGAGCGCCTCCGATACCCTTTCGGAGGCGACCGCCCCAGTCAAACTCCCCGCCTGGCATTGTCCCACCGCTGGTTCACAGCGGCTGGTTAGAAACCCAATACTGCAAGGGTGGTATCCCAACAGCGACTCTGTTAAGACTGGCGTCCTAACTTCTTCGTCTCCCACCTATCCTGTACATGCAGTACCGAATCCCAGTACCAAACTGGAGTAAAGCTCCATGGGGTCTTTCCGTCCTGGCGCGGGTAACCAGCATCTTCACTGGTACTTCAATTTCACCGGATGTATTGTCGAGACAGTGCTCAAATCATTACGCCTTTCGTGCGGGTCGGAACTTACCCGACAAGGAATTTCGCTACCTTAGGACCGTTATAGTTACGGCCGCCGTTTACTGGGGCTTAAATTCAAAGCTTCGCTTGCGCTAACCTCTCCTCTTAACCTTCCAGCACCGGGCAGGCGTCAGCCCATATACTTCACCTTTCGGTTTTGCATAGACCTGTGTTTTTGCTAAACAGTTGCTTGAGCCTATTCTCTGCGGCCTGATTTCTCAGGCACCCCTTCTCCCGAAGTTACGGGGTCATTTTGCCGAGTTCCTTAACAATACTTCTTCCGTCGGCCTTAGGATTCTCTCCTCATCCACCTGTGTCGGTTTACGGTACGGGCACATATGGCACAATAGCGGCTTTTCTCGGCAGCCGGTCCGCATGCTTCGCTACTCTAGTTCGCTCCACATCACAGCAAGGACTTTCGTGTGCGGATTTGCCAGCACACCATCCCCTCTGCTTGTACCAGTCTTTCCATTCCTGGCTCATGCTTTCCTTCTGCGTCCCCACAGTTCTGACCATATGTGGTACAGGAATCTAAACCTGTTGTCCATCGGATACGCCTCTCGGCCTCTCCTTAGGTCCCGACTTACCCAGGGCAGATCAGCTTTACCCTGGAATCCTTGGATATTCGGCCGGAAGGATTCTCACCTTCCTCTCGCTACTCATTCCGGCATTCTCTCTTCTTATCCCTCCACTGCTCCTTACCGGTACAGCTTCGTCGGTCTTAAGAATGCTCCTCTACCAATCATACTAGGTATGATTCCACAGCTTCGGTGTTGTGTTTCAGCCCCGGACATTTTCGGCGCAGGGACTCTCGACTAGTGAGCTGTTACGCACTCTTTGAATGAATGGCTGCTTCTGAGCCAACATCCTAGTTGTCTTTGAATCCCCACATCCTTTTCCACTTAACACACACTTTGGGACCTTAGCTGGTGGTCTGGGCTCTTTCCCTTTTGACTGTCCAACTTATCTCGTACAGTCTGACTCCCGTTCATCATCTTAATGGCATTCGGAGTTTGATATTCTTTGGTAAGCTTTGACGCCCCCGCGGAAATTCAGTGCTCTACCTCCACAAGACTAAAACGAGGCTAGCCCTAAAGCTATTTCGAGGAGAACCAGCTATCTCCGGGTTCGATTGGAATTTCTCCCCTATCCACACCTCATCCCCACCCTTTTCAACGGATGTGGGTTCGGTCCTCCAACGCCTTTTACGGCATCTTCAACCTGGACATGGATAGATCACCCGGTTTCGGGTCTACTCCTACTGACTAAACTCGCCCTGTTAAGACTTGGTTTCCCTTCGGCTCCGGACCTTAAGTCCTTAACCTCGCCAGTAAGCGTAACTCGCCGGACCGTTCTACAAAAAGTACGCGGTCGCACATATAAAGTGCTTCCACAGCTTGTAAACACAGGGTTTCAGGTTCTCTTTCACTCCCCTCCCGGGGTCCTTTTCACCTTTCCTTCACAGTACTATGCGCTATCGGTCACTAAGTAGTATTTAGCCTTACGGGGTGGTCCCCGCTTATTCCATCAAGGTTTCTCGTGTCTCGATGTACTCTGGATACCGCCATGTCAGCTCTTCTTTCGCTTACGGGACTTTCACCCTCTCTGGTCTGCTTTCCCAAAACAGTTCTGCTGGAATTGCTGAATCAATTATGCGGTCCGAACCCCGGAATGCACGCACTCCGGTTTGGGCTCTTTCCATTTCGCTCGCCGCTACTTTGGAAATCGATTTTTCTTTCTCTTCCTCCGGCTACTTAGATGTTTCAGTTCACCGGGTTCCCTTCCATACGTTATGGATTGGCGTATGGATACATGAGGTATTCTCATGTGGGTTTCCCCATTCAGACATTCACGGATCAAAGGATATTTGCTCCTCCCCGTGACTTTTCGCAGCTTATCACGTCTTTCATCGGCTCTTAGTGCCAAGGCATCCACCCTGCGCTCTTCTTCGCTTGACCTTG